>NZ_QTPO01000014.1 GCF_003853645.1 Burkholderia sp. Bp9143 | reverse complement strand
TCAACCGCACCGCTTCCCTTCTTCCTCCCGCGCCGCGTTTCCGTTAGCGCGAAAGAGGCGTGATTCTAAGCAGCTCCCGGCCATCGCGCAAGGGGTTGATGGATTTTTTCCTTCATCCCCGCCGATTCGGCCTTCCGGCCATGCCGCAGCACGAGACCGCTTATGGTGCAAAGAACGGACTAGAATATGAGGTTCTTCGCCCCTTTCTATACGTATTTAATATGCGCCAGCGAATCGCCAAACGCCTCCCCCCCGACGCCGACAAACTGGTCGGCCTGTCGCTTGCGCTCTTCGCCTCGGGCAGTCGCATCGAGGATCGCTTCTGGGAAGCGAAGCTCGATGCGCTGCTCGCCAAGATTGTTCGCAACGGCAACCAGACCACGCTCGACGCAGCACTCGACCATCTGCAGCAGAACCACCCCGATGCCTATGGCGCGCTCGCCGACATGGCCGAGACGCATAGTGAATCGATGGTGATCGAGCACGACGGCCAGCCGTACGATGCGCTGCTGGTCGCCGTTCCCGTTCTCGCGTGGACGCGCTACATGATTCCGTCGGGCCCGCTGAAGAGCGATGTCGCCGACGCACTGCGCGCGCACCTGCAGGCACACGTGCTCGCCACCGGCACGCTCGTCGGGCTGGCCCCGTTCCTGTACAGCATCGACCAGCTGCCGCGCCACCATGTCGAGACCTACCGGCTCGCCCAGCAGCTCGCGCATGCGGCGCTCGGCCAGCACGCCGCCAAGCTCAGCTTCGGCGACCTGCCCGAAACCTCGCCGATCCTGGCCGACCCGCGCTTCCTGCTCGCCGTCGTCGCCGCGCCGGCCGGCGCACCGCTGTTCCGCTGGCAGGAAGAAGAGCACGGCAACCGGATCGAACGCGGCCAGTGTCTCGAGCAATGGACCGCCCAGGGTGGCCCGAACCTGTCGGCTGCCCTCCCCGGCTGCGAGTTCGAATGTCTACTTCCGGACGCGTACTATTCGGCATGCCGCGATGCGGACGAGCGCATCCGTCCGCACACGGTCCGAACGGCCATCCGTTATCTTTTCGACACACTTGGTGCGGCACCGCAAGAACTGCGCGCAGTGGTCGCCGGCTTCGGCGAGCGCCGGATCGACGAGTATCGCGTCGGCTTCACGCGACGTGCCAGCAACGACGTGATCTATGGCGTCGTGTGGCCGCTCTACGGCCGCGAGAACGGCGACGTGTCGATCGACAGCGCGACGCTCGAAGGCGAAGCACCGATCGAAGGGCCGCTCGAGGAAATCGTGAGCCTGCTGAAGGAATGCGGCGTAACCGACGTCCGCCGGCACGCAGGCCGATTCGAGCCCGAATACTGCGACGACTGCGGCGTGCCGCTCTATGCGGATCCGCTCGGCGAAATCGTCCATGCGGAAATGCCGGAAGACGCATCGCCCGCCCAACCGCACTTTCACTGATCGCGCACCGCAGGCCCATTGAGCCTGCCCGACGAAGCCGCTCCCGGTTCCAGCCGGAGCGGCTTTTTTCTCGCCCGCATTTCCCTCACTCGAAATTTCAGACTTTTCCTAAGCCTTTCAGCCAAGCAGACATCGTGTAAGGTCTTTGTCATTATCGAATCCAACGCATGCCGACGGCAGCTCAATGACTTACCTTACGGAGGTTGAATATGCGGTTCCTGGTGCTGAACTCAGACGCCGAACGGCGTGACGGACTGAAGGCCCTGCTGCGGCAGATCGACCGTCACGCCAGCATCAACGATGCGCCCGATGGTTTCCAGGCGCGCCGGCTGCTGCGCACCCAACGTTTCGACCTCGTTGCCATCGACTGGCTGGACGTCGGCCGTCACAGCGAACTCCAGGCGCTCTGCAGCGCCTGCTCGCCGACACCCGCCGCGGTTCTGATCGACGAATCCACGCCGGAGGCCATCCAGCGCTTCTACAACTATGGCGTCGCGGGCGTGATCCCGCACTCCACACGGCCGCACCTGATCGTGCGGGCGCTCGAAATGGTTCTCCTGGGTGGCCATTACATCCCGCCGATCGCGCTCAGCCTGCTGCCCTCCGCCGCCGCGGCACGTCACGACACCCATTTCCAGACGCTCGCCGGATCGCTGCCGCGCCGCCCGCCAAGCGGCCTCCTGTCGCCGAGGCAGGCGCAGATCATGCGATTCGTCCATATGGGCAGCACCAACAAGATGATCGCCCGCACGCTTGGCATCAGCGAAGGCACCGTGAAGATCCACCTCGCCAGCATCTTCCAGCAGTTGGGCGCGGCAAACCGCGCCGCCGCAGTCGCGATCTACAACGGCTGGTTGTCGCCCCATCTCGAGGTGCTGCTGGCGAACCGTGATCGTGCAAGCAAGCCCGTCATCGGCGAACGCGGCCCGGTTCCGCTTCGTGCTCAACGGAACGACCGTCCATACCCGTTGCCTGCCGCGAACGCAGGCACTCGGGACCTGCCGCTCGCGGCCGAACCGCCGGCGCGGTTTCGGCGCGAGCGCTGACCGGGCAGTATCGATATTGCGACGGTCGACATGTGTGGATTCCCACGTTTGATGCTCAACGAGTAATATGAACGCATGGGTTTTCTTTTCACACCGCTTCCGCTCTGGGTTGGCATCGGCGGCTGGATCGCCGCCGTGGCGCTGCTCGCGCTCGCGCTCTGGAATCGTCCCTTCGTCCGGCTGCAGGACGCAACGCTCCAGCACGTGTGGCTCGCGCTCGTCACCGCGATCACGGTGCTTTGGGCCTCGAATGCGTGGCTCGAGGACGGCATCGTCATGCACCTGCTCGGCGCGACACTGCTCGTCACGCTGTTCGACTGGACGCTTGCGCTGATCGCGATGGGTGCCGTCACGGCCGTCGCCGCGATCGTCTTTGATGCGCCGTGGCAAGGCATCGGCCTCACCTACCTGATCTACGGCGCGCTACCGGTCGCCGTGTCCGCGTTGCTGCAACGCGCCGCGATCGCGTGGCTCCCGCACAACCTCACGTCGTTCATCACCGGCCAGGGATTCCTGTCACCGGCCATCGCGATCGCCGCGGTAGCCGGGGTCGCGGCCGGTGTCCAGCTCGCGCTCGCGGACGGCGTGCCCGTCGTGATTCCTTCCGGCTATCTGCTGAACACCGCGCTACTCGCGCTCGGCGAAGCGTGGTTCACCGGCATGGCCACCGCGCTCATCGCCGTCTATCGCCCGGCGTGGGTCACGACGTTCGACGTTCGGCGCTATCGCCTCGGCGGCCCGCGCGCCTGAACGCGCCGGTTCCGATGCGATCGCTGCACGCGGCGATCTGTTTGCGCAGCGCGGGAGAGTGCGGCATCTACTGCCGCACAACTTTTTTACGCTAAGATTGAACTCCTGTTCTTCATCGGGCATCTATACGTGCCCGATGCCTCATTCGCTTCTCACCAATAACCAGATGGACAGCTCACCTGCCTCGCTCCGGATTTTCCGGGCGCTCGGCAAGCTGGCAGCCTGTGTCGCGGGCCTGTCGCTTGCGCTTCCGGCACCGGTATTCGCCGACCTCCTCGACCAGCGCTCCGAACTGATCAACAAATTCGTCAACGAGATGCATGCCGATCCGATCGTCGCCGATTGTGCGGCGCACGGCAGCTTCATCGCCAGCACGTCGTCGGCCTTCGACCGCGTCGACTTCGCGCCCAACGCGTTCGCAAGCGGCAACGCGACGATCACGCCGTGGAACGATTCGTTCGATGAGGGCAAGCAGCGCGTGAAAGTCGACAACATCGTCACCGTGGATGGCCTGGGCGTCCATAGCGACGGCAGCGACCCGACACCGCTGAAATTTCGCTGCGGCTATGTCGGTCAGCAAATGCTTGCGTTCAGCTGGAACGATCCCGTGCCGCCGCTGAAGCCGCGCGTCGAGCGCCCGTCGTCGTCGACGAAGAAATTCAAGGGCAAGTCGCACCGCGGTAAGGTCAAGGCATCCGGCCGCACCGGCAAGAAAGCCGTCGCAACGAAGAATTCCAGCGGCCAGAAGAAAGCCGTGAAGAAGAAAACCGTGAAGAAGTCCTGATACGACGGAGCGGCAACGACAAAAGCTAAAAAGCCGGCGCATCACGCGATGCGCCGGCTTTTTTCATATCGACGACGATGCGCTTACGCAAACGTCTCGACATGCACCAGGATTGCGGCCAGCATCGCCGCGCCGAGTGCAGCGCTCCGCTCGCCGTTCCAGCCAACCCGCTCGTCGGGCAGGTTCGCGTTGTCCTTGAACGGCATCTCGAGCGTCAGCGACAGACAGCCGAACTGATGGCCGATGTACTTCGACGCGAGCTTGAGCGCATCTTCCTTGTACTTGCTCGCCGCATAGCCATGCTCGGTCTGGAAATCCGGGCTCGCGACCTTGAACGCATCGATGAACGCGGTCTGCTCCTTGCCCTGCTGCTCGGTAAAGCTCGGCAGCATCTCCGAACCCGCGACGAACACGTACGGCAGATCCTCGTCGCCGTGAATGTCGAAGAACATGTCGCAGCCGATCGCATGGATCGCATCGCGCACGGCCAGCACTTCGGGGCTGCGCTCGGCATCGGGCGCCATCCACTCGCGGTTCAGGTTCGCGCCCGCCGCGTTGGTGCGCAGGTTGCCGTGCACGCTACCGTCCGGATTCATGTTCGGAACGATGTAGAACGTCGCGCGGTCGTACAGCTTGCGCGCCACCGGATCGCCCGCCCAGTCGCCCCATCCGGCCAGTCGCTTGACGAGCCCTTCGACGAACCACTCGGCCATCGTCTCGCCCGGGTGCTGGCGCGCGATGATCCATACCTTCTTCTTCGGTGCCCCATCGACTTCCGGCGTACCGAGCGTCAGCAGCGACATCGGACGGCCTTCGACCGTGCGGCCGAGTTCGACGACGCTCGCCTGCGGCAATTGCTGGACCGCGCCGAGGAACGCCGCATGACGCTCTTCCGAGTACGGCTCGAAATACGCGTAGTAGATGCTGTCGAACTCGGGCGTATGGTCGATGGTCATCGTCTTGCCGTCGAACGTCGTCGGCACGCGGAACCAGTGGACCCGGTCATAGCTCGCGACCGCCCCGTAGTTGCGCCATCCCGACGGATACGCGCATTCGGCCGCATTCTCGAACGACATCACGCATCGCTCGCCGCGCGCGCCCGTCAGGCGGAAGTAGAACCATTGCGCGAATTCCGAGCGGTTGTCGCCGCGTACACGCAGCCGGATCGCGTCCGCGCTGTCGCATGCCACGACGTCGATGGCGCCCGCGTCGAAATTGCTGGTGATCGAAAGGGTCATCTGTCTCTCCTATGTCGACCGAAGTTACTGCTTCAGCACTTACTCCGGTCCCATGCAAAGCTGTCGACAGGAACGGGCGGTTTGCCGCGTGTCCGGCCTCATGCATGCGCCGGCCGTCTCGTGAACGGCCGGCTTGGTCACTCGCCGATTCGCCGGCGATATACGTAAGTCGAATCGTTCGACGCAGAGGCATCGAACGCGTAGTCTTCCACCGCGAAATCCTTCAGCGCCGCCGGCTCCGCGATGCGGTTCTCGACGATATAGCGCGCCATCAGGCCACGGGCGCGCTTCGCATGGAAGCTGATGATCTTGTAGCGACCGCCCTTCCAGTCCTCGAACACCGGCGTGACGACCGGCGCGGCCAACAGTTTCGGCTTGACCGACTTGAAGTACTCGGTCGACGCGCAGTTGACCAGCACGCGCGCCGCGCCGCTGCGCGTCTCGAGCTGCTCGTTCAGTGCCCGCGTGATCCGGTCGCCCCAGAACGCATACAGGTCCTTGCCGCGCGCGTTCGCGAAACGGGTACCCATCTCGAGCCGGTACGGCTGCAGCAGGTCGAGCGGACGCAGCAGCCCGTACAGGCCCGACAGCACGCGCACGTGCTGCTGCGCATAGTCGAGATCGGCGGCCGACAGCGATTTTGCATCGAACCCTTCGTACACGTCGCCGTTGAACGCGAGCACCGCCTGCTTCGCATTGGCCGTCGTGAAGGTCGGCGACCAGTCCGCGTAGCGCTGGAAGTTCAGCCGCGCGAGCGGGTCGGAGATGTCCATCAGCGTCGAGATGTCCTGCGGCGACAGCTTGCGCAGGCCGTCGATCAGTTCCGACGCATCGTCGACGAATGCAGGCTTCGTGTAAGACGGGACGTGGGCGGGCGTATCGTAGTCGAGGGATTTGGCTGGGGAGAGAACGATTATCATAGAGGCTCGCTGGCACGCCGTGCCTTGCGGTCAGACGAAAACCACCGATTGTAACGAATGACCCGCTCCCTCGCCCCGCATGCCGCACATCGCGTCGTGCTCGACTCGAACGTCTGGATCGACATACTCGTATTCGACGACCCTGCCACACGCCCGATCCGGGCTGCGCTCGAACGCGGCACGCTGGCCGCCGTGATCGACGGCCGCTGCCTGAACGAACTCGAGCTCGTGCTCGACTATCCGCAGTTCGAGGCGCGCGCGATCGACAAGATCGAAGCGCTCGCGACCGTCGCCCGCCTGACGACCCTCGTCGAGCCGCCACCCGTCGACGCCGACGCGCCGCCGCTGCCGAAGTGCAAGGACCGCGACGATCAGAAGTTTCTCGAGCTCGCGCGCGCAGCGCAGGCCGACTGGCTCGTGTCGAAGGACCGCGCGCTGCTCAAGCTCGCGAAGCGCACCGCGCGCGACTTCGGCTTCCGGATCGCGCAGCCCGCGCCGTTTACCGAAGCCTGCGCGCTCGATGCCGCGTCGGGCAGTCCCACCACGCCGGCCTGACGGGCCCGGCGCCACCCGCTTGCGACCGTATCGATGAACGCTCCTTTCGACATGCCTACGACTCCCGTTTTCCCCTCGCGCCTGCCGAACGTCGGCACCACGATCTTCACGGTCATGAGTGCGCTCGCCGCCGAGAAAGGCGCCGTGAACCTCGGCCAGGGCTTCCCGGATTTCGATTGCGACCCGCGCATCGTCGACGCGGTCGCGGCCGCGATGCGCAACGGTCACAACCAGTATCCGCCGATGGCCGGCGTCGCGCCGTTGCGCGATGCGATCGCCGACAAGATCGCACAGGTCTACGGCCGGCGCTACGATCCGGCCACCGAGATCACGGTGACCGCCGGCGCGACGCAGGCACTGCTGACGGCGATCCTGTGCGCGGTGCATCCCGGCGACGAGGTGATCGTCGTCGAACCGACCTACGACAGCTATCTGCCGTCGATCGAGCTCGCCGGCGGCAAGCCCGTATTCGTCACGCTGGAAGCGCCCGACTATGCGATCCCGTTCGATCGTCTGGCCGCCGCGATCACGCCGAAGACGCGGATGATCATGATCAACACGCCGCACAACCCGACCGGCACCGTGTGGCGCGAGGCCGGCATGCGCAAGCTCGAGGAGATCGTGCGCGGCACCAACGTGCTGATCCTGTCGGATGAAGTGTACGAACACATGGTCTACGACGGCGCGCGGCACGAAAGCGTCGCACGCTACCCGGAACTGGCCGCGCGCAGCTTCATCGTGTCGAGCTTCGGCAAGACCTATCACGTGACGGGCTGGAAGGTCGGCTATGTCGCGGCGCCTGCCGCGCTGACCGCGGAGTTCCGCAAGGTCCATCAGTTCAACGTGTTCACGGTGAACACGCCAATGCAGATCGGGCTCGCCGACTACCTGCGAGATCCGGCACCGTACCTAACACTGCCCGACTTCTACCAGAAGAAGCGCGACTTCTTCCGCGCCGGACTCGATCGCACGCGCTTCAGGCTGCTGCCGTGCACGGGCACGTACTTCCAGTGCGTCGATTATTCGGCGATCAGCGACCTGCCCGAAGCGGAATTCTCGAAGTGGCTCACGTCGGAGATCGGCGTGGCGGCAATTCCGGTGTCGGCGTTCTATCACGAGCCGCACGAATCGGGCGTCGTGCGCTTCTGCTTCGCGAAACAGGAAAGCACGCTCGCGTCCGCACTCGAACGGCTCGCGCGCCTGTAAGTCCGGCACGGCACAGGTGCCGCCCTGTGCCGTGCCCGGGTCGCGCTTACGAACGCGCGGCGCTGGTTGCCTCGACGTAGGCCTTGCGATCGGCCGCCACGCGCTGCGCGGCCGGCCGCTCGCCGACCAGCTTCGCGTGCGCCTTCCAGTCGATACCGGCGTCGAGCAGGAAATCGCGGCCGAAGATGGCCTTCGTCGCCATCCCGATCACCGGCAGATGGATCGCTGCGGCAATGTCCGCAAGACTGAATGTGTCGCCGAGCACGTAGGGCGAGAACTGCGCCATCCGCTTGAATGCATCGATCGCGCGCGGCAGGCGCTTCTCGACGTGCGCCTTCATCCCGTCGCTGACCTTGCCGCCGAAAAACGCTTCCGTATAGACCTCGCGCGCCGTCCATTCGAGATACAACTCGAGCGTCTCGACGAGTTCGCGCACCTTCGCGGCCGCGAACGGCCCGGCCGGGAAAATGGCCTTGTCGGGATAACGCGCCGCAAGATACTCGATGATCACTTGCGACTCGAACAGCGCGCCCTCTTCCGTCTTCAAGAACGGAATCTTGCCGAGCGGCGAATCGGCGAGCAGTGCCGGATCGCTGATCGGCAGGCTGCATGCCGATTCCTCGAACGGGATGTCATGCTCGAGCAGGACGAACTTCACCTTGTTGTAGTAGTTGGACAACGGAATACCGCACAGCTGTAGCATCGGAGTCTCCTTCGTTGCTGAGGCGCGGTCGCAGTGATGGCGGCCGCATCGGGACGCGTCGCGCTGAAAAGCACGTTCGTGCTAGTCTAAAGCAGTTTCGCGTCCGTCACGATAACCATACATCCGCTGCGGCAGCACCCTCACGGGGTTGCGCACGAGCCCGCGTAACATGCGGCGCCGCAGCCTCGCCATCCGATGGAGACACACTCGAATGAGTGCTGAACTGCTGGCCTCCCGTCCGCCCGAGAGCGAATCGACGCTCGTCCTCACGCTATCCAATCCCGGCGCGCGCAACGCGCTGCATCCCGACATGTATGCGGCCGGCGTCGAAGCGCTCGCCACCGCCGAGCGCGATCCCGCGATTCGCGCCGTCGTGCTCACGGGGGCCGATCGTTTCTTTTGCGCGGGCGGCAACCTGAACCGGCTGCTCGACAACCGCTCGAAGGATCCGTACTACCAGGCCGACAGCATCGATCAGCTCGGCGCGTGGATCACGGCGATCCGCGCAGCGACGAAACCCGTGATCGCGGCAGTCGAAGGTGCGGCGGCCGGCGCGGGCTTCTCGCTCGCGCTCGCGTGCGATCTGATCGTTGCCGCGCACGACGCGAAGTTCGTGATGTCGTACGCACGCGTCGGCCTCACGCCCGACGGCGGCGGCTCGTGGTTCCTTGCGCGCGCGCTGCCGCGTGCGCTCGCCGCCGAAATCCTGTTCGAGGGCAAGCCCGTCGCGGCCGAACGCCTGCATGCGCTCGGCGTCGTCAATCGGCTCGCCGTGCCCGGTGCCGCACTGTCCGACGCACTCGCGTGGGCCGACTCGCTTGCCGGCATCTCGCCGAACGCGCTTACGCGCATCAAGTCATTGCTCGACGATGCGACCGCGCAGCCGCTCGATGCGCATCTCGGCTCCGAGCGCGATCACTTCGTCGCGTCACTGCATCATGCGGACGCGTTCGAAGGCATTACCGCATTCCTCGAGAAACGCCAGCCCCGCTACAAGCGCTGATCCGGCACGCTTCCGCCGTTCCAACGGCATTGCCGCCGCGGCAGCGACATGCGCGCGCAGACGCGCGGCCGCACGTTTCCGACGCCTGCAGCACATATCGATCCATGCTCTAATGACCGCCTGTCGCGGCGCCCTGTCGGCGCCGTTTTCGCGCATGCAATCAAGGAGTTGACGATGATCGACGTCTACAGCTGGGCGACCCCGAACGGCCACAAGGTACACATCATGCTCGAGGAAACGGGGCTCGCGTATCGTGTGCATCCGGTCGATATCGGTGCGGGCGACCAGTTCAAGCCCGAATTCCTGAAGATCAGCCCGAACAACAAGATCCCCGCGATCGTCGACGCGAACGGCCCCGGCGGCAAGCCGATCTCGCTGTTCGAATCGGGCGCGATCCTCGTGTACCTGGCGGAAAAGACCGGCAAGTTCCTGCCGACCGAGCCGGCCGCGCGCTACGCGACGCTCGAATGGCTGATGTTCCAGATGGGCGGCGTCGGCCCGATGCTCGGGCAGGCGCATCACTTCCGGCTGTATGCGCCGGAGAAGATCGACTACGCGGTCAATCGCTATACTAACGAAGCGAAGCGCCTGTACAACGTGATGGAAAAGCGCCTCGGCGAATCCGCCTATCTCGCCGGCGACACATACACGATCGCGGACATTGCGACGTTCCCGTGGACGCGTTCGTGGCAAAACCAGGGCATCGTGCTCGACGAACTGCCGAATGTGAAGCGCTGGCACGAAACGATTGCCGCACGTCCGGCCGTGCAGCGCGGCGTTGAGGTGCTCGCATCGCTGCGCAAGCCCCTGCAGGACGACAAGGCACGCGAGATGCTGTTCGGCGCGACGCAATACGCGAAGCACTGAAGAAGCACGCGCCGTGCGACGCAGCGGCATCCGTCGATGCCGCTGCGCGCATCAGAAGTAGTGCAGCGTAATGAATTCCGCCGCGCAAACGAGCAACGGCGCGTCCGGACGCTCAACCTGCACCGATACCGACCACGTCACCTGTACGCCGCCCTGTGCGGCCGCCGCGACCTCCTTCACCGCGAACAGCGCGCGCACGCGTGCGCCAACCGGCACCGGCTTCAGGAACCGCACGCGGTTCAGTCCGTAGTTCACGCCCATCTTCTGCTCGAAGCGCATCGCATCGGTCATCAGCGCGGGAATCAGCGACAACGTCAGGAAGCCGTGCGCGATCGGGCCGCCGAACGGCGACTCGCGCCGCGCGCGCTCGGGATCGACGTGAATCCACTGGTGATCGCCGGTCGCATCGGCGAAACGGTCGACCCGACGCTGGTCGATCTCGACCCAGCCGCTCGCGAGCGGTTCCGCGCCGACCCGCTCATGCAGCGCTTGCGTCGACGCGATCAGCGGCAATGTCACGTCCGTCATGCGCCCGCTCCCTGCGGATGACGCAGCCCGAAGATCACCTTGGTATGCACGGTGATCACCGTATCGCCGGCGCCGTTGGTGCCGATCCACTCCGTCGACACGATGCCGCGATCGGGCTTGCTCGCCGACACGCGCTTGTCGTGGACCTTCTGGTACATCGTGATCGTGTCGCCGGCGCGCACGGGCTTGAGCCAGCGGATCGAGTCGATGCCGGGCGAGCCCATGCTGGTCGAATCCGGTCCCAGCTTCTTGATGAGCAGGCTCATGAACACCGAACACGTATGCCAGCCGCTCGCAACCAGTCCACCGAACGGCGATGCCTGGCCGGCCTCTTCGTCGAGGTGGAACGGTTGCGGATCGTAGCGTTGCGCGAACGCCTTGATGTCATCCGGTTCGAACGTGTAGCGGCCGATTTCGGTCGTACTGCCGACTTCCAGATCTTCGTAACTGATACCCACTGTCTATCTCCTCTGGCGCGCTCGCGCGTCGCCGTCATGCCGCGTCGGTCTGCGCGAAATCCGGCAGGGCCGCGATGCGCGCAAGGTGGTGATCGGTGTCGCCCAGTGTCGTCTCGATGATCGACAGCCGCTTGAACAGGTGTGCGGCGGCGACCTCGTTGGTCACACCCATGCCGCCGTGCAGTTGCACGGCCTGCTGGCCGACGAAGCGTGCGGCAGCGCCGACCCTCGCCTTCGCGGCCGAAACCGCCTTGCGCCGCGCATCGGCATCGCCGCCCGCGTAACGCACCGCGGCCAGGTAAGTCAGCGAGCGCGCCTGCTCCGCGTGAATCAGCATGTCGACCATCCGGTGCTGCAGTGCCTGGAAGCGCGCGATCGGTACGCCGAACTGTTCGCGCGTCTTCGTGTATTCGACCGTTTCGCGGTTCAGTTCGTCGAGTGCGCCGACCGCTTCCGCACAGAGCAGGAAGGTCGCGTAATCGGCAATCTGCTCGAGTGCGGCCGCATCGCGTGCGCCGCCCGTCAGCTGCCGCGCGGGCGTTTCATGCAACTCGATCGTCGCGGCGCGCTGGCCGTCGATCGTCCGGTAGTCGACGAGCTTCGCCCCCGCCGCATCGCGCTCGACGACGAACAGGCCGATGCCGCCGCCGTCGACGCGCGCGGGCACGATCCACGAATGCGCCTGTGCGCCGTGCTGAACGACCGACTTGGTGCCGGTCAGCCGGTACGTGCCGCCCTGCTCGCGCGCGTGCGTATCGAGTTCGTACAGGTCGTAGCGCGCCCGCGGTTCGTGGAATGCCACGGTGAGGCGCTTCTGCCCTTGTGCGACCGCTTCCAGCAACGCGGCATCGTCGCCCGTGCCGGACCCGGCGACACGCAGCGCCTCGATGCCGACCGCCGTCGCCCAGTACGGCTCGATCACGAGTGCGCGACCGAGCTCCTGCATCACGACCAGCATGTCGACCGGGCCGCCGCCGAATCCACCCTGTGCGTCCGGCACGGGCAGCGCGGTCAGGCCCAACTCCGCGAATGCGCTCCATTGTGCGTCCGACACACCGGCATCGCTGCGCACGATGGCCTGGCGCGCGTCGAAACCGTATTGCTCGCCGAGATAACGGCGCAGCGCGTCGGCGAACTGTTGCTGCTCATCGGTAAAGCTGAAATCCATGGTTGTCTCCGTTCCCTGATCACAGCCCCAGGATCATCTGCGCGATGATGTTCTTCTGAATCTCGTTCGAACCGCCGTAGATCGACGTCTTCCGGTAATTGAAGTAGTACGCGGCGAGCGGCGCCGCATCGTCGTCGCCCGCGCTGCTGTGTTCGCGCTCACCCTCGAGGAACGGAACGTCGAACGGCGCGGCGAGCGGCCCGATCGCCTCGAACATCAGCTCGGTGAGCGCCTGCTGCACCTCAGTACCCTTGATCTTCAGCATCGACGCTTCGGGGCCCGGCCCCTTGCCGCTCGTCTCGCGGCTCACGACGCGCAGCACCGTCACCTCGAGCGCCATCAGCTCGACTTCGAGCGCCGCGACCTTTGCGGCGAACACGGGATCGGCAAGCAACGGCTTGCCGTTCTTGCGCTGGTTCGACGCCACGCGCTTCAGGAACGCGAGCTCGCGCTTCGACGCGCCAACGCGCGCGATGCCGGTTCGCTCGTGGCCCAACAGGTATTTCGCGTAGGTCCAGCCGCGGTTTTCATCGCCGACGAGATTCTCGACGGGCACCTTCACGTCCTCGAAAAACACCTCGTTGACTTCGTGCTCCTCGTCGAGCGTGATGATCGGACGCACCGTGATGCCGGGCGTCTTCATGTCGATCAGCAGGAACGAGATGCCCTCCTGCTTCTTCGCCGCCGGATCCGTGCGCACGAGACAGAACATCATGTCCGCGTACTGGCCGAGCGTCGTCCATGTCTTCTGGCCATTGACGACGTAGTGATCGCCATGACGTTCGGCGCGCGTGCGCAGCGATGCGAGATCCGATCCGGAGCCCGGCTCGGAATAGCCCTGGCACCACCAGTCGGTGCCGTCGAGGATACGCGGCAGATAGTGGCGCTTCTGCGCTTCGC
Source organism: Burkholderia sp. Bp9143 (assembly GCF_003853645.1). Lineage (GTDB taxonomy): Bacteria > Pseudomonadota > Gammaproteobacteria > Burkholderiales > Burkholderiaceae > Burkholderia. The sequence continues at coordinate 148,687 of NZ_QTPO01000014.1, read as the reverse complement.
TGCCGTATTTCATCAGTACCGGCGCGACCATCGATACGCCGAACGGCAGCACGGTCGGCGCGCCGATGCGTGCGCACTCCTCGTCCCAGATGTGCCGCTGCGTCGCATTCCAGTCCGGGCCGCCGTATTCGGCCGGCCACGCGGGCGCGGACCAGCCGCGCTGGCCGAGAATCCGGTGCCAGCTCGCGAAGTCCTCGCGGGCGAGTCGTTTGTGATCGAGTACCTTGGCGCGCAGTGCGTGAGGCAGATTGGCCTCGAGCCAGGCGCGGACGTCGACGCGGAATGCGTCGTCGGCGGGGGAATAATCCAGATCCATGCGCAGTGTCTCCTGACCGCGGCCGTCCGGCCCGGCCAAGGACACACTGCGTACGTCATTGCAGCGGTTCTTTCAGCGCGGCAGGAATCGGCAGCGGCATCACGTCGATGCCTTCTTCGGCCAAGGATTGCGCATCCTCCGGCGTCGTGACGCCACGAATGCTGCGTGCCGGCGCCTCGTTGTAATGGATGCGCCGCGCTTCCTCGGCGAAGCGCTCGCCCACGTTCTCGGTCTTCTCCAGCACCTCGCGCAGCGCGCGCATCACCTGCGCCTGCAGCGCACGTGGATCGGCCGGCTGCGCCTGCGTCGCGCCCGACAGGTTCAGGCGCGGCGCCGACGGCATCCGGTTGATCTCGGTCGTCCCACACACCGGGCATTCGACCAGCTTGCGGGACAACTGCGCTTCGAACTCATCGGTGGAAGCAAACCAGCCTTCGAACCGATGACCGTGCGGGCACTGTAAATCGAGGACCTTCATGCTGAATCAGGGCGTGTGACGAGTGTAGCGCAAAACGCGCTTTTGTGAACGATCGTGCTAAATCAGGACCGCGCGGCCGGACAGCCGCCGCGTCATCCAATTGTAACGCGGCGCCCCACCCGCCGCTGACGCGTCGTCAGGGCTTCTCGACCGCACCGAGCGGCCAGGTTCCGGACAGCACCTTGTCGAGCCACATCGTGCCGATGATCGTCTTCACGTCGGTAATCTGGCCCGTGCGCACCCACTCCTGCAGGTCGGGCAGCGTCGCCGTGAAGGTTTCGAGGAATTCGCCTTCGTCGAGCTTGCGCTCGCCGGCCGTCAGCCCGCGCGCGAGATACAGGTCGATGAATTCGGTCGAATAGGAAATGATCGGGTGAATCCGGGCCAGGAACACGTATTCGCGTGCCGTGTAGCCGGTTTCTTCGCGCAGTTCGCGCACCGCGCAGGCGAGCGCGCCTTCGTTCGGATCGAGCTTGCCGGCCGGGAATTCGGCCATGACCTTGCCGATGGGATAGCGATACTGGCTTTCCATCAGCACGCGGCCGTCGTCGAACAGCGGGATCACCATCACCGCGCCCGGGTGCTGGACGTATTCGCGCGTGGCCTGCTTGCCGTCCGGCAGACGAACGGTGTCACGCTTCAGCTTGAGGAACGAGCCGTCGAAAATCGCCTCGCTCTCGAGGCAGATTTCGGTCAGTGCGGCGTCGTGATTGGGTAGTTCGGCCATCGGCGGGCTCCGGAGGAATGAGCACGCGACGGCCGAAGCCGTCAGCGTCGTTTGACGAGATACTGGAACGTGAAGCCGGGAAACGCGAACACGACAAAGAGACTGAACGTGATCGCGTAAAACTGCCAGCCCTGTTCGAAGCGGTTGCCGGCGCGCGACTCGAGCCAGAAGCCGAGCGCGCCGACGACGAAATACAGCACGATCAGCTCGCCGATCCGAACCCACGCGTTCTTCTTCGTCGCGCCGATCGGCACGACGGCGAAGAGGCGTTGGTTCAGGAACGGCAGGTTGGCGCATATGAGCGCCAACAGCACGATGAACCAGCCAGCTGCCGACATTACAGCGGCAGCGTGTGACGGATCGCCTGCAGGCAGGCCGTCAGCAGCGGGCTCGGGATCAGCCCGAGCACGACGACCGCGAGGCCGTTCAGCACGAGGATCGTGCGCTTGCAGAAATCGCCCGTGACCGGAGCAGTATCCTGCGGTGCATCGAAGTACATCAGCTTGACGATGCGCAGGTAGTAGAACGCGCCGAACAGCGACGTGATCACGGCCAGCACGGCCAGCCACGTGAGACCCGCGTTGACGGTCGCCTCGAGCACCGCGAGCTTCGCATAGAAGCCGACAGTCGGCGGGATACCGGCCAGCGAGAACATCATGACCATCATCACGAACGCGAACACCGGGCTGCGCTTGTTGAGGCCCTTGAAGTCGTCGATCGTTTCCGCTTCGAAATCGCGGCGTGCGAGCAGCATCACCACGCCGAACGAGCCGAGCGTCGTGATCAGGTAGACGATCGCGTAGAACATCGCCGAGCTGTACGCGTTCGCCGGTGCGGTCGCGTCGCCCTTCACGATGCCGGCGAGCAAGCCGAGCAGCACGAAGCCCATGTTCGAGATCGCCGAGTACGCGAGCATCCGCTTGATGTTGCGCTGGACGATACCGGTGATGTTGCCGACGATCAGCGACAGCGCGGCGAGGATCACGAGCGCGGTCTGCCAGTTCTGTGCGAGCGGCAGCAGGCCCATCACCAGGAAGCGCAGACCCCACGCGAACGCGGCAACCTTCGGGCCGCCGCCGACGAACAGCGTCATCGCGGTCGGTGCGCCCTGGTAGACGTCCGGCACCCACATGTGGAACGGCACGGCGCCGAGCTTGAACGCGATACCGGCGACGATGAAGACCACGCCGAACATCAGCACGGCCGCATCGGTATTGCCGCCGACCGCCTTGTACACCTCGCCCAGCTCGAGCGAGCCGGTCGCGCCATAGAGCATCGAGATACCGTACAGCACGAAACCCGACGCGAGCGCGCCCAGCACGTAGTACTTCATCGCGGCTTCACTCGACTGCGGGGCATCGCGGCGCAGCGCGATGACCGCGTACAGCGACAGCGACATCAGTTCGAGGCCGAGGTACAGCGTCAGGAAGTTGTTGCCCGACACCATCACCAGCTGACCGAGCAGCGAGAACATGCCCAGCAGGAACACGTCGCCGCGGAACATGTCGCGGTCTTCGAGGTACTTGCGCGAATAGACGAGCGAGACCGCGAAGCCGATCGACACGACGGCCTTCATCATGCTCGCGAACGAGTCGACGACGACCATCCGCGAGAAGAAGTAGTACTGCTGCGGATCCAGCGCCTGCACGGCGAACCACACGCCGGCGACGACCGACGAAACCACCGCGATCAGATAGGTCAGGCGGCGGCCGGCTGCACCGGTAAAGGTGTCGTTCAGCCATGCGACGACGATGGCGACCATCACCAGCGCGTCAGGCAACAGGACATTCATAGGAGCGTTCATGATCTTGATTTCCTCCGCTCGCGATTACTGGGCCAGCGGCAGCTTCGACTGCGCGACATGGGAGAGGAGGTTTTCCACGGAAACGTGCATCACGTCGGTGAAAGGCTTCGGATACAGGCCCATCAGCATCGTGAACGCGGCGAGCACTGCCAGCATCACGAATTCGCGACGGCCGATGTCCTTCAGCTTGGCAACGTGATCGTTCGCCACCGCGCCGAAGTACACGCGCTTGTACATCCACAGCGTGTAGGCCGCGCCGAGGATCAGCGTGAATGCCGCGCCAAATGCGATCCAGAAGTTGTACTGGACGGCCGCGAGAATCACCATGAACTCGCCGACGAAACCCGAGGTACCCGGCAGGCCGCAGTTGGCCATCGAGAACAGCATCGCGAATGCCGCGAACTTCGGCATCACGTTCACGACGCCACCGTAATCGGCGATCTGGCGCGAGTGCACGCGGTCGTACAGCACGCCGATGCACAGGAACATCGCGCCCGACACGAAGCCGTGCGAGATCATCTGGATGATCGCGCCTTCGACGCCGAGCTGGTTGAAGATGAAGAAGCCGAGCGTCACGAAGCCCATGTGCGCGATGGACGAATACGCGACCAGCTTCTTCATGTCGGACTGCACCATCGCGACGAGGCCGATGTAGATCACCGCGATCAGCGACAGCGTGATCACGACCGGTGCCAGGAAGTGGCTTGCGTCGGGCGTGATCGGCAGCGAGAAGCGCAGGAAACCGTACGCGCCGAGCTTCAGCATGATCGCCGCCAGCACGACCGAGCCGCCCGTCGGCGCTTCCACGTGCGCGTCCGGCAGCCAGGTGTGCACCGGCCACATCGGCACCTTCACCGCGAATGCGAGGAAGAATGCAATGAACAGCAGGATCTGCGGCGTCATCGCGATCTTGGCGTTCTGCCACGTCGCGAGGTCGAACGAATGCGTCTGCGTGTACAGGTAGATCAGCGCGACCAGCATCAGCAGCGAGCCGGCCAGCGTGTACAGGAAGAACTTGAATGCCGCATACACGCGGTTCGGGCCGCCCCACACGCCGATGATGATGTACATCGGGATCAGGGTCGCCTCAAAGAACACGTAGAACAGCAGGCCGTCGGCCGCCGAGAACACGCCGATCATGATCCCGGACAGGATCAGGAAGGCCGCAAGGTACTGCGACACGTGCTCGGTGATCACCTCCCAGCCCGCGATCACGACGATCACGGTGATGAGCGCGGTCAGCACGACGAACCACATCGAGATGCCGTCGACGCCGAGGTGATACGAGATGTTGAAGCGCTCGATCCAGGTCGACTGCTCGACGAACTGCAGCGCGGCCGTGCTCGCATCGAAGCCGGTGACGAGCGGAATCGTCACGGCGAGACCGAGCAGCGAGCCGATCAGCGCGAGCCAGCGGGCAGGCCCCGGATTTTTGTCGTTACCCACCGCGAGCACGAGGAGGCCGAAAACGATCGGCAACCAGATCGCGGTACTCAGAATCGGAAAAGCGTGCATTGTTCTTGTCCCCTCGCCTTATTTGCCGCCGAGCGTTACAAACAGGGTCAGGAGCCCCAGCATGCCGATGATCATGGCGAACGCGTAGTGATAGATGTAACCGGATTGGAGGAAGCGGATCACGCCGGCAAACCAGCCGATGAACCGGGCGCTGCCGTTGACGAGACCGTCGATCACCACGACATCGCCCTCTTTCCACAGGCCGCGGCCGATCGCGACCGAGCCCTTGGCAAACACCACCTCGTTGATCTTGTCCATGTAGTACTTGTTGTCCAGCAGCGTGTAGATCGGGCCGAACGCGCGGCGGATCGACGCCGGCAGCTCCGGACGCTTCAGGTACAGGAACCATGCGACGACGACGCCGGCGATCGCGAGCCACAACGGCAGCGTCGTCAGCGAGTGCAGCGCCATCGCGGCCCAGCCATGGAATTCCTTGCCCAGCTCTTCGAGGCCCGGGTGGTTTTCGCCGATGAAGATCACCTTGTCGAATGCCACGCCGTGTTCGAAGAAGCTGCCGTACAGCATCGGCCCGATCGCGATCGCACCGACGATGACCGACGGAATGGCGAGCAGCACGAGCGGCAGCCACACGACCCACGGGGTCTCGTGCGGTTCGTGCGCGTGGTCGTCGTGACCATGGCCGTGGCCGTGATCGTCGTGACCGTGCGCGGCCGCCATGCCCATCGGCGATTCAGGATGCTTCGGGTGACGGAAGCGCTCTTCGCCGTGGAACACGAGGAAGTACATGCGGAACGAGTACAGCGCCGTCACGAACACGCTCGCAACCACTGCGAAGTATGCGAAGCCCGAACCCGCGAGATGCGATTCCTTCACGGCCTCGATGATCGAATCCTTCGAGTAGAAGCCCGAGAAGAACGGCGTGCCGATCAGCGCGAGCGAGCCAATCAGCGACGTGATCCACGTAATCGGCATGTACTTGCGCAGGCCGCCCATGTTGCGGATGTCCTGGTCGTGGTGCATGCCGATGATCACCGAGCCCGCGCCGAGGAACAGCAGCGCCTTGAAGAACGCGTGTGTCATCAGGTGGAACAACGCGACCGGGTACGCGGACACGCCGAGCGCGACCGTCATGTAGCCGAGCTGCGACAGCGTCGAATACGCGACCACGCGCTTGATGTCGTTCTGGATGATGCCGAGGAAGCCCATGAACAGCGCCGTGATCGCGCCGATCACCGTGACGAACGACAGCGCGGTGTCCGACAGCTCGAACAGCGGCGACATGCGCGACACCATGAAGATGCCGGCCGTCACCATCGTCGCCGCGTGAATCAGCGCCGAGATCGGGGTCGGGCCTTCCATCGAGTCCGGCAGCCACACGTGCAGCGGGAACTGTGCCGACTTACCCATCGCGCCGATGAACAGGCAGATACAGGCGACGGTCAGCAGGCCCCAGTCGGTGCCCGGGAAGTGCAGGCTCGCGAGCTCCGCGCGCTTCGCGAACACTTCGCCGTAGTTCATCGAGCCGGCGAACGCGAGCAGCAGGCCGATGCCGAGCAGGAAGCCGAAGTCGCCCACGCGGTTCACGAGGAACGCCTTCATGTTCGCGTAGATCGCGCTCTCACGCGTGAAGTAGAAGCCGATCAGCAGGTACGACACCAGACCCACAGCTTCCCAGCCGAAGAACAGCTGCAGGAAGTTGTTGCTCATCACGAGCATCAGCATCGAGAACGTGAACAGCGAGATGTACGAGAAGAAGCGCTGGTAGCCGTCTTCCTCCGACATGTAGCCGATCGTGTAGATGTGCACCATCAGCGAGACGAAGGTCACGACGACCATCATCATCGCGGTCATCGAATCGACGAGGAAGCCGACTTCGAGCTTCAGCGAGCCGACCCGCATCCATTCGTAGATGGTCGCGTTGAAGCTCGCGCCGCCCATCACGTCGAGGAAGACTTTCGCCGACAGGAGGAACGCGATCAATACGCCGAGGATCGTGATCCGGTGTGCGCCCTTGCGCCCGACTGCGTTCCCGAACAGCCCCGCAATCAGCGAGCCGGCCAGCGGAGCGAGCGGAATCGCCAGCAGCAGGTTTTCATTGAGTGTCGTTGACATAACAGCGTTGCCTGAAATTAACCTTTGAGCTGATCGAGATCCTCGACATTGATCGTGTCGAGCTTGCGGAACAGGGTCACCAGAATCGCGAGACCGATCGCGGCTTCCGCTGCGGCGACGGTCAGCACGAAGAACACGAAGATCTGGCCGTGCACGTCGCCGAGGTAGTGCGAGAACGCGACGAAGTTGGTGTTCACCGCCAGCAGCATCAGTTCGATCGCCATCAGGATGATGATGATGTTGCGGCGGTTCAGGAAGATCCCGACGATCGCGATCGCAAAGAGGATCGCGCCGAGCACGAGGTAATGAGCAAGAGTCAGCATGATTTTCTTTTCCTCCGCTTAGCCGTTGGTGCTCGTACCGGCTTCGCTCTGCGCCGTTTCCGGCTGCGGCTTTTCCGCTTCCATCTTCACGAGGCGCACGCGGTCGTCGCGACGCACCTTGACCTGATCCGACACGCGCTGGCGCTTGCTGTCCTTGCCCTTGCGCTCGGTCAGCCCGATCGCCGCGATGATCGCGACCAGCAGCACCAGGCCGGCAATTTCAAACGCGAAGATGTAGTCGGTGTAGATCACCTTGCCGATCAGTCGCGTGTTCGACCAGCCGGCCATCGCGCCCGTCGCCATGGCGTGGACCGTGTGCGTGTCGCCGTAGCCGCGCCACAGGATCAGCGCGGTCTCGACCACGATGATCGCGCCGACGACCGTTGCCATCGGCACGAAGCGCTTGAAGTCGCGGCGCAGGTAATCGATGTTGATGTCCAGCATCATCACGACGAACAGGAACAGCACCATCACGGCGCCCACGTACACCAGCACCAGCAGGATCGCGAGGAACTCCGCTTCCAGCAGCATCCAGATCGCGGCGGCGTTGAAGAACGCCAGCACAAGGAAAAGCGCAGACGCCACCGGGTTGCGCGAAGTGATCACCTTCAGCCCTGATACCACCAGGAGCAGCGCGAAGATGTAGAACAGTACGGTCGTGAATTCCATGATTACCGGTTCATCGTTAGGCCATAGTCAGGCGCGGCTTGCGGGACGCTCTCGCGTGCCGCACCCGTCGCGGCGGCTCGGCCCGTTCATGCCGGGCCGGCACTGCAAACACAATCAACGATACGGCGCGTCGGCAGCCTTCGCCGCTGCGATGTCCTTCTCGTAGCGATCGCCCACCGCGAGCAGCATTTCCTTCGTGAAATACAGGTCGCCGCGCTTTTCGCCGTGGTACTCGAGAATCTGCGTCTCAACGATCGAATCGACCGGGCAGCTTTCTTCGCAGAAACCGCAGAAGATGCACTTCGTCAGGTCGATGTCGTAGCGCGTCGTGCGGCGCGTGTTGTCCGCGCGCGTTTCCGATTCGATCGTGATCGCCATGGCGGGGCACACGGCCTCGCAGAGCTTGCACGCGATGCAGCGCTCTTCGCCGTTTTCATAGCGGCGCAGCGCGTGCAGCCCGCGGAAGCGCGGCGAGATCGGGGTCTTCTCTTCCGGGAACTGCACGGTGAACTTGCGCCGGAACGTGTAACGACCGGTCAGCGCGAGCCCCTTCAGCAGCTCCGTCAGGAAGAAGGTCTTAAAGAAGTGTTGGATTGCCGTCATGATTTCGTCCGATCTTTACTTCACCCAGATGTTGAGCGGCGACATCATCCAGAAGCCGACCACGACCACCCAGATCACCGTGACGGGCAGGAACACCTTCCAGCCCAGACGCATGATCTGGTCGTAACGGTAGCGCGGGAACGTCGCGCGCACCCAGATGAACACCGACAGCAGCGCGAATATCTTCAGCACCAGCCAGAAGATGCCCGGAATGAACGACAGGAATTCGAACGGCGCATCCCAGCCGCCGAGGAACAGCGTCGCGGCCAGCGCCGAGATCACGATCATGTTGATGTACTCGGCGAGGAAGAACAGCGCGAACGCCATGCCCGAGTAATCGATCATGTGACCGGCAACGATTTCCGACTCCCCTTCCACCACGTCGAACGGGTGACGGTTCGTTTCGGCGATGCCCGAGATGAAGTAGACGACGAACGCCGGCAGGAGCGGCAGCCAGTTCCACGACAGGAAGTTCACGCCGTGGCCCGCGAAGAAGCCATGCTGCTGCGAATTGACGATTTCCGACATGTTCAGGCTGCCGGCCGTCATCAGCACGAGCACCAGCGCGAAGCCCATCGAGATTTCGTACGAGACCATCTGCGCCGCGGCACGCATCGCACCGAGGAATGCGTACTTCGAGTTCGACGCCCAGCCCGCGAGGATCACCGCATACACGCCGATCGACGAGATCGCCATCGCGTACAGCAGGCCCGCGTTGATGTTCGCGAGCACGGCCTGGGCCTGGAACGGAATCACCGCCCACACGGCGAACGCCGGCACGACGGTCATGACCGGCGCGATCAGGTACAGCCAGCGGCTGGCGGCGCTCGGCTGAATGACTTCCTTCAGCAGCAGCTTCAGCACGTCGGCGATCGGCTGCAGCAGGCCGCCGGGGCCGACGCGGTTCGGGCCGAGACGCACGTGCATCCAGCCGATCAGCTTGCGCTCCCACAGAATCAGGTACGCGACGCACAGCAGGATGACGACGGAGACGACGAGGATGCGCACGATTGCCCACACCGTCGGCCATGCGATGCCGAGAAGCTGGGCGCCGCCCGCGTTGATCGTATCGAACAAGCTCATTTACGCCTTCTCCACCACCAGTTCACCGGACAGGCTGCCGAGCGCTGCGCCGGCAGGCGTTGCCGCCGACACGCGAACGACCGTCTCCGCAAGATTCGCGTCGCGCACGGCTGGCAACTGCACCGCACGCTCGCCCTGGCGCACGCGCACCGCGTCGCCTTCCTTCAAGCCCAGCTTGTCGAACAGCGCGGCCGGCAGGGCCGCGGCGTTCGCCACCTTCGCGGCGGCCGTCAGGTGCAGCGCACCTGCGCGGCGCACGAGTGCGTCGGCATGATAGATCGGCACATCGGCGAGGCGCTCGAAACCGCCGTTCGCGGCAGTTGCCGCGACGCGAGCCGGTGCGACCGACGCCTGGTTCGACAGACGGTTCGCGACGCCTGCGTCGCCGAGGGCCGCTAGGCGCACTTCTTCCGCCGTTTCGTATTCGAAGTTCGGCAGGCCGAGCAGGCTGCCGAGCACGCGCAGCACCTTCCACGCCGGACGCGTGTCGCCGAGCGGACGCACGACGCCGTTGAAGCTCTGCACCGAGCCTTCCGCGTTCACGTACGTACCGGCCGTTTCCGTGAACGGCGCGATCGGCAGCAGCACGTCGGCGTAATCGAGGCCGTGCTTGAACGGTGACATCACGACGACCATTTCGGCCTGGTTCAGCGCGGCAAGCGCCTGGGCCGGATCGGCCGTGTCGAATTCCGGTTCGACGTTCAGCAGCACGTAGCCCTTGCGCGGCTGCGCGAACGCTTCGCGAGCGTTCAGGCCGCCTTCGCCCGGCAGTGCGCCGACGACGTGCGCACCAACCGTGTTCGCCGCTTCCGTCAGGAAGCCGAACGTGGCGCCGGTGTTGTCGGCGATCCACTGTGCGACGGCGTGCAGCTTCGCGAATTGCGGGTGACGGACGGCTGCGTTGCCGAGCAGCACCGCGCGGCGCTCGCCGTTCGCGAGCGACTGGGCGACCGCTTGCGCGGCCGGCGATGCCGTGACGCCCGCGAGTGTGTCCGGCAGTGCGACGCCGCGCAGTTGCGCGACGGCTGCGGCAACGCCGGCCAGCTCGTCGAGCCATGCCGACGGCGCGGCGACGATGCGCTTCGCGGTCGGGATCAGCGAGTCGTCAGCGGTCGCGTGCAGGAAGTGCAGCTTCGCGCCGTTCTTCGCGGCCTGACGCAGGCGTGCGGCGAACAGCGGGTGGTCGCGGCGCAGGAACGAACCGACGACGAACGCGGCATCCACGTTCGACAGGTCGGCGATCGGCATGCCGAGCCACGGTGCGCCCTGGACCGGCGCCGAGAAATCCTGCTGACGCAGACGGAAGTCGACGTTCGGCGTCTTCAGTTCGCTGGCGAGCTGCTTCACGAGGAACAGCTCTTCAGCGGTGCTGTGCGCGCTCGCGAGCATCGCCAGCGCGTTCGCGCCGTGATCCGCGGCGATGCCCTTCAGGCCCTTCGCGACGTATTCGAGCGCGGTCTGCCAGTCGGTTTCGATCCACTGGCCGCCCTGCTTCAGCATCGGCTTCGTCAGGCGCTCTTCGCTGTTCAGACCTTCGTACGAGAAACGATCCTTGTCCGAGATCCAGCACTCGTTGATCGCTTCGTTCTCGAACGGCAGCACGCGCATCACGCGGTTGTTCTTCACCTGCACGACGAGGTTCGCGCCGACGGAATCGTGCGGGCTCACCGACTTGCGGCGCGACAGTTCCCACGTACGGGCGCTGTAGCGGAACGGCTTGCTGGTCAGCGCGCCGACCGGGCACAGGTCGATCATGTTGCCCGACAGTTCGGAGTCGACCGTCTTGCCGACGAACGTCGTGATTTCCGAGTGCTCGCCACGACCCAGCATGCCGAGCTCCATCACGCCGGCGATTTCCTGGCCAAAGCGGACGCAGCGCGTGCAGTGGATGCAGCGCGACATTTCTTCCATCGAGATCAGCGGGCCCACGTTCTTGTGGAACACCACGCGCTTCTCTTCCGAGTAGCGCGACGACGACTTGCCGTAGCCGACGGCCAGATCCTGCAGCTGGCATTCGCCGCCCTGATCGCAGATCGGGCAGTCGAGCGGGTGGTTGATGAGGAGGAATTCCATCACCGACTGCTGCGCCTTCACGGCCTTGTCGGACTGCGTGCGCACGATCATGCCGGCCGACACGGGCGTCGCGCAGGCCGGCACGGCCTTCGGCATCTTCTCGACTTCGACGAGACACATCCGGCAGTTGGCCGCGACCGACAGTTTCTTGTGATAGCAGAAGTGAGGAATGTACGTATCCGCCTTGTGCGCAGCCTGGATCACCATGCTGCCTTCGGGCACCTCGACCTTCTTGCCGTCTATTTCAAGTTCAACCATGATGGTGAATGGTCCTTAACCTATTTCCGCCCGTTCGCGCCTTCGCCCGACCGTGCGCTCAAATTCCGCAACCGGTGCTTCGCTTCAGGCTGCCGCCGCGTGTGCGTGGCCGCCGACCATGCAGTGCTTGTGCTCGACGTGGTACGCGAATTCGTCCCAGTAATGCTTGAGCATCCCGCGTACCGGCATCGCCGCCGCATCGCCGAGTGCGCAGATCGTGCGGCCCATGATGTTCTCGGCAACCGAGTTCAGCAGGTCCAGATCTTCCTGGCGGCCTTCGCCGTGCTCGATACGATTCACGACGCGATACAGCCAGCCGGTGCCTTCACGGCACGGCGTGCACTGGCCGCACGACTCCTCGTAGTAGAAGTACGACAGGCGCAGCAGCGAACGCACCATGCAGCGCGTCTCGTCCATCACGATCACCGCTCCGGAGCCGAGCATCGAGCCCGCCTTCGCGATCGAGTCGTAATCGAGATCGGTCTGCATCATGATGTCGCCCGGGATCACCGGTGCCGACGAACCGCCCGGGATCACTGCCTTGATCTTGCGACCGCCTCGCATCCCGCCGGCGAGTTCCATCAGCGTCGCGAACGGCGTGCCGAGCGGCACTTCATAGTTGCCCGGACGCTCGACGTCACCCGACACCGAGAAGATCTTCGTGCCGCCGTTGTTCGGCTTGCCGATCTCGAGGTAATTCTGCGGTCCGATGGACAGCAGGAACGGCACCGCGGCGAACGTCTCGGTGTTGTTGATCGTGGTCGGCTTGCCGTACACGCCGAAGCTCGCCGGGAACGGCGGCTTGAAGCGCGGCTGGCCCTTCTTGCCTTCGAGCGACTCGAGCAGCGCCGTTTCCTCGCCGCAGATGTACGCGCCGTAACCGTGGTGCGCGTGCAGCTGGAACGAGAATTCCGAGCCCATGATGTTGTCGCCGAGGAAACCCGCGGCGCGCGCTTCATCGAGCGCGGCCTCGAAGCGTCGATACACTTCGAAGATTTCGCCGTGGATGTAGTTGTAGCCGACGGTGATGCCCATCGCGTACGCGCCGATGGCCATGCCTTCGATCAGCGCATGCGGGTTCCAGCGCAGGATGTCGCGATCCTTGAACGTGCCCGGCTCGCCTTCGTCCGAGTTGCAGACGAGGTACTTCTGCCCCGGGAACTGGCGCGGCATGAAGCTCCACTTCAGGCCGGTCGGGAAGCCCGCACCGCCACGGCCACGCAGGCCCGACGCCTTCACGTCGGCGATCACCTGCTCCGGCGAAATCTTTTCTTCGAGAATGCGGCGCAGCTGCTTGTAGCCGCCGCGCGCAACGTAGTCTTCGAGATGCCAGTTCTCGCCGTTCAGACCAGCGAGGATCAGCGGTTTGATGTGACGGTCGTGGAGGGACGTCATTTCGAGAGCTCCTCAAGCAGCTGGTCGATCTTCTCGCGGCTCATGAAGCTGCACATTCTGTGATTGTTCACCAGCAGCACCGGTGCATCGCCGCACGAGCCCATGCATTCGCCTTCCTTCAGCGTGAACTTGCCGTCGGGCGTGGTCTCGCCGAAGCCGATGCCCAGCTTCTGTTTCAGGTAGTCGGCAGTCGCTTCCGCGCCGCCGTGCGGGCCAAGCTGGCACGGCAGGTTCGTGCAGAGCGTGATCTTGTGCTTGCCGACCGGTTTGAGCTCGTACATCGTGTAGAACGTCGCGACTTCCTGCACGGCGACGGCCGGCATGCCGAGATAGTCCGCGACGAACTGCATCAGTTCGGGCGACAGCCAGCCGTGCTCTTCCTGAGCGACGGCCAACGCCGACATCACGGCGGACTGTTTCTGATCGGCGGGATACTTCGTCAACGCTCGATCGATTTCCTTCAGGCCTTCAGCTGAGATCATTTTCAGACACGACTCTTTCAATTCCTACCGAACGAACAACCTGCCGCACTGCTGTGCATGGACGGCAGACCTGGCGCTCACTGTTGACAGCTTGCGAAGCCGCGCCGGTTCAGCGCGCATCGCGTGTGACTGACTGCTCGCCGCCGGCTCGCGCGGGCGGCGCAACCATTAGCGATCGATTTCGCCGAACACGATGTCCTGCGTACCGATGATCGTGACGGCGTCGGCAATCATGTGACCGCGCGCCATTTCGTCGAGCGACGCGAGATGCGCGAAGCCCGGTGCGCGAATCTTGAGGCGATACGGTTTGTTGGCACCATCCGACACGAGGTAGATGCCGAATTCGCCCTTCGGATGCTCGACTGCCGCGTACGCTTCGCCTTCCGGCACGTGAAAACCTTCAGTGAAGAGCTTGAAGTGGTGAATCAAGTCTTCCATGTTGGTCTTCATGCCGACGCGCGACGGCGGCGCAACCTTGTGATTGTCGGTCATCACCGGGCCCGGATTCTTGCGGAGCCACTCAATACACTGTTTCGCGATACGGACCGACTGGCGCATTTCCTCGACGCGCACCAGATAGCGGTCGTAGCAATCGCCGTTCACGCCGACCGGCACGTCGAAATCCATGCGGTCGTACACTTCGTACGGCTGCTTCTTGCGCAGGTCCCACGCGATGCCCGAGCCGCGCAGCATCGGGCCCGTCAGGCCCATCTGCAGCGCACGTTCCGGGCTGACGACGCCGATCCCGACCAGACGCTGTTTCCAGATCCGGTTGTCGGTCAGCAGCGTTTCGTATTCGTCGACGCACTTCGGGAAGCGCGTGAAGAAGTCGTCGATGAAGTCGAGCACCGAGCCGCTGCGCGCTTCGTTCATCTTCGCGAGCGCCTTCTCGTTGCGAATCTTCGACGCCTTGTATTGCGGCATTGCGTCAGGCAGGTCGCGATAGACGCCGCCCGGACGGTAATACGCCGCGTGCATCCGGGCACCGGACACCGCTTCGTACACGTCCATCAGGTCTTCGCGCTCGCGGAACGCGTACAGGAACACGGCCATCGCGCCGACGTCGAGCGCGTGCGCGCCGATCCACATCAGGTGGTTCAGCACGCGCGTGATCTCGTCGAACAGCACGCGGATGTACTGCGCACGCTCCGGCACGTCGATGCCGAGCAGACGCTCGATCGCGAGCACGTAGCCATGCTCGTTGACCATCATCGACACGTAGTCGAGACGGTCCATGTACGGCACGGACTGGATGAAGGTCTTGCTTTCCGCGAGCTTTTCAGTCGCGCGGTGCAGCAGGCCGATGTGCGGATCGGCGCGCTGGATGACTTCGCCGTCGAGCTCGAGCACCAGGCGCAGCACGCCGTGCGCTGCCGGGTGCTGCGGGCCGAAGTTGAGGGTGTAGTTCTTGATTTCTGCCATGACGCCCCCTTAATGTTTCAGACCGCCATAGCGATCCTCGCGGATCACGCGCGGCGTGATTTCGCGCGGCTCGATCGTCACCGGCTGGTAGACGACCCGCTTCTCTTCCGGGTCGTAACGCATTTCGACATAGCCCGACACCGGGAAGTCCTTGCGGAACGGGTGGCCGATGAAGCCGTAGTCGGTGAGGATGCGGCGCAGGTCGGGGTGACCCTCGAACACGAGGCCGTACAGGTCGAACGCTTCGCGCTCGTACCAGTTTGCGGAGGTCCAGATGTCGACGAGCGATGCCACGATCGGCAGATCGTCGTCCGGCGCGAACACACGCAGGCGCAGGCGCCAGTTGTTCGTGACCGACAGCAGCTGCGACACGGCCGCGAAACGCGGGCCGTCGTAGGCGCCGTCGCCGTAGGTCTGATAGTCGACGCCGCACAGGTCGATCAGTTGCTCGAAACGGAGCTTCGGATCGTCGCGCAGCATCTTTGCGACTTCGAGGTAATCGCTCGCCTTCACGACGAGCGTCAGTTCACCGATCGCTTCGGTGAGGCTCACCACGCGCGCGCCGAGCGCGGCTTCGAGGTTTGCCTTGAGGGTCTCGATTTTGCTTGCCATATTGAGGGGACGCTCGGGGCTTTATTGACGGGCGATGGTGTTGGTGCGGCGGATCTTCGCCTGAAGCTGGATCACACCGTAGACCAGCGCCTCGGCCGTGGGCGGACAGCCCGGCACGTAGACATCGACCGGCACGATCCGGTCGCAACCGCGGACCACCGAGTACGAGTAGTGGTAGTAGCCGCCACCGTTCGCGCACGACCCCATCGAGATCACCCAGCGCGGCTCGGCCATCTGGTCGTACACGCGGCGCAGTGCGGGCGCCATCTTGTTGCACAGCGTGCCGGCGACGATCATCACATCCGACTGACGCGGGCTCGGACGGAACACGACCCCGAACCGGTCCAGGTCATAACGGGCCGCGCCCGCATGCATCATCTCGACGGCGCAACACGCGAGCCCGAACGTCATCGGCCACAGCGAGCCTGTACGCGTCCAGTTGATCAGCTTGTCAGCCGTCGTGGTGACAAACCCTTCCTTCAAGACCCCTTCGATACTCATTTGCTTTCCACTCCAGACGAGCGGCCCAGCGTGGCCACCCATGCAAACCGGCGATTAACCCATCACTCCCAGTCGAGGCCGCCTTTCTTCCAGATATAGGCAAAGCCCAGCAGGAATTCGAGCAGAAAAATCATCATTGCGATGAAACCCGGCCAGCCGATGTCCCGGAGCGCGACGCCCCACGGAAACAGGAATGCGGTTTCGAGATCGAAGATGATGAACAGGATGGCGACGAGGTAGTACCGGACGTCGAATTTCATCCGGGCGTCTTCAAAGGCTTCGAAGCCGCACTCGTACGGTGCGTTCTTCTCGACGTCCGGCTTGTTGGGACCAAGGAGCTTGCCGATGCTGACCAGCGCTATACCTAAACCAGTGCCCACGAGGAGGAACAACAAGACGGGGTAATAGGCTGCGAGGTTCAAGGCAATCCTCTATCGGTTGGTTCTGAGCGTCCGGAGAATACCACTTCCGGCGGAAGGAATCATTTCGGAGTGCATGCGATCACAAGACAACCGCAAGGCACACCCCACAAATGAAAAATGCCAGCCACTAGAAGCGGCTGGCATTGAGCAACTTTGGTGCCGACGGCGAGACTCGAACTCGCACAGCTTTCGCCACTACCCCCTCAAGATAGCGTGTCTACCAATTTCACCACGTCGGCACTGCATGCAACTCGGGTTGTACTGCTTGTTTCCCGCGAATCGCTTCAAGAATTAAATTCTAACCCGAGTTCCAAATTTGTTCAACGCACAAACGCAAAAATTTGAACTTTTTATTTCGGGACGTCCTGGCCCGGCGCGCTCGCGGCCGAACCCGCGGCAGCGGACGCCGCGACGGCCGGCGCCGACGCGGCAGGCGCCGATGCCGGCGCGGTCGCCGCCGCGCCGAGCACGCCTGCCGACGGCGTCGACTTGTACGAACCGAGGTACGTCAGCGCGAGCGTCGCGACGAAGAAGATCGTCGCGAGAATGCCCGTCGTGCGCGACAGGAAGTTCGCGGAGCCCGTCGCGCCGAACAGGCTGCCCGACGCACCGCTACCGAATGCAGCGCCCATGTCGGCACCCTTGCCGTGCTGCAGCAACACGAGCCCGATCACACCAAGTGCGGACAGCACCTGCACGACAATAATCAACGTCTTGAATAACAGCATCACACCCACCCGATTGGATCAGGCGACCGGACCGACCGGCCGCCATCATGGTTCAATTCGATCCCGGACCGCTCAACGTGCAGCCCGGCAGATCGCCAGGAAATCTTCCGCCTTCAGCGACGCGCCGCCGATCAGGCCGCCGTCGATGTCCGGCTGCGCGAACAGCTCTTCCGCGTTGTCCGGCTTCACGCTGCCGCCGTACAGCACCGATACGTCCGCCGCACCCTTCGCCGCGAGACGCGCACGCAGGAATGCGTGCACGTCCTGCGCCTGCGCCGACGTCGCGCTCTTGCCCGTGCCGATCGCCCAGACCGGCTCGTACGCGACGACGATGCGCACCGCTTCTTCAGCCGTCAGCACCGCGAGCACGGCGTCGAGCTGCGCACCGACCACCTGCTCGGTCGCGCCCGCTTCGCGCTCGTCGAGCGTTTCACCGACGCACACGACAGGCGTGAGGCCTGCCGCGAGCGCGCGCTGCGTCTTCGCGGCGACGGTTTCGTTGCGCTCGCCGTGATACGCGCGACGCTCCGAGTGACCGACGATCGCATACTGCGCGCCGAACTCCGCCACCATCGCGGCCGCCACTTCACCGGTGAACGCGCCTTGCTCGTGCGCGGACACGTCCTGCGCGCCGAACACGACACGGCCGCCGGCGAGCTGCGCCTGAACCTGCGCGAGATACGGGAACGGCACGCACACGCCGATCGACGTCTCAGCCGCCACCGCGCCCGCGCCCTGCACCACTTCGTTCAGCAATGCCTGGTTGCCGGCCAGCCGGCCGTGCATCTTCCAGTTGCCGATCACTCGCTTTGTTCGTTGTTTCGACATCGTGTCTGTCTCGTCACTATCTTGTCATTAACGCACCGGAAACCGGCCGTCAGGTTGGATCTGGCGAAGCAAACCCGCGATTTTACTGCGCGTGGCTTGAACCGGTCAAACCGCGCATGTCAAGTCCGGCCGCATGGACCGTCAGGCGGTCGTACCCCAATCGAGGACGATCTTGCCGATGTGTTCGCCGCTTTCCATCAGCGCATGCGCCTGCGCGGCCTCGCCGGCCGGCAGCACGCGATAGATCACGGGCTTGATGCGGCGGTCCGCGAGCAGCGGCCAGACGCGCGCCTTCAGCTGTGCGGCGATGCGCGCCTTGAACTCGACCGGACGCGGACGCAGCGTCGAGCCCGTCACCGTCAGCCGGCGGCGCAGGATTTCGCTCAGGTTGACCTCGGCCTTCGCGCCGCCGAGCAGCGCGATCAGCACGAGGCGGCCGCCATCCGCGAGCGCGGACAGTTCGCGCGGCACGTACGAGCCCGCGACCATGTCGAGGATCACGTCGACGCCGCGATCGTGCGTCAGCGACTTGACGACCTCGACGAAGTCCTCGGTCTTGTAGTTGATCGCACGCTCGGCGCCGAGCGCCTCGCATGCGCGGCATTTGTCGGCATTCCCTGCCGTCGCGAACACGCGAAAACCAAGCGCGTGCGCGATCTGGATCGCCGTCACGCCGATCCCGCTCGAGCCGCCCTGCACGAGCAGCGTTTCCTGCTCGCCGCCCTCGCCCGCACCGAGCAGCGCACGGTCGAACACGTTGCTCCATACCGTGAAGAACGTTTCAGGCAGCGATGCGGCCTCGATGTCGGTCAGCCCGTCGGGCACCGGCAGGCATTGCGGCAGCGGTGCGACCGCGTACTCGGCGTAGCCACCGCCCGCGAGCAGCGCGCAAACGCGATCGCCCAGCTTCAGGCCGAACGGGTTCAGCGCCGCATCCGACAGGTCGCCACCGACGATCTCGCCCGCGACCTCGAGGCCAGGCAGATCCGACGCACCCGGCGGCGGCGCATACGCGCCCTTGCGCTGGAATACGTCGGGCCGGTTCACGCCGGAAGCCGCCACCTTGATCAGCACTTCGCCGCGCTTCGGTTCGGGGCGCGGACGCTCCGCGAGCTTCAGCACGTCGGGGGCGCCAAATTCGGTGATTTCGATGGCTTTCATGATGGTCGCTCCAGGATCGGAATCGGGTGGTGCCCCCGTGCGCGGCACGGGCGCCTTGCCGGCGCTGCTGCGCGGCACAACGATGCTACAGAAAAAACGGCCGGCGCGCTTTCGCACTGCCGGCCGTTCTCACGCCTGTCCGCTTATTGCTGCGGCGGCGTATCCGACTGCGACGCTGCCGCTGCTTCGTTCAGCAGCGCCTTCGCCGACAGACGCACACGACCCTTTTCGTCCGTCTGGATCACCTTGACCTTCACCTGCTGGCCTTCCTTCAGGTAGTCGTTGATGTCCTTCACGCGCTCGTTGACGATTTCCGAGATGTGCAGCAGGCCGTCCTTGCCCGGCAGCAGGTTCACGATCGCGCCGAAATCGAGCAGCTTGAGCACCGTGCCTTCGTACACCTGGCCGACTTCGATCTCGGCCGTGATTTGCTCGATGCGCTTCTTCGCCTCGGCCATGCCTTCGCTGTTCGTGCTCGCGATCGTCACGACGCCGTCATCCGAGATGTCGATGGTCGTGCCGGTTTCTTCCGTCAGCGCGCGGATCACCGAACCGCCCTTGCCGATCACGTCGCGGATCTTTTCCGGGTTGATCTTGATCGTGATCATGCGCGGCGCGAATTCCGACAGTTGCGTGTTCGCACCCGAGACCGCCGACGTCATCTTGCCGAGGATGTGCATGCGGCCTTCCTTCGCCTGCGCGAGCGCGACCTGCATGATTTCCTTCGTGATGCCCTGGATCTTGATGTCCATCTGCAGTGCCGTCACGCCTTGCTCCGTGCCCGCCACCTTGAAGTCCATGTCGCCGAGGTGATCTTCGTCGCCGAGGATGTCGGTCAGCACCGCGAACTTGTTGCCCTCGAGGATCAGGCCCATCGCGATACCCGCGACGTGCGCCTTCATCGGCACGCCGGCGTCCATCAGCGCGAGACAGCCGCCGCACACCGATGCCATCGACGACGAACCGTTCGATTCGGTGATTTCCGACACGACGCGGATCGAGTAGCCGAATTCGTCGGCGCTCGGCAGGCACTTGACCAGCGCGCGCTTCGCGAGACGGCCGTGGCCGATTTCACGACGCTTCGGCGAGCCGACGCGGCCCGTTTCGCCGGTCGCGAACGGGGGCATGTTGTAGTGGAGCATGAAGCGTTCGCGGTATTCGCCTTCGAGCGCGTCGATGATCTGCTCGTCGCCCTTCGTGCCGAGCGTCGCGACGACGAGCGCCTGCGTTTCGCCACGCGTGAACAGCGCCGAACCGTGGGTGCGCGGCAGCACGCCAGTGCGGATCTCGATCGGACGCACGGTGCGCGTGTCGCGACCGTCGATGCGCGGCTCGCCGTTCAGGATCTGCGAACGGACGATCTTGGCCTCGATGTCGAACAGGACGTTGCCGACGGTGGCCTTGTCCGCGGCGACCGTACCGGCCGCCAGCACGTCTTCCTCGAGCTTCGCCGAGGTCGCTGCGTAGACTTCCTTCAGCTTCGCCGAGCGCGCTTGCTTGTCGCGCAGCTGGTAAGCCGCGAGCAGGTCGTTCTGTGCAAGCTCGGTCACGCGCGCGATCAGCGCTTCGTTCTTCGGTGCCGGCTGCCAGTCCCACTCGGGCTTGCCGCCTTCGCGCACCAGCTCGTGGATCGCGTCGATCGCGATCTGCATCTGCTCGTGGCCGAACACCACAGCGCCCAGCATCACGTCTTCCGACAGCTGGTCGGCTTCCGATTCGACCATCAGCACCGCGCGCTCCGTACCGGCGACGACGAGGTCGAGGCTCGATGCCTTGATCTGGTCACGCGTCGGGTTCAGCACGTAGGCGTTGTCGATGTATGCAACGCGCGCGGCACCGACCGGACCGTTGAACGGCAGGCCCGACACGGCGAGCGCGGCCGATGCGCCGATCAGCGCGGGGATGTCCGCCGGGATTTCCGGGTTCACGGACAGCACGTGGATCACGACCTGCACTTCGTTGTAGAAGCCTTCCGGGAACAGCGGGCGCAGCGGACGGTCGATCAGGCGCGACGTCAGCGTCTCGTGTTCCGACGGGCGGCCTTCGCGACGGAAGAAGCCGCCGGGGATCTTGCCGGCCGAGTAGGTCTTTTCGAGATAGTCGACGGTCAGCGGGAAGAAATCCTGACCCGGCTTCGCCGACTTCGCGCCGACGACGGTTGCCAGCACGACGGTGTCTTCCACGTCGACGATCACGGCACCGCTCGCCTGGCGGGCGACTTCACCGGTTTCGAGGCGCACCTTGTGCTGGCCCCACTGGAATTCCTTCACGACCTTGTTGAACATGGACATGGTTGCTCCTTTGAATTCATTCATTTCATTCGCCGCGCGGGCCATCCCGCGCGGCGGCGTCCCGACCGAATCACCCGGAGCAAGGTGTGTTTTTTATGCCATTCCAGCGCGGCGCGCGTCGAGCGGCGCGCTGGAATGACACAAATCCCGACCCCGGTATCAGCCGTTCCGGCAGCCCGGCACCCACGTGCCTGACAACCTGCGGTGCGCGTGACGCTACGCACCGCGCAAAAACAAAATGCCTGCATCAGCGGACTGACACAGGCATCTTGCTGGCGGCAACCGCCTCGATTACTTACGCAGACCCAGCTTCTCGATCAGCGCGCGGTAACGGTCGGCATCCTTGCCCTTGAGGTAGTCGAGCAGCTTGCGGCGGCGGCTCACCATGCGCAGCAGGCCGCGGCGGCTGTGGTGATCCTTCGCGTGGGTCTTGAAGTGACCCGTCAGTTCGACGATACGCGCGGTCAGCAGTGCGACCTGGACTTCGGGCGAACCCGTGTCGTTAGTACCGCGGGCGAACTGAGCAACGACTTCCGACTTCTTGATATCTGCAACAGACATGTGATTTCCTTTGTTTCCTACTTGCTAACTCAACAGGCGGACACGGAAGAATGGCCGTGCCGTGACTTACAACCGGCGGGCATTGTAGCACAACTGCACGCCGTTCCTACCGCCTCCTGTCACGGGCGCGTCATCGAGCAGGTCGACGGCATCTGCGTGCGCTGCGCGGGCACCGCGAGGACGGTCCGGAAACCGTAGCCCGAGCCTTCGTTGTCGAAGCGGACGCCCGGCGTGCCGGCCTTGTCCATCTCCATCACATAAAGGGGCTGGATCAACTGGTGATCCTGCGCACGCATCGTGGACGCGTGGAAGCCGTCGTCGATCGACAGCCCCTCCAGCGCGCGCGCCACCGCGACGGGGGCGGCCGAGCCGGCCCGATTCATCGCTGCCGCGAGCATTTCGATCATCAGGCTCATGCGTCGCACCGGATAGTCGTCCTGGGCAGCGGGGAAACGGGTCCGGAACGCACGATAGAACGCGTCCGATTTCGCGCCGCCCGCGTTCGGATGCCAGTCCGCAACGGCCACCACCCGCCCGACGCCCGCGTCGCCGAGTGCGGCCGGCGCGCCGAGGCTGTTGCCGTAGAACGTGTAGAACTTCGCGTTCAGCCCCTGCTCGCGCGCCGCCTTGACGAGCAGCGTGAGGTCGTTGCCCCAGTTGCCGCTCACGACCGCGTCCGCGCCGCTCGCCCGGATCTTCGCGATATAGGGCGAGAAATCCTTGATGCGGCCGATCGGGTGGAATTCGTCGCCGGCGATCGTCACGTCGGGGCGCCGCTCGGCCAGCGCCTGCCGCGCCAGCGCACTGACGTCGTGACCGAAGCTGTAGTCCTGATTCAGCAGGTAGACCTTGCGCAGCGCGCGGTCGCGCGCCATCACGTCCGCCAGCGCGGCCATCCGCATCCCCGCGTGCGCGTCGAAGCGGAAATGCCAGAAGCTGCAGCGTGCGCCGGTCAGCGCCGGATCATCGGCCGAATAGTTGAGGAACAGCATCCGGCTGTCCGGATTTCGCGCATTCAGCTTGTCGAGCGCCGCGACGAGCGCGGCCGCGACCGCCGAGCTGTTGCCCTGCGCGACGAAGCCGATATGGCGGTCCGCCGCCGCGCGCAACTGCACGAGCGCCTCCTCCGGGCTGCCCTTGCTGTCGAGCACGACGAGTTCGAGCGGGTGCGCGCCGTCGCGCAGCTTCACGCCGCCCGCCGCGTTGACCTGTTCGACGCCGAAGCGCAGGTTGCGCTCGACCGCCGCGCCCGCGTTCGCGAACGGGCCCGACATCCCTTCGATCAGCGCGATCCGCACCGGCTCGCCCGCCGCGAACGCGGACGACGCCAGCATCCACCCCGCGCTCAATGCGAGCGCGCACCGTTTCCACAGCTGCATCGGCTCCCTGCCCTTCAATCTGTCCGAGAAGCGCGGATCATAGGCCGCGGGCGGCGCCGGCCGCAAGCGCGGTGCGAAACGACACTCCGACGGCGCACTGCCGGCGATCCGCACCGATTTTTTCGACACGATGCACCGGTACGCGCCGTCCGTGATACAACTGAACGGTTAGAGCGTTCTGGAGAATCCCATGCGTATTCGCATTCCCGTGCGCCTGCCGGTGCTGGTCGCCTGCGCGGCGGCGCTGCTCGCCGGGTGCGCACAACCGTGGCAGCAATACCAGGCCGGCCAGGACGAGTCGGCGATCGTCGCGCGCATGGGGCCGCCGCGCGAGATCTACGACCTGCCCGGCGGCGGCAAGCGCCTGATGTGGCCGACCCAGCCGATGGGTGAGATCACCGTCGCGGCCGACATCGACGCGGCCCACCGGATCGTCAACGTGCGCCAGGTGCTGCAGCCGAGCGAGTTCTATCGCGCGGACATCGGCAAATGGACCAAGACGGACGTGCTCGTGAACTTCGGTCGCCCGGTCGAGACTTCCTACTTCCCGCTGATGAAGCGTGAGGTGTGGACCTACCGGTATCTCGAGGACAACGTCTGGTACATGATGTACAGCTTCTACTTCGATTCGCAGGGCATCCTGCGCACGACGCAGAAAACGCCCGACCCGCTGCACGATCCCGACCGCCGCAACCTGTTCTGATTGGATCAATTGCGCATTTCCGCGCAATTTTCACAATGGCCATTCACGAATCATTGCGTGAATGACCATTTCATTTTTTCCGTTATATTCAATTAATTCCCGATTCGACGCGGCAATCCTTTCCGATCGTGCACGCACGGAACACCATTGCGTGGAGTCCTTGCCGTGCGGCCACCGGCGAGAAACCAGTATTCGCAATACATGTCATGCGTTGTATTGGTGCATTTGATGCACTTCACCAGATCCACTTGAAACAATTTGTATCAATGACACCGGACATTAGGGCATACCCCTAATATCAGTCAAAATTGAACCTTTCAATTTAGAAAGAATCATATTGCTCCACTTCATCCGTCATTTGTTTGCCTTTATCAAAAAGGAGTCCTCATGAACCGCCCCAAGAGCATGCTGGTCGCCAACATCGCCTGGGCCCGCGAAACGCGCGAACGCACGCCCGGCTTTTTCGACGCGCTCGCACGCGGCCAGAACCCGCGCGTGCTGTGGATCGGCTGCGCCGACAGCCGGGTGCCGGCCGAAACCATCACGCACAGCGTGCCCGGCGAACTGTTCGTCCATCGCAACATCGCGAACCTGTTCCATCCCGACGACGACAACTCCGCGAGCGTGCTCGAGTATGCGGTGCGCGTACTCGAAGTCGACCACGTGATCGTATGCGGTCATTACGGGTGCGGCGGCGTGCGCGCATCGCTGCTGCCGCCGCCGGCCGACCTGCCGCACGTCGCACGCCGCATCGCGCCGCTCTGCACGCTCGCGCGGCACCATCGCGACGCGCTCGACGGACTCGACGACACGACCGCCGCCGATCGCCTGGCCGAGCTGAACGTGCTCGAACAGGTGCGGCTGCTGCGCGCGTCGCCGATCGTGCGCGGGCGGCAGCGGCCGCCGCTCGTGCACGGCTGGATCTTTTCGCTCGCCGATGGCCGGCTGAAGGAGCTCGACTCCGGCTATACGGCACCACCCGCCGAAGCCGAACCGGAGCATGCCGCCACGGCAGCTGCACTCGGCTAACTCGCACCTCCCCCTACGCCAATGAAGTCGCCCCGATCATGAAATTGAACCCGCATCTGTCCACCCTGCCGCGCGACATCATCGCCGGCATCGTCGTTTTCCTCGTCGCGCTGCCGCTCTGTCTCGGCATCGCCAATGCGTCCGGCGTCGAGCCGTTCGCCGGACTCGTGTCCGGCATCGTCGGCGGCATCATCGTCGCGCTACTGAGCGGCTCGTCGCTGTCGGTCAGCGGGCCGGCGGCCGGCCTCGTCGTGATCGTCGTCGAAGGGATCGCGCAACTCGGCAGCTTTTCCGCGTTCCTGCTCGCGGTGCTGCTGTCGGGCGTGCTGCAGTTCGGCTTCGGCATGCTGCGCGCCGGGCGCTTCGCGGCCTACGTGCCGTCGCCCGTCATCAAGGGCATGCTCGCCGCGATCGGCCTGTTGCTGATCGTGAAGCAGATTCCGTTCGCATTCGGCATCGGCGGCCCGGCCGCGCAATCGTTTGCATCATGGCCGGGCCTGCCGACCGCTTGGGCTGCAACGGCCATCGCACTCGTCTCACTCATGCTGCTGGTCGCCTGGGACACGCCGGCATTCAAGCGCCTCGCCTGGGTGCGCTCGGTGCCCGCGCCGCTCGCGGTCGTCGTGTTCGGCATCGGCGCAACGCTGGTGCTCGGCGTCATTGCGCCGTCAGTCGCGCCGGGCGCCGCGCATCGTGTCGCGCTGCCGGAGCTCGAATCGTTCGCGGCGCTTGCGGCGTCGCTGAAGCACGCCGAGTTCGGCCCGAACTTCGCGCAGTTGGCCAATCCGGACGTGTGGCGCGTCGCGATCACACTCGCGGTCGTCGCGAGCCTCGAGACGCTGCTGAGCCTGGAAGCGGTCGAACAGATCGATCCGAAACGCCGACCGACCGAGCCGGACCGCGAACTGAAGGCCCAAGGCGTCGGCAATCTCGTCGCGGGGGCGGTCGGCGGGCTGCCGATCACGTCGGTGATCGTGCGCAGTTCGGTCAACGTGAACGCGGGTGCGCAAAGCCGGATGTCGGCGATCGTGCACGGGATCCTGCTGCTTGCGAGCGTGTTCGCGCTCACCGGGCTGATCAACCTGATCCCGCTCGCAAGCCTTGCGGCAATCCTGATCCACACCGGCTTGAAGCTCGCGAAACCGGCGCTGTTCCGCTCGGTGTTGAAGCAGGGCCCGGCCGCGTTCGTGCCGTTCGCCGCGACGATCGCGGGCGTGCTGGCGGTCGACCTGCTGTTCGGCATCGCGCTCGGCCTCGCCTGCAGCGTGCTGGTGGTCGCGGTGGCAAACCTGAAGAGCCCCGTCACGCTCGCGCAGCACGACGATCACTTCCTGCTGTCGTTCCGCAAGGACGTGTCGTTCCTCGGCAAGGTGCAGGTCAAGCATCACCTGCGGCACATTCCGGACCGTGCGACCGTGATCATCGACGCGACGCGCGCCGACTACATCGATCACGACGTGCTCGAACTGCTCGACGCATTCGTCGCCGAAGCACCGGGGCGCGGGATCACGGTCGAATTTCGCCGCCGCAGCCCGGTGCCCCGCCCGCCCGCGCGCCGCTGGCTGTTCCGCGCGCCGGCCGCCGAATGAGCGGCGCATGAAAAACGCCCCGGGCGGCACACGGCCGCACGGGGCGTTTCGGGGCGTTTCGGGGCGCTCGACGCTCAGCGCTTACGCGCGCTGCGGGTTGACCTTGTCGTCCTTCGAGTGCAACTTGTTCAGCGCGGCGATGTACGCCTTCGCGGACGCCGCGACGATGTCCGGATCGGTGCCGACGCCGTTGACGATCCGCCCGCTCTTCGACAGCCGGACCGTCACTTCGCCCTGCGCCTGCGTGCCGGTCGTGATCGCGTTCACCGAGTACAGCAGCAGTTCGGAACCGCTGCCGACTTCGCTCTCGATCGCGTTCAGCGTCGCGTCGACGGGGCCGTTGCCGCGCGCCTCTCCGGTCACTTCCTTGCCCTCGACCGCGAACACGACCTTGGCTTGCGGTTGCTCGCCGGTTTCCGAGTGCTGCGACAGCGACACGAACTTGAAGTGCTCCTGCTCGTGCGCGAACGCCGATTCTTCGGAGACGATGGCGATGATGTCTTCGTCGAAGATCTCGGCCTTGCGGTCGGCGAGGTCCTTGAAGCGCATGAACGCGGCATTCAGTTCGGCTTCGCTGTCGAGCGACACGCCGAGCTCCTGCAGACGCTGCTTGAACGCGTTGCGGCCCGACAACTTGCCGAGCACGATCTTGTTCGCGGTCCAGCCCACGTCTTCCGCGCGCATGATCTCGTAGGTGTCGCGCGCCTTCAGCACGCCATCCTGGTGGATGCCCGACGCGTGCGCGAATGCGTTCGCGCCGACCACGGCCTTGTTCGGCTGCACGACGAATCCGGTGATCTGCGACACGAGCTTCGATGTCGGCACGATCTGCGTCGTGTCGATGCCGACGTCGAGGCCGAAGTAGTCCTTGCGGGTCTTCACGGCCATCACGATTTCCTCGAGCGACGTATTGCCCGCGCGCTCGCCGAGACCGTTGATCGTGCACTCGACCTGCCGTGCACCGCCGATCTTCACGCCGGCGAGCGAGTTCGCCACCGCCATCCCGAGGTCGTTGTGGCAATGCACGGAGAAGATCGCCTTGTCCGAGTTCGGAATGCGTTCGCGCAGCGTCTTCACGAGGTTGCCGTAGAGTTCCGGCACGCCGTAGCCGACCGTGTCGGCGATGTTGATCGTCGTCGCCCCTTCGGCGATCACGGCTTCCAGCACGCGGCACAGGAAGTCGAGGTCCGAACGGCTGCCGTCTTCCGGCGAGAATTCGACGTTGTCGGTGAACTTGCGCGCGAAGCGCACCGCGAGGCGCGCCTGCTCGAACACCTGGTCCGGCGTCATCCGCAGTTTCTTCTCCATGTGCAGCGGCGACGTCGCGATGAACGTGTGGATCCGAGCACTATTGGCCGGCTTCAGCGCGTCGGCCGCACGCTGGATGTCCTTGTCGTTGGCACGCGCCAGCGAGCAGATCGTGCTGTCCTTCACCAGACCGGCGATCGTGTGGATCGCGTCGAAGTCACCGTTCGAGCTGGCCGCGAAGCCGGCCTCGATCACGTCGACCTTCATCCGCTCGAGATGCTTCGCGATGCGGATTTTCTCTTCCTTCGTCATCGACGCGCCGGGCGATTGTTCACCGTCACGCAACGTCGTATCGAAAATGATCAGCTTGTCTGTCATGGGGGGCTCCAGGGCTCTTTATACGGAAATCAAACGTAATGAGATCGCGCCACCGCTGGCGACGCTCAACAACAGACGAGGCTTGACGGAGGGCGAGAACGGTCAGCGCGGCAGGCGCGCCAACGCTAGCGCGCGTAGCGGCGCACCGGCTAGAAGGAGGGAGAGGCGGGAAAATGCAGTCATGCCAAAGACTATAGCGGCATTCCGCCGGGCGCGCAATCGGACGGCACCCACGATGCCGGGCCGCGCCGGGCGAAAAAGGGGCAAATGAAAACGGCGGCCCGGGAATCAATCCGAGGCCGCCGTTTCCGGGCAGGTTGCGCGTCAGTGATCGCGCTGCGACGAGCGCGCGGGGTTCGCCCGCCCGCGCACGGCCATGTAGGCCCAGAACGCGTAGCCGGACAGCCCGTACAGCACGAACAGGCAGAACAGCATCAGCGGCGGATCGGACGATACGAGCACGAATGCCACGACGACCAGCAGAATCGCCGCGAACGGCACGCGGTGCCGCACGTCGAGCGCCTTGCCGCTGTAGAACGGCGCGTTCGACACCATCGTCACGCCCGCGTAGATCGTCAGCGCGAACGCGACCCACGGCAGCCAGCCGAGCTTCATCGGCACGCGGTTGTCGGTCGCGAGCCAGACGAAGCCGGCGATCAGCGCGGCGGCGGCCGGGCTCGGCAGCCCCTGGAAGAAGCGCTTGTCGACGCTGCCGATGTTCGTGTTGAAGCGCGCGAGGCGCAGCGCGGCCCCCGAGCAGTAGACGAACGCGGCGAGCCAGCCCCAGCGGCCGAGATCCTTCAGCACCCACTCGTACATCACGAGCGCGGGCGCGACGCCGAACGACACCATGTCCGACAGGCTGTCGAACTGTTCGCCGAACGCGCTTTGCGTATGCGTCATCCGCGCGACGCGCCCGTCCATCCCGTCGAGCACCATCGCGACGAAGATCGCGATCGCGGCGATCTCGAAGCGCACGTTCATCGCCTGCACGACCGCGAAGAAGCCGCAGAACAGCGCGGCGGTCGTGAACGCGTTCGGCAGCAGGTAGATGCCGCGCGTCTTCAGGAACCGCTGGCGCGCGGCGCGGCGGCTCTCGATGGGCGCCGGATCCGGCGCCATCACCTTGTTGCGGCGGAACGGGCGTGGCGTCTGGCCGGAGCCGTTGCGCGGCCGACGCGGTTTGAATGCGGCCATCGTGCGTCCCGCCGCTTACTGTTCGAGCTCGGCGAGGATCGTCGACGACGCGTAGACCTTCTCGCCGATCGATACCTTCGCGCGGCTGCCGAGCGGCAGGTACACGTCGACGCGCGAACCGAAGCGGATGAAACCGTAGCGCTGGCCGCGCGACAGCGGCTCGCCGGCGCGCACGTAGCAGAGGATCCGGCGGGCGACGAGGCCGGCGATCTGCACGGCGGTGACGGTCTTGCCGCTCGCCGTCTGGATCACGACCGCATTGCGCTCGTTCTCGGTCGATGCCTTGTCGATCGCCGCGTTCAGGAACGCGCCCGGGAAATACTCGACCTTGGTGACCGCGCCGTCGACCGGCGAACGCTGTGAATGGACGTTGAAGACATTCATGAACACGCTGATCTTCAGCGCTTCGCGGTTAGCATACGGATCCTGCGTGGTCTCGACCGCGACGATGCGGCCGTCCGCCGGGCACAGCACCGCGTTCGGCTGCGCCGGGATCGGGCGCTGCGGATCGCGGAAGAACTGGACGACGAAGACGAGCAGCAGCCAGAACGGCCACGCGAAGCCGAAGCCCCCGACGGCGTGGATCAACAGCGCGATGACGGCTGCAATCGCGATGAACGGCCAGCCTTCGCGCGCGATGATCGGATGAGGATAGTTCATGGATTCGTTCTGTGTTCGGTGAATTGCAAAGCCCGTAGGATAGCAAAAGCCGCCCGGGGCACTACTGCCTTCGGGCGGCTTTTTGATACCGACCCTCCACTCGAAGGGCCGGAACAGCACGCGGTGCTTAGTTCTTCGTCTGGTCGACGAGCTTGTTCTTCGCGATCCACGGCATCATCGCGCGCAGCTTCGCACCGACCTGCTCGATCTGATGCTCGGCCGTCAGGCGACGGCGCGACTGCAGCGTCGGGGCGCCTGCCTTGTTCTCGAGAATGAAGCTCTTTGCGTACTCGCCCGTCTGGATGTCGGTCAGGCACTGCTTCATCGCCTTCTTCGTCTCTTCCGTGACGACGCGCGGACCCGTCACGTACTCGCCGTACTCGGCGTTGTTCGAGATCGAGTAGTTCATGTTCGCGATGCCGCCTTCGTAGATCAGGTCGACGATCAGCTTCAGTTCGTGCAGGCACTCGAAGTACGCCATTTCCGGCGCGTAGCCCGCTTCGACCAGCGTCTCGAAACCTGCCTTGATCAGCTCGACGGTACCGCCGCACAGCACGGCCTGCTCGCCGAACAGGTCGGTTTCGGTCTCTTCACGGAAGTTCGTCTCGATGATGCCGGCACGGCCGCCGCCGTTCGCCGCGGCGTACGACAGCGCGATGTCGCGTGCCGCGCCCGACTTGTTCTGCGCAACCGCGATCAGGTGCGGCACGCCGCCACCTTGCGAGTACGTGCCGCGCACGGTGTGGCCCGGTGCCTTCGGCGCGATCATGATCACGTCGAGGTCGGCGCGCGGGATCACCGCGCCGTAGTGGACGTTGAAGCCGTGCGCGAATGCCAGTGCAGCGCCCTGCTTGATGTTCTCGTGCACTTCCTTCGCGTACACGTCGGCGATCTGCTCGTCCGGCAGCAGCATCATGACGACGTCCGCGCCCTTCACCGCTTCCGCGACTTCCTTGACCGACAGGCCTGCGTTTTCAGCCTTGCTCCACGATGCACCGCCCTTGCGAAGGCCGACCGTCACGTTCACGCCGCTGTCCTTCAGGTTCAGTGCGTGTGCATGGCCTTGCGAGCCGTAGCCGATGATCGTGACTTGCTTGCCCTTGATGAGGGAGAGGTCAGCGTCTTTGTCGTAGAAAACGTTCATGATGGTTCCTTCGCTAATTCAAAAATTCAACAATTCGTTCGGATTGGGTACTGCGGGCCGGGACATGACGGCGCACCCGGCGTGCCTCTTGGCATCACACCTTCAGGATGCGCTCGCCGCGTCCGATGCCGGAGCTGCCGGTACGCACGGTCTCTAGGATCGCGCTGGCGTCCAGCCCCTGGATGAATGCGTCGAGCTTGTCGCTCGCGCCCGTCAATTCGATCGTGTAGGTCTTTTCGGTCACGTCGATGATGCGGCCCCGGAAAATGTCCGACATCCGCTTCATTTCTTCGCGCTCCTTGCCCACTGCACGTACCTTGATCAGCATCAGCTCGCGTTCGATGTGTGCACCGTCGGTCAGGTCCACCACTTTCACCACCTCGATCAGGCGGTTCAGATGCTTCGTGATCTGTTCGATCACGTCGTCCGAGCCAATGGAAACGATGGTGAGCCGCGACAGCGATTGGTCTTCGGTCGGCGCCACCGTCAAGGTTTCGATGTTGTAGCCGCGTGCGGAAAACAGACCGACCACGCGCGACAGCGCGCCCGGTTCGTTCTCCAGCAGGACGGAAATGATGTGTCTCATGTTCGCTTCTTCCAGAATGTGCCGTGTCGATTCACTCGCGCCGCGCGCCGCCCGGTGCCGCACCGCCCTTCGTGAAGGCGGCCGCATTCGGCCCAAGCGCGCGTCGCGCCGTTACAGATCTTCCGATCCGAGCAGCATCTCGGTGATGCCCTTGCCGGCCTGTACCATCGGCCAGACGTTTTCGGTCGGATCGGTCTGGAAGTCGAGAAACACGGTGCGGTCCTTCAGGCGCAGCGCCTCCTTCAGCGCCGGCTCCACATCCGAGGTCTTTTCGATCCGCATGCCGACATGGCCGTACGCTTCGGCGAGCTTCACGAAGTCGGGCAGCGCATCCATGTACGAATGTGAATAGCGCTTGCTGTATTCGATCTGCTGCCACTGGCGGACCATGCCGAGATAGCGGTTGTTCAGCGAAATGATCTTCACGGGCGTGTCGTACTGCAGGCAGGTCGACAGTTCCTGGATGCACATCTGGATCGAGCCTTCGCCCGTGATGCACAGCACGTCGTCGTCCGGGTGCGCCATCTTGACGCCCATCGCTGCCGGCAGGCCGAAGCCCATCGTGCCGAGGCCGCCGGAATTGATCCAGCGACGCGGCTTGTTGAAACGGTAGAACTGCGCGGCCCACATCTGGTGCTGGCCGACGTCCGAGCACACGAACGCATTGCCGTCCGTCAGCTCCCACGCCTTCTCGACCACGTACTGCGGCTTGATGATCTCGCTTTCGCGGTCGAACTTCAGGCAGTCCTTCGCGCGCCAGCCCTCGATGTCCTTCCACCATTGCGCGAGCGCTTCGGTGTCGGGGCCATGCTCGGCCGTCTGCAACTGCTCGATCAGCTCCTTCAGCACTTCCTTCACGTCGCCGACGATCGGGATGTCGACCTTCACGCGCTTCGAGATCGACGACGGGTCGATGTCGATGTGGATGATCTTGCGCGGACGCGACGCGAAGTGCGCCGGGTCGCCGATCACGCGGTCGTCGAAGCGGGCGCCGATCGCGATCAGCACGTCACAGTGCTGCATCGCCATGTTCGCTTCGTACGTGCCGTGCATGCCGAGCATGCCGAGGAATTTCTTGTCCGACGCGCGATAGCCGCCGAGGCCCATCAGCGTGTTCGTGACCGGGTAGCCGAGCAGGTCGGCGAACTGGTTCAGTTCGCGCGCCGCGTCGGCGAGGATGATGCCGCCGCCCGTGTAGATATAGGGACGCTTCGCCGACAGCAGCAGCGACACGGCCTTGCGGATCTGGCCCGAATGGCCTTTCGTGACGGGGTTGTACGACCGCAGCGACACGCTCTTGACCGGCTCGTACTGGCACGGCGTCTTCGAGATGTCCTTCGGGATGTCGATCAGCACTGGACCCGGACGGCCGGTGCGGGCGATGTAGAACGCCTTCTTGACGGTTTCCGCGAGGTCGCGCACGTCCTTCACGAGGAAGTTGTGCTTCACGCACGGACGCGTGATGCCGACCGTATCGCATTCCTGGAACGCGTCCTGGCCGATCGCGGCAGTCGGCACCTGGCCGCTGATCACGACCATCGGGATCGAATCCATGTAGGCCGTTGCGATGCCGGTCACCGCATTGGTGACACCGGGGCCGGACGTCACGAGACAGACGCCGACGTTGCCGGTGGAACGCGCATACGCATCGGCTGCGTGCACGGCCGCCTGTTCGTGGCGCACCAGCACGTGCTGAATCTTGTCCTGCTTGTAAAGCTCGTCGTAGATGTAGAGTACCGAGCCGCCGGGGTAGCCCCAGATGAATTCGACGTTCTCGTCGGCCAGTGCCTTCATGAGCACGGTGGCGCCGATGGAGTCGCTATCGGGAGGGGAAAGGGGTTCCGACGTGGAGAATTCCGCGCTGGGCATGTTCATTTTGACCTTTCGAATTTTCGGCAAAAAATTGATCGGGTGCTCTCTGCCGGGCTTGTGGCTCGGGTTCAAGCGGCGCGTCCAGTTGAAGGGCGGGCTTCTTGGGCCAGCCTCAAATGAGACTATCACTTCATGTTGCGAATCGTTGACGATAGCGGGTCATGATTGGGTCGTCAAGCAAAATATCCCGCAGCGCATCATGGCCCCCGCCAGGCGGCCCGCGGACGCGGCTCGCACGCAACGTACCGAGCCGTCAACTGTGCCAAGTCACGCGAAAATTTGTTAGCATCCGCGGGTTTTACGAAATTTTTCGACCTTTCACACGCCGCAGTCCGCAGCGCATACCTTTACGGAATGGCATCAGACAAGGAACTCGCCGACTTTCTGGCGGGCGTCGAAAGGCGCGCGTTCAAGCAGGCTGCGTACGCCGTGCGTGACGACGATGCGTCGCTCGACATCGTGCAGGACGCGATGATCAAGCTGGCGGAGAAATATGGCGATCGACCGGCGGCCGAACTGCCGCTGCTGTTCCAGCGGATTCTGCAGAACGCGATCCACGACTGGTTCCGCCGGCAGAAGGTCCGCAATACCTGGGTCACGCTCTTCTCGTCGCTCAACAACACGGACGACGAGGACTTCGATCCGCTGGAAACGCTCGAGTCCGCGGACGACAACGCGGGCGTCGAGAGCACCGAGCACCGCATCGAGCGGGAGCAGGTTCTGGCCCTGATCGACGAAGAAATCCAGAAACTTCCGACGCGTCAACGGGAAGCGTTCCTGATGCGTTATTGGGAAGATATGGATGTCGCCGAGACTGCCGCCGCAATGGGGTGCTCCGAAGGCAGCGTCAAGACGCACTGCTCGCGAGCCACCCACACCCTGGCGCAAGCGCTCAAGGCCAAAGGAATCACGCTATGAGCTCCGCTCCCGTAAATCGAGAACACGAATTCGCGCTGAAGGTCCGCCGCGCACTGGACGAACGTGCCGCGGCGCTGCCTGCCGCGACCACCGACCGTCTGGCCGTCGCACGCCGGGCCGCGCTCGCGCGCAAGAAGCCGGAAGCCGCGACCGCGCCGGTGTTCGTGCCGGCCTTCGCCGGCGCGGCCGGCGCATACGGCACGCCGCCCGCGAGCCGCCCGCCGGCATCGTTCGCGCGCCGCCTGCTGCGCGCGTGGCCGCTCGCGCTGCTGCTCGCGGGGCTCGTCGGTATCGCCTACTGGGAAGACATGCAGCGCACCGCCGAACTCGCCGACATCGACGCGGCGATGCTCAGCGACGACCTGCCGCTCAACGCGTATCTCGATCACGGGTTCAACGCGTATCTTTCGCACGCACGCTAACAGACAATAACGGGGATCGCACGGGTGAGTCAGAAACGCGGCCTGGCCGTATTTTTCGGATGCGTGATCGCGATCGCCGTTTCCTACGTCGCCACCTATTCCCGATTCAACCCGCCCCCCACGACGGTCTCCGCCGCGGCCAGCAGCGCGCCCGCGCCGACCTCGGCCGCCGCCGGGCTGACCACCGAACTCGCCCCGCTGCCCCTGCCGCTGCCGGCCGCCAACGGCCCGCTGTCTTGGGCGCGCCTGACGCCCGCGCAACGCGCGGCACTCGCGCCGTTTGCCGATCAGTGGGATGGCTTCAGCGACGCGCGCAAGCGCAAATGGCTGAAGATCGCGTCTCGTTTCGCGAAATTGACGCCTGATGAGCAGAAACACCTGCAAGACCGGATGTCCGAGTGGGCGCGGATGACGCCCGAGCAGCGCCGCGTCGCGCGCGAGAATTACCAGAGCGCGAAGGAACTGTCCGCGCAGGCGCGCGAGCGCGCGTGGAAGGCCTACCAGCAACTGCCCGAAGAGCAGAAGGAGCGCCTCGCCGCGACCGAGCGCCGTCGCCGGCCGAGCGTCGTCAGCGCGCCGCCGACCGTCGCCGACCGTGATGTACGCCGTCTCGTCAATTCGCACGAGCATCCGGCGAGCACCCCCGCGCCGGCAGCGGCACCTGCATCGGCCGGCACCGGCACGCTGCCCGTGGCGGCATCGTCCACGTCCGGCACTGCCCCACCCGCGCCTGCGACCGTCACGCCCGTGTCACCGGCCGACGCGCCGTCGATGTTCAAGGGTTCCTGACCCGCCGTGGCGAGCGCCCCCGCACCCGAGGCCCCGGCCGCCGTCGCCGCGCCGTCCGTGCGACGGCGCCTCGCCGCGATGTTGTACGAAGCCGTGCTGCTGTTCGGCGTCGTGTTCTTCGCGGGCCTCGCCTTCAGCCTCGCGACGCAGCAGCGCAACGGCTTCGTCCATCACAACCTCCTCGCCGCATGGATCGCGCTCGTCGTCGGCGCGTACTTCGTCTGGTTCTGGACCCACGGCGGCCAGACGCTGCCGATGAAGACCTGGCGGCTGCGGCTCGAATCGTCGAGCGGCCGGCCGCTGAACGCCGGCCATGCGCTCGTCCGCTACGCGCTCGGCTGGCTGTGGTTCCTGCCGCCGCTCGCGCTGCATCCGCTCCTCGGCCTGTCGGTGCCCGTCACGCTCGCGCTCACCGCCGCGTGGATCGTCGCATGGGCCGGCGCCGCTCGCCTGCACGCCGGTCGCCAGTTCCCGCACGACCGCATCGCCCGCACGCGCGTCGTCGCCATTCCGCGCTGACGCGCCGCGCGGTCCGCGCGACCACGGCCGGCTCCGCGCATCGGCACACCATCAGACGAAACCCCTCGAAAACGCTGGCACGACCGCCCCGCGCGGCTTGCCCGATAACCACAGACCCGTCGGTTCGGCAGGGTGCGCAACGCCACCGCATTCACTGCCAAACATGCCGCAACGACAGTAATAAGAACGTCGCGTGACTGTCACGGCATAGTCACGCCCGCATGGCGCAATGCCGGTAATGTCAACCGGCGCGAGTCATGCATGGGCCAGAAAACGTCCGCGACCTCCCTGTTCCGTCAACCGCTCGGCGCCCGCGCCGTCACCGCCTTCCTGTCCGGCTCGGCCGCAACCGATGCCCTTTCGCCGCACGAGCCGACGGCCACGCACGTCACGCAGCACGACGACCCCGAGCCGTCCACCCATCGCTACCGCACGATCTGGCTATCCGACATCCATCTCGGCTCGAGCGGCTGCCAGGCGCCGTACCTGCTCGACTTCCTGCGACACAACGATTCGGAATACCTGTACCTCGTCGGCGACATCATCGACGGCTGGCAGCTGAAGAAGGGCTGGTACTGGCCGCAGGCACACAACGACGTAGTGCAGAAGGTCCTGCGTAAGGCGCGCAAGGGCACACAGGTGGTCTACATCCCCGGCAACCACGACGAAGGCGCGCGGCAGTTCTGCGACCTCGCGTTCGGCGACATCCAGGTGCGCGGCGAGGCATTTCACACGACGCTCGCGGGCAAACGGATGTGGATCGTGCACGGCGACCTGTTCGACGGCGTGATCCAGCACGCGAAATGGCTCGCGTATCTCGGCGACACGCTCTACACGCTGATCCTCGTGCTGAACCGCTGGTTCAACCGGATCCGCAGCCGGCTGGGCTTCCAGTACTGGTCGTTGTCGCAGTACCTGAAACACCAGGTGAAGAACGCGGTGAACTTCATCTCGCAGTTCGAGACCGTCATGACCGACGAAGCGCGCCGCCGCGGCTGCGACGGCGTCGTGTGCGGACACATCCACAAGGCGGAGATCCGCGACATCGACGGTGTGTTGTACTGCAACGACGGCGACTGGGTCGAGAGCCTGTCCGCACTCGTCGAAACGATGGAAGGCGAGCTGAAGATCGTCTACTGGACGGCGATGCGCACCGCGCCGTCCGCAGCCCCGTCGCGCAAGGCCAAGGCCACCGCCTGACACAACTCTACTTACAGGACACATGCCGCGATGAAGATCATGATCGTCACCGACGCGTGGGAACCGCAGGTCAACGGCGTCGTGCGCACGCTGAAGAGCACCTCCCGCGAACTCACCGCGCTCGGTCACCGGGTCGAAATGCTGACGCCGCTGGAATTCCGCACGGTGCCCTGCCCGACCTACCCCGAGATCCGCCTGTCGATCCTGCCGTACCGCAAGCTGCGCGCCCGGATCGATGCGTTCGCACCCGACGCGCTGCACATCGCGACCGAAGGCCCGCTCGGCCTCGCCGCGCGACGCTATGCACGCGCGCGCAAGCTGCCGTACACGACCGCGTATCACACGCGCTTTCCGGAATACGTGCAGGCGCGCTTCGGCATTCCGCTGTCGGCGACCTACAAGTTCCTGCATTGGTTCCACGGGCCGTCGCTCGCGGTGATGGCACCGACTCCGGTCGTGAAGCAGGACCTCGAGAAGTTCGGCTTCACGAACGTCGTGCTGTGGACGCGCGGCGTCGACCTCGACATCTTCCGGCCGATGGAGTCGAAGGTGCTCAACACCGCGCGGCCGATCTTCCTGTACGTGGGCCGCGTCGCGATCGAGAAGAACGTCGAGGCGTTCCTGCGCCTCGACCTGCCCGGCTCGAAGTGGGTCGCGGGCGAAGGTCCGGCGCTCGCCGAGCTGAAATCGCGCTATCCGGAAGCGAACTATCTGGGCGTCCTGTCGCAAGCCGAGCTCGCCAAGGTGTATGCTGCGGCCGACGTGTTCGTGTTCCCGAGTCGCACCGACACGTTCGGCCTCGTGCTGCTGGAGGCGCTCGCGTGCGGCACGCCGGTCGCCGCGTACCCCGTCACGGGCCCGATCGACGTGCTCGGCGGGGGCGATGCCGGCGCGATGCACGAAGACCTGCAGGAAGCCTGCCTCGAGGCGCTCAAGATCGAACGCGAGACTGCCCGCGCGTGGGCCGAGCGCTTCTCGTGGCGCGCGGCGTCCGAGCAGTTCGCGTCGCATCTGAAGCCGCTGCCAAAGACTGCTTACTCGCCCGCCGAAGGTGCCGCCGTTTGAAACGAGACCTGAACGACAAGACCCCGCCCCCTGCCGCGACGGCGCAACCGCATCGTCCGTTCGACGAAGAAGAGATCCACGCCGACGCGGACGTGCACACGCACGAACCGCTCGGCCCCGACGATCGGCTGGCGCCGCTGCCGCCGAACCCGTACAAGCGCCACCGCGGCATCACGCGTGCGTGGTACGCGCTCAAGCATTCGCTGAACGGGTTTCGCGTCGCGATCCGCGAGGAGAGCGCGTTTCGCCAGGAACTCACGCTCGCCGCGCTGATGCTGCCGATCGGTGCGTTCTCACCGGTCCCCGCCGCATCGCGCGCGCTGCTGATCGCGTCGGTGCTGCTCGTGCTGATCGTCGAGCTGCTGAACTCGAGCGTCGAGGCCGCGATCGACCGCATCTCGCTCGAGCGCCACGAATTGTCGAAGCGCGCGAAGGATCTCGGCAGCGCGGCGGTCACGGTCGCGCTGTTCGCTTGCGTGACGACGTGGGGCTTCGTGCTCGGCCCGGTGATCGCACGCTGGCTCGGCTTCTAGCAGCCTTTGCGACATCGCCTGCGTGCGGCGGCGCACCATGCGCCGAACGCATCGCGATCACGAAATGCGCCCGTTGTAAG
Source organism: Burkholderia sp. Bp9143 (assembly GCF_003853645.1). Classification (GTDB taxonomy): domain Bacteria; phylum Pseudomonadota; class Gammaproteobacteria; order Burkholderiales; family Burkholderiaceae; genus Burkholderia. The sequence continues at coordinate 109,051 of NZ_QTPO01000014.1, read as the reverse complement.
GAAACCGCGGTTTATAATCGTTCGCTAGACTTAGAACAGCAACCCGCGCCGGACGAATCTCGCAGCATCGATTGCAGCGCCCGCCAGTCCGGCACACACAGGGCCGGACGACATGGAAGCGAAACCTCCCCGCCGCACCCGCGAACGGATTCTCGAGTTGTCGTTGAAACTCTTCAACGAGATCGGCGAGCCGAACGTCACGACCACGACGATCGCCGAGGAAATGGAAATCAGTCCAGGCAACCTGTACTACCATTTCCGCAATAAGGACGACATCATCAACAGCATCTTCGCGCAGTTCGAGCAACAGATCGAACGGCGGCTGCGCTTCCCCGAAGATCACCGTCCGACGATCGACGAGACCTGGTCGTACCTGCAGTACATGGCCGACTTCATGTGGACCTACCGGTTCCTGTATCGCGACCTCAACGACCTGCTCGCGCGCAACCGCACGCTCGAGACACACTTCAAACAGATCATCAGCCACAAGGTGCGCTTCGCGCACGACATGTGCGAACTGCTCGTGTCCGACGCCGAAATGGTCGCGACGCCCGCCGAGATCGAAGTCATCGCCACCAACATGGCCGTGATCTCGACGTACTGGCTGTCGTATCAGTACGTGATGCACCCGCGCAAGTACAACGACCAGGACGCGATCCGCGAAGAGCTGCACCAGGTGAGCATGCACGTGATCTCAGTCATGGCCCCGTACCTGCGCGGCCGTTCGCGCCAGCTGTTCGACGATCTCGTCTCCGGCAAGCTGCCCAAGCGCCAGTTCACCGACTACCTGCCGCCGCGCGACGGTTCGCCGCGCCCCGCGGGCAGTCCGGTCGCCGCCAAGGCCGCCGCAAAGGATACGAAACAATGAAGGCAGTCTGCGTTTACTGCGGCTCGTCGTCCGGCGTGCGGCCCGTCTATGCGGACGCCGCGCGCGCGTTCGGCCGCGCACTCGTCGATGCGGATCTCACGCTCGTCTACGGCGGCGGCCGCGTCGGCCTGATGGGCGTGATCGCCGATGAAGTGATGGCGGCCGGCGGCCGTGCTGTCGGCGTGATCCCCGAGCTGCTCGTCGACAAGGAAGTCGGCCATACGGGGCTGTCCGAGCTGCACGTCGTGCCCGACATGCACCATCGCAAGAAGATGATGGCCGACCTCTCGGACGCGTTCGTCGCGATGCCCGGCGGCGCCGGCACGCTCGAGGAGCTGTTCGAGGTCTACACGTGGGCGCAGCTCGGCTATCACCGCAAGCCCGTCGCGCTGTACAACATCGATTCGTTCTACGATCCGCTGATCGCACTGCTGCGCCATACGGTCGACGAGGGCTTCATGCGCACGGCCTACTTCGACACGCTGTGCATCGACGCCGAACCGATCGCGCTGATCGAACAGCTGCGCCGCTACCAGCCGCCCGTCCGCGACAAGTGGGCGGCCGACGCGGCCAAGTAACGTTTATCGGGAACCGCACGCGATGCCCGCACCGTCCGAGCGCAAGGCCGTCCTCATCACCGGCGCGAGCCGCGGCATCGGCCGCGCGACCGCCGTGCTCGCGGCCGAGCGCGGCTGGGACGTCGGCATCAACTACGCGCGCGACGCGGCGGCAGCCGAACTGACCGCGCAGGCCGTTCGCGACGCCGGCGCACGCGCGTGCGTCGTCGCCGGCGACGTCGCGAACGAAGCGGACGTCATCGCGATGTTCGACGCCGTCACCACGGCGTTCGGCCGCCTCGACGCGCTCGTCAACAATGCGGGGATCGTCGCGCCGTCGATGCCGCTCGCCGACATGCCGGTCGACCGCCTGCGGCGGATGTTCGACACCAACGTGCTCGGCGCCTACCTGTGCGCGCGCGAAGCCGCGCGTCGGCTGTCCACCGATCGCGGCGGGCGCGGCGGCGCGATCGTCAACGTGTCGTCGATCGCATCCCGGCTCGGTTCGCCGAACGAATACGTCGACTACGCGGGCTCGAAAGGCGCGGTCGATTCGCTGACGATCGGCCTCGCGAAGGAACTCGGCCCGCACGGTGTACGCGTCAACGCGGTGCGCCCCGGCCTGATCGAGACGGAAATCCATGCGAGCGGCGGCCAGCCGGGCCGCGCGGCGCGCCTCGGCTCGCAGACACCGCTCGGCCGCGCCGGCGAAGCACAGGAGATCGCCGAAGCGATCGTCTGGCTGCTCGGCGACGCGGCGTCTTACACGACGGGTGCCCTGCTCGACGTCGGTGGCGGCCGGTAATCGCGCCCCAAAAAGCGGCAAAAACGAACCGACTGAAGCAGTTCGTGGTCACGGAACCACAAATCTCCACAATATCGTGACCGTTTCAGTAAACATCCGTAACAGTTCCGTGCTCTACTAGCGCCAAGCTAAAACAGCCTACCCGCCGGCTGTCATTTCGCTTTGATGCGACCCTTATTGGTCCCGGCCCATGTCGCCGGACCGGCTTGACCCGACCGAGATCTTTTCCATGCCAGGAACCGCAGCGCCCGGCCGGCGACGCACGTCCGTGCCCGCTTCGGCCATGCACGCCCGATCAGCCGCCGATCCCGACCTCAGCGCGACACTCAATGCCGCCGGCACGCCAGCCGTGTCCGGCGCCACCGCGACGAACGCCGCCCGCGATCGCGTCCTCCGGCTCGGCTGGCGGGTCTGGCTGCTGGTTGCCGCGCTGGTCTGCGCGTATACGCTGCCGGGCGTGCTCGGCCACGATCCGTGGAAGCAGGACGAAACCTATACGTTCGGCATCATCCAGCACATGCTCGAGACGGGCGACTTCGTCGTGCCGACCAATGCCGGCCTGCCGTTCATGGAAAAGCCGCCGCTCTACGCGTGGGTCGCGACGAGCCTCGCATGGCTGCTGCAGCGGGTGATGCCACTGCACGACGCGGCACGGCTCGCGAGTGCGCTGTTCGCGGCGCTCGCGTTCGGCTTCATCGCACGCGCGGCACGCAGTGCCAGCCGGGCCGACCGCTGGCTCGACCTGCGCGTGATCGGCCCCGTCGTGCTGAGCGCGGGCACGCTCGTCGTCATCAAGCACGTGCACGACATGATGACGGACGTCGCGCTGTTCGCCGGCACCGCGATGGCCTTCTGCGGCCTGCTCGAACTCGTGACGCAGCACGTCGCGCGCGCGCGGCCGATGCGGCACGGGCTGCCGGTGCGGCCGTCCGGCCCCTGGGCCGCGCCGATCTTCGGCGCGGGCGTCGGCATCGCGCTGATGGCGAAGGGGCTGTTCGTGCCGCTCGTGTTCGCGGCCACGCTCACGGGCGCGCTGGTGCTCTACCCCGCCTGCCGTACGCGCGCGTTCGCACGCTCGCTCGGCGTCTCCGCGCTGGTGTTCGCACCGTTCGCGCTCATCTGGCCGACCGCGCTGTTCCTGCGTTCGGAGACGCTGTTCATGACGTGGTTCTGGGACAACAACGTCGGCCGCTTCTTCGGTTTCTCGGTGCCGGAACTCGGCGCGGAAAACGACAAGCCGTTCTTCATCCTGCGTGCGTTCCTGCTGCTCGGCTTCCCGGTCGCACCGCTCGCGATCGTCGCGCTGGCGCGCGGCGCATGGCGCGACTGGCGCACGCCGCGCATCGCGCTGCCCGTGCTGTTCGCCGGGATCGGCCTGGCGGTGCTGCAAGTGTCCGCGACCTCGCGCCAGCTCTACATCCTGCCGTTTTTCGCGCCGCTCGCGCTGGTCGCCGCGCAGGCGATCGAGCGCCTGCCGCGCGGGCTGCATCTTGCATGGGATTACCTGAGCCGCCTGCTCTTCGGCACCGTCGTCGCGCTCGCGTGGGTGATCTGGGCGGTAATGGCCGACCCGGGCGCATCGCGTGCGAACCTCGCGCCGCTCGGCCGCTGGCTGCCGCTCGACTGGACCATGCCGATCGTGCCCGGGTTCGTGATCGGCGCGCTCGTGCTGACGGTTGGCTGGCTGTGGCTGCTGCCGAAGCTGCGCACGACCGGCTTGTGGCGCGGCGCGCTGTCGTGGGGCGCGGGCGCGCTGGCCGCGTGGGGTCTCGTGTATTCGCTGCTGCTGCCGTGGCTCGACGTCGCGAAGAGCTACCGGTCGGTGTTCGACGACCTGAACGCGCATCTTGCGCTCGAATGGAGCGATGGCGACTGCATGGCGAGCCTGCACGGACTCGGCGAATCGGAAGCGCCGATGCTGTACTACTTCTCCGGTATCCAGCACACGCCGATCGACGATGCGAAGACGACGCGCTGCACGTGGATGATCGTCCAAGGCGTGCGGGCCGTCGACCCGGCACCGGGCAGCGAATGGAAACTGTTCTGGACCGGCGCCCGGCCGGGCGACGACGAGGAACTGCTGCGCGTCTACGTGCGCACACCCGAGGAGCACGAAGCCCATTGATGCAAGGCGGCGCCGCGAGATGGCGCCGTCGTCATTTCCGGAAGGCCAGGCACGCGGCGCGCGAGCACGGCTTCACGCCCGCAGCCCCACCACCCCGCCCATCAAAACGACGAGCCGGGCTCGCGCAGGAATGCCGCCTCCTCGTCGGTCGACACACGGCCGAGAATCGCGTTCCGGTGCGGAAAACGGCCGAAGCGCTCGACCACGGCCGCATGACGCAACGCGAAATCGTGATAGCTCGCACACCCGGCCTCGCCGCGAATGCCAGCGCACAGCCGCACGGCCTCGCGCTGGCTCTCGTCCGACTCGTCATGTTCGAACGGCAGGTACGCGAACGCGCGGTGATGACCGCTCGGCAGTTGTGCGTCCCACCCTGCCGCGACGACGCGCCGTGCGAGCGCCAGCGCCTTCGGATCGGTGGCGAACGCGCGCGGCGTGCCGCGATGGATGTTGCGCGAGAACTGGTCGAGGACCACGATCAGCGCGAGCGCGCCGAGCGGCGTGCCGGCCCAGCGATCATGGGCGCCGTCGCACGCGGCGTCGAGCAATGCGCCGTAGCGCGTACGCAGCACGTCGTCGAACGCCGCGCCGCCGTTGAACCACACCTTGCGCGCGTGGCCGAACGCCGCCGAATCCGGCTCGCCGAACCAGAAATCGAGAATCTTGCGCGCTTGCGGATCGAGCGCCGCGGCGCTGTCCGTCAGGTTGTCGATCGTCATGCAAACTCCAGTACGAGGCGCCGTGTCCGCGCGCTCTTCTTTTCAAGTTTGGCGACCCGCAGGTCGCCGATTTCCGACGTATTGCGCACGTGCGTGCCGCCGCACGGCTGCAGATCGACGCCTTCGATGCGCAGCAGCCGCACGCGGCCCAGTCCCATCGGCGGCTTCACGCTCATCGTGCGCACGAGCTCGGGGCGCTCGGCCATCTCCGCGTCCGTAATCCATTCGGCCGTGACCGCATGCGCGCCGTGGACCAGGCCCGCGAGACGGTGCTCGACGTCGACGCGGTCGATCGCATCCGACGTCGCGAAATCGAGCCGCACGTAGTCGGCCGTCACGCTGCAGCCGTCGACCGGGTACGGCAGCACCGCGCACATCAGGTGCGCGGCCGTATGCAGCCGCATGTGCCGGTAGCGGCGCTGCCAGTCGATGTCCGCGACCACGCGCGCGCCGGGTGCGAGCGCCGCGACGCGCGCTTCCTGGCCCGCCGCGGGCACGTGCACGGCATCGTCGGGCGTTGCGCCGTCGAACTTCGCCTTGCGCGTGTCGGCGATCGCGATCGTGCTGCCGTCAGGCAGCGTCAGCATACCGCTGTCGCCGGCCTGCCCGCCGCCGAGCGGATAGAACACGGTGCGGTCGAGCCGGATGCCGTCATCGCCGACCGCCGCGACGACGGCCTCGCATTGCGTCAGATAGGCATCTTCGCGAAACAGTGCGTGGGTCGTCATCGGGCGGGCCTCGTATCGTTGAGAAAACGATCAGTGTCGCGCCGCGCCGGACAGGCGCCCAGACGCAGATCGTCCGGCGTCCGGACAGCGGTGTACCGGTCGATCAACCGGGCCGGTTGCGCATCCAGTCGGCCGTGTCGTAGAACGAATGCATGAGCCGCTCGCGCAGCGGCTCGGGCAACCCGATGTCCTCCATCGCCCACGCCATGCAGCGCAGCCACTGATCGCGCCCGACCGACGCGATCGGGAACGGCAGGTGCCGGGCGCGCAGCCGCGGATGGCCGAACCGGCTGATGTAGTGGTCGGGGCCGCCGAGCCAGCCGCACAAAAACCAGAACAGCTTGTCGCGCGAGCCGTCGAGCGACGCCGGATGCAGCGCGCGAATCTCCGCGAACTCGGGCTCGAGGTCCATCAGGTCGTAAAAGCGGTCCACCATTTCGCGCACGCGGGCTTCGCCGCCCACGAGCTCGAACGCCGTCGGCTGCGACGGCGCATCATCATCATTCACATCGGTCATACGGATAATCGGAAACGAGATAGTCGGGGCCGCCGGCGACGCTCAGGCGTCGCGCAGCGACTGCAGCGCCGGGCGCCGCAACACATTATGCAGGCTCAGCCAGCCGGCCGCACCGGCGCACGCGACGCCTGCCGCGATGCCGGCCGGCACGAGCCACGGATCGACGGCGAGCCGGAAGTCGAACACGCGCGACGCGAGCACCCAGCCGACCGCGATCGCACCCGCCGCTGCCAGTGCACCGGCCAGCGCGCCGACGACGATGAATTCCGCGCGCTGCACTGCGTTGACCTGCGCACGCGACGCGCCGAGTGCGCGCAGCAGCGCGGCCTCCCGCACACGCTCGTCGCGCGAGCCGGCGAGCGCCGTATACAGCACGAGCACGCCCGCCGCGAGCGTGAACGCAAACAGGAACTGCACCGCGCCGACCACCTGCAGCATCATCCGCTGCAGCTGCGCGAGGATCGGCGCGACGTCGATCGCGGTCAGGTTCGGGTAGCGCGCGATCAGCGGATCGAGCAGCGCGGCGTCCGATGCCGGCAAATGAAAGCTCGTCAGGTAGACGGCCGGGAAATCCTTCAGCACCGGCGGCGGCATCAGTACGAAGAAGTTGACGCGGAACGAGCCCCAGTCTAGCTTGCGCACGCTGGTGATCGGTGCGTCGACCGTCAGCCCGGTCACGTCGAAGCGCAGCATGTCGCCCTGCTTCACGTTCAGCGTCTTTGCGAGACCGGCCTCGATCGAGATCTGCGGCGTGGCCGCGGTGCCGAACCAGTCGCCTTCGACGATCCGGTTGTCGGATGGCAGCTCGGTCGTATACGACAGGTTGAACTCGCGGTCGACGAGCCGGCGCGCCTCGTCGGACGGATACGCGTCGGGGTTCACGGGCTTGCCGTTGATCGAGACGAGCCGGCCGCGCACCATCGGCGCGGGCACTGCGTCGCGCACGCCGTGTGCGGCCAGATAGGCCGCGACGTCGTCGCGCTGGTCGGGCTGGATGTCGATCAGGAACTGATTCGGTGCATCGGGCGGCGTCGACTGCCGCCAGCCGGCGACGAGATCGTTGCGCGTGATCGCGATCAGCAGCAGGCACATCAGGCCCAGCGCGAGCGCGGTGATCTGCAGCGTGCTGGCCGTGCCGCGCCGGTGCAGCGACGCGAGCGCATAGCGCCAGCCGATGCCCGCCGCCACGCGCGCATTGCGCACCGCGCGCGCGGCCGCGTACAGCACGAGCCGCGCGATCAGCGAGAAACCGACCAGGGCACCGGCGAACCCGCCCGCGACGATCAGCCCGAGCTTCAGGTTGCCCGCCGCGACGATCAGCAGCCCCGCGAACAGCACGACGCCGATCGCATACGCGGCCCACGCGATACGCGACGCGTCGCCCCAGTCGCGCCGCAGCACGCGTACCGGCGGCACGCGCGTGAGCGGCGCGAGCGGCGGCAGCGCGAAGCCGAGCAGCAGCACGAGCGCGGCGCCGATACCGACGAGCGCAGGCCAAGGCGTAGGCGGCGGCAGCACGACGTCGATCAGGCTGCCGAGCGCCGCCAGGAGCGCCCAGTGGCCGCCATAGCCGAGCACCGCGCCGGCGACGCCCGCGACGATGCCGATGCCGGCGAATTCCAGCGCGAACAGCGCGCCGAGCGTGCGGCGGCTCACGCCGAGGCAGCGCATCGTCGCGCAGCCGTCCAGATGGCGCCGCATGTAGCGCTGCGCGGCCATCGCGATCGCGACCGCCGCGAGCAGCGCGGTCAGGAGCGCGACGAGCGTCAGGAAATGGCGCGCGCGATCGAGCGTCTGACGCACCTGCGGCTGGCCTTCCTGCAGTGATTCGAGGCCGACGCCGCGCAGCTTGCCGCCGTCGACGCGCGCGTGTGCGTATGCCTCGAAGCGCCCGACGGCCGGCATATCGCCGGCCACGAGCAGCCGGTACGTGACGCGGCTACCGTAACCGGTGAGCCCCGTCGCGGCGAGTTCGTCCGCGCGCATCATGAGCCGCGGCGAAAAATTGACGAACGAGAAACCGCGATCGAGTTCGCGGGAGATCGACGCGGCGACCGTGAACGTGCGCAACCCGACGCGCACGGTGTCCCCCGCCTTCAGATGCAATGCATCGAGCAGCGCGGGATCGGCCCACACGGTGCCGGGCGCGGGAATCGCGGGCGCCTTGTGCGCGGCGGTCGCGCCGGCGGGCACGATCTCGACCGCGCCGCGCAGCGGATACCCGGGCGACACGGCCTTCACGGCCGCGAGACGCGCAGGCGCCGCGTCGCTCGCCTGCCCGCCGGCAGCCGACGCGATCATGCTCGGAAAGATCGCGGTCGTCGCGGTGCGCAGCCCGAGTGCGCGCGCCTCGCGATCGAACGCCGGATCGACGGGATGGTCGGCACGCACGACGAAATCGGCGCCGAGCATCTGGCGCGCGTCGCGCTCGAGCCCCTGGCGCAAACGGTCGGCGAGGAATCCGACACTCGTCAGCGCGGCGACCGCGAGCACCAGCGCCAGCACCAGCAGCGTCAGTTCGCCGGCACGCCAGTCGCGGGCGGTCATCCGCGCGGCCTGGCGGATCAGGTCGTGCCAGCCGAAGCGGCCGGCATGGCCGGGCCGCCCGGCCGGCGACGGGTCAGCGTGCTGCCGCTCGGCGGGTGACGGCGCTTTCAATCGCGCTTGCCCCCGATCGAGTTGAGCCGCGACACCATGTGGTTCGCCATCCCGCGAAAGCCGCCCGACACGCCGCGCCACAGACGCGGCAGCGCCCAGGCCGACGCCGCGATGAACGCCGCGAGCAGCACGAGGAACGCGAGCGGAACGAAGAACGCGAGTGCGAGGCCGCCGAACACGAGTCCGTCCTCGGTGGACGATGCGACCCAGTTCGAGATCGGTTCGGGAGACAGGTTGATCAGCGCGCGCGTACCGGCCTTCGCGACGTGCGCGGCACCGGCGAGCGAACCGCCGGCCAGCCCGGCGACCGCGAGCACGGTCGGGTCGGCATGGCCGAGCGCACCGGCGGCCAGCACGGCGCCGGCCGGAATGCGGATGAAGGTGTGCACGGCGTCCCACAGCGAATCGAACGCGGGAATCTTGTCGGCAAGGAATTCGGTGACGGCGAGCACCGCGGCGGCGCCGATGACCCACGGCGACGTCAGGACCGCCAGCGTGTCCGGCAGATGGAGCCAGCCGACACGCGCGAGCACGCCGGCGATCAGCACCGTCAGGTAAAGGCGCAGCCCGCTCGCCCACGCGAGCCCCGCGCCGAGCGAAATGGCTTCGATCATGGCCCTCTCCTTGCACTTTCCGTGCGCTTTGCCGATTGATCGGATCGAGTCGGTATGACCGGCCGCGCGGCGCGTGGCGACCGGTGCCGCCTGCGCGAGCGGCGCAGCGACATTCAGGCCCGAATGCGTTCCATTATAGACAGGCTGGCAGGAGGGCCGGCGCAATTCCGCAGTGCGTCACGGCCGGGGCGCGAACGCCGGCCGGCGCCCGCCGCGTCGGCGTCAGGCCGCCGACGACAGCTTCAGGCCGATCAGCCCAAGTACGATCAGCGACGCGCTCGCGACACGGGCGGCGGTGAGCGCCTCGCCCATCATCACGATCCCGAACACGAACGCGCCGACCGCGCCGATGCCCGTCCACACCGCATACGCGGTGCCGAGCGGCAACTGGCGCATCGCGACCGCAAGCAGCCCGAAGCTGGCGAGCGCCGCCACGATCGTCAACACCGACGGTCCGAGCTTCGTGAAACCCTCGGACGATTTCATGCCGGCCGCCCAGGCCACTTCCAGCAAACCGGCGATCAACAACCATACCCACGCCATCTCGACGTACTCCGTATCGGATGGGGCCGTCCCCGTTGAAGCGAATGACCCGGGGTCGTCCCCGGGCGGCGCCGAGTATAACAAGATGCTTACGGGCATGCCGGATGCACCGGGCCGAGGCAAACGGGGGATCGGGCCGACGCATGGCCGGCCGCGCCTGCCCGGCCGCGCGGTCTCAGTTCGACACGCGCTTGGCGCCGACGCCGCCGACGCAGCGGTCGTCGCGGTACAGCGCCCATTCTTCGCACACGCGGCCGTCCTTGAACACGCACATCCCGACCTGCCCGCTCGACAGGTTGCGGATCACATGGCGGCCGCCGAGCTTCTCGCAATTGACCGACGCGGGATTGGCGAGCGCCACTTGCGGCGCCGAAGGCTGCTGACCGGGTGGCAGCGGCTGAGCGAACGCGTCCGGCGCAGCAAGCGCCAGCGCACAGATGACGACCAGACGGACGGACATTGCACGCTCCTCGATTTCGTTCGCGGAACGGTCAGCATAGCGGGGAATCCGTGGCCGGTGTGCGCGGCCGGCGCATGCGGCAGCAATGTCGCGCCGATGCAACTTCACCGGCGTGCGTCCTTGCATTCCGGCCGCATCACGCGGCATGCCGCGGAGGTCACGCAGCGCCGACGAGCCGGTAGCCGACGCCCGTTTCGGTGACGATGTGCTCGGGCTGCGCGGGATCGCGCTCGAGCTTCTGGCGCAGATGCGCCATGTAGATGCGCAGATAGTGATGGCTCTCGACGTGCGACGGCCCCCACACGTCGCGCAGCAACTGACGGTGCGTGAGCACGCGCCCCGCGTGCCGCACGAGCGTCGCGAGCAGCCGGTATTCGAGCGGCGTCAGGTGCACGATCTCGCCGTCGCGCCACACCTGGCGCAGCGCGAGATCGACGGTCACGCTGCCGAAGCTCACCTTCGGCGACTCGTTCGCGCCGCCCTGGTTGCGCCGGCGCAGTTGCGCGCGGATCCGCGCGCGCAGCTCGGACACGCCGAACGGCTTGGTCAGGTAGTCGTCGGCACCGGCATCGAGCGCGGCGACCTTCTCCTCTTCCTGCGTGCGCGCCGACAGCACGATCATCGGCACCTCGGACCAGCCGCGCAGCTCGCGGATCACGTCGAGGCCGTCGGTATCGGGCAGGCCGAGATCGACGATCACGAGATCGGGCTTGCGGGTCGCCGCGTCGATCAGCCCCTGCTTGCCCGTCTCCGCCTCGAACACCGCGATGTCCTCCTCTTCGAGCGCGGCGCGCACGAAACGGCGGATCTGTTTTTCGTCCTCGATCAGGACGACGGTCAGGCTCGGTTCACTCATGGTCTGGCAATGGCTCGGAGGGGGACGATGCGCCGGGCACGTCGAGGTCGTCGTCGGGTACGGCAGGCACGGCCGGCGGCGTCTCGACCGGCAGCGTGAACCAGAAGCGCGCGCCCGTCACGCGGCCGTCGGGCCCGGTACGGTTGAGCGCGCCGATTCTACCGCCGTGCGCCTCGACGATCGCGCGGCAGATCGCGAGGCCGAGCCCGATGCCCGGCGTCGCCGATTCCTTCTCCCCGCGCGTGAACTTGTCGAAGATCCGCGTTTCCATCCCGGCCGGCAGGCCCGGGCCGTGATCGTCGACGTGCACGCGCACGAACGGGTGTCCGTCGTCGGTCACACGCTCCGCACCGATCTCGATCGACGTGTCGGCCGGCGTGTACTTCGCCGCGTTCTCGAACAGGTTGGTGAACAGCCGTTCCATCAGCACCGCGTCCATCTGCAGGAGCGGCAGGTCGGCCGGCAGCGACACGTGCGCGGGATGGCGCGCGAGCACGCGCTTGCATGCGGCGAGCGCGGCGCCGACGGTTTCCTCGAGCAGCGACCACTGGCGCTTGAGCTGCAGGCTGCCGGCCTGCAGCCGCGCCATGTCGAGCAGGTTAGTGACGATGCCCGTCATCCGCAGTGCCTCGTCGTGGATCGCGTCGACGAGTTCGCCTTCGCGCTGCGCGGACCGTTCGGCCACCGGCGTGTGCGGCTCGGCCGCGCGCGCGTTCGCGAGCATCGACGAAAAGCCGACGATCGTCGTGAGCGGCGTGCGCAGATCGTGCGAGATCGCCGACAGCAGCGAGTTGCGCAGCCGCTCGGACTCCATGCTGACGAGCGCGTCGCGCGCGATCTCGACGTAGTGCACGCGTTCGAGCGCGAGCGCGATCTGCGCGGCGAACGCATCGAGCATGCGCAGTTGCTCGGGCACTTCGAGCTCGCGCGGATCGCGCGACGCCACCGCGAGCACGCCGCGCGTGCGCATCGGCGCCTTCAGCGGCAGGTATAGCGCGGTGGTCGCGGGCAGCGTGTCGGTGCCGCGGCCGGCCGGCTTCTGCTGGTCGTACACCCACTGGCCAACGTCGCAGTCGAGATCCGCGCCCGTCAGCGTGACGACCGCGTCGGGTTCCTCGATCTTCTGCCGCACCTGGTCCGCGCTGTCGGGCAGCAGGAACGCGACGCGCGCGCGGAACACCTCGCCCACGTGACGGCTGCCGATCTCGACGATCTGCTCGGTCGTCAGCGCCGCGCCGAGCTCGCGTGCCATCGCGTAGATCGCGCCGGTGCGGCGCTCGCGGCGCTGCGCGATGCTCGCCTGGCGCGTCAGCGTCGACGTCAGGTGGCTGATCACGAGCGACGTCAGCAGCATCCCGAAGAAGGTCAGCAGGTACTGCGTGTCGCTGACCGAGAACGACATGCGCGGCGGCACGAAGAAGTAATCGAACGCGGCGACCGACAGGAACGACTGCAGCACGCCCGGGCCGCGCCCGAGCCGCACGGCCGAGAACACGACGCCGAGCAGGTACAGCATCACGAGGTTCGTGAGGTCGAGCCGCTCGGACACGATGCTCGCGACACCGGTGATCGCCGCGCAGATCGCGGCCGCGTACAGGTAGTGACGCGGCGGCGAACGTCGCAGGCCGAATTGCGCGAACGCGTCGCGCCAGTCGCGTGCGCGCGCGTCGAGCGGCGCCGCGCGCACTTCGTCGCTCGCCGACGCGCGGATCAGCATCAGGTCGACGTCGCCCGCGCGTTCGGCGAGCTTTTCGCCGAACGGCCGCACGAAGCGGCGCGCGAGCCCGACCTTCAGCGAGCCGCCCGCGACGATCTTCGACACGTTTCGCACCTTCGCATAGCCGATCAGCGCGGCGACCGCCTCGTCGCCGGCGAGGGTGGCCGTCTCCGCGCCGAGCTCGGCCGCGAGCTTCAGCGCATCGAGCGTGCGCTGCCGCCGCGCGTCGGGCAGCCGCTGCAGCCGCGGCGTCTCGACGTACACGGCGATCCAGTCGGCCTTCAGGCTCGCGGCGAGCCGCGCGGCCGCGCGCACGAGCGTCGGCGCCTCGGGGCCCGGCCCGACGCACACGAGCAGGCGTTCACGCGCCTGCCAGATACGCTGGATCGAACGGTCGGCCCGGTACTCGCGCATCTGCGCGTCGACGCGGTCGGCCGTGCGGCGCAGCGCCAGCTCGCGCAGCGCGATCAAGTTGCCCTTGCGGAAAAAGTTGCGCACCGCGCGCTCGGCCTGCTGCGCGAGATAGACCTTGCCGTCGCGCATCCGCTCGAGCAGTTCCTCGGCGGGCAGGTCGACCAGCGTGACCTCGTCGGCCGCGTCGAACACGCGGTCGGGCACGGTCTCCCACACGCGGATGCCGGTGATCGCGCCGACCACGTCGTTCAGGCTTTCGAGGTGCTGGACGTTGACGGTGGTGTACACGTCGATGCCCGCGTCGAGCAGTTCGTAGACGTCCTGCCAGCGCTTCAGGTGGCGCGCGCCCTGCACGTTCGAATGCGCGAGTTCGTCAACGAGGATCAATTGCGGCGCGCGCGCGAGCGCGCCGTCGAGATCGAATTCGGCGAGCGTGCGACCGCGATACTCGATGCGCGCGAGCGGCAGCACGTCGAGGCCGTCGAGCAGCGCGGCGGTTTCGCCGCGGCCGTGGGTCTCGACGATGCCGACGACGACGTCGACGCCGTCCTGCCGACGCTGGCGCGCGGCCTGCAGCATCGCGTAGGTCTTGCCGACGCCGGCGGACGCGCCGAAGAAGATCTTCAGCTGGCCGCGCCGCTGCTTTTCTTCGTCTCGCTGCAGCTTGTCGAGGAGTTGGTCGGGATCGGGACGGTTCATGCGTCAGGAAGGCGAAGCGCGGGATTGCGAACGAGTACTGTCATTGTTGTTCCAAATCGCCGCAAAAGGCAAAGACGGCGCATGCGCCGTCGAAAAAGCGCGGCCGGCGCGGATCGGGCCGCGCCGGACGCCGGTTGCCGCGCGCTCAGTGCGCGGCCTGCGCCGCGTCGAGCGCGAGGTTCAGCTTCAGCACGTTCACGCGCGGCTCGCCGAGCACGCCGAACTGGCGGCCCGTCGTGTTCGCGGCGACGAGCTGCGCGACCGCGTCGGCCGTCAGGTTGCGCGCCTTCGCGACGCGCTCGACCTGGTACGCGGCGGCGGCCGGCGTGATCTCCGGATCGAGACCGCTCGCCGAGGCCGTCACGAGGTCGACCGGCACGGGCTTCGACATGTCGGTGCCCGCGTCGCGCAGCGCGGCGATGCGCGCCTTCACCTGGTCGGCGAGCGACGGGTTCAGCGGACCGAGGTTCGAGCCGCCGGAGCCGGTCGCGTTGTACGGCATCGGCGACGTGGCCGACAGGCGGCCCCAGAAATACTTCGGCGCATCGAACGACTGGCCGATCAGCGCGGAGCCGACCGCACGGCCGTCCTTCTCGATCAGGCTGCCGTTCGCCTGCGACGGGAACACGGCCTGGCCGAACACGGTCATCACGGCCGGGTATGCGAGCCCCGTCACGACGGTCAGGACGACAAAGATCACGACGAGCGGGCGAATCAACGTTTTCATGAGGGTTCCTTCAAATGCGGCGCATCAGGCCCAGCCCAGCGCGGCGAGCGTCATGTCGATCAGCTTGATGAACGGGAACGGCAGCAGCACGCCGCCGAGGCCGTACACCAGCAGGTTGCGGCGCAGCAGCGACGCGGCGCCGAGCGGCCGGTAGGTGACGCCCTTCAGCGCGAGCGGGATCAGCGCGACGATGATCAGCGCGTTGAAGATCACCGCCGACAGGATCGCGGATGCCGGCGACGTCAGGTGCATGATGTCGAGCACGCGCAACTGCGGATACGTCGTCACGAACGCGGCCGGGATGATCGCGAAGTACTTCGCGATGTCGTTCGCGATCGAGAACGTCGTCAGCGAGCCGCGCGTCATCAGCATCTGCTTGCCGATCTCGACAATCTCGATCAGCTTGGTCGGGTTCGAGTCGAGGTCGACCATGTTGCCGGCTTCCTTCGCCGCCTGCGTGCCGGTGTTCATCGCCACCGCCACGTCGGCCTGCGCGAGTGCCGGTGCGTCGTTGGTGCCGTCGCCCGTCATCGCGACGAGCCGGCCGGCCGCCTGGTGCTCGCGGATCGTCGCGAGCTTCGTTTCCGGCGTCGCTTCCGCGAGGAAGTCGTCGACGCCCGCTTCCGCCGCGATCGCCGCGGCCGTCAGCCGGTTGTCGCCCGTCACCATCACGGTCTTGATGCCCATCTTGCGCAGTTCCGCGAAGCGCTCCTTGATGCCGCCCTTCACGATGTCCTTCAGCTCGATCACGCCGAGCACGCGCGCCACCCCGTCGTGCAGGTCGGCCACGACGAGCGGCGTGCTGCCGCGGCGCGCGACGTCGTCGACCGCGCGGCGCACCTCTTCCGGGAAGCGGCTGCCGTGCGTCTCGACATAGCGGCGGATCGCATCGGCCGCGCCCTTGCGGATCTCGCGGCCGGGCGCCCCGGAGGTCGTCCCCTCGGGGAACAGGTCGACGCCGCTCATCCGCGTCTGCGCGGAGAAGCCGAGGAACGTCGCATGCAGTTGCGCCATGTCGCGCTGGCGGATGTTGAAGCGTTCCTTCGCGAGCACGACGATGCTGCGGCCTTCCGGCGTCTCGTCGGCGAGCGACGACAGCTGCGCGGCGTCGGCCAGCGCTTCCTCGGTCACGCCCGGCGCGGGCACGAACATCGACGCCTGACGGTTGCCGAGCGTGATCGTGCCGGTCTTGTCGAGCAGCAGCACGTCCACGTCGCCGGCTGCTTCCACCGCGCGGCCCGACGTCGCGATCACGTTCGCCTGCATCATCCGGCTCATCCCGGCCACGCCGATCGCGGACAGCAGACCGCCGATCGTCGTCGGGATCAGGCACACCAGCAGCGCGACGAGCACGGTGATCGTCACCACGTGGCCGGCCTTCATCGCCTCGACCGAGAACATCGAGAACGGCAGCAGCGTCGCGGTCGCGAGCAGCATCACGATCGTCAGCGCGACGAGCAGGATCGTCAGCGCGACCTCGTTCGGCGTCTTCTTGCGCTTCGCGCCTTCGACCATCGCGATCATCCGGTCGAGAAACGCCTCGCCGGGGTTCGCGGTGACCTTCACGACGATCCAGTCGGACAGCACGCGCGTGCCGCCCGTCACCGACGAGAAGTCGCCGCCCGATTCGCGGATCACCGGTGCGGATTCGCCGGTGATCGCCGATTCGTCGACCGATGCGACGCCGTCGACGACTTCGCCGTCGGCCGGGATCACGTCGCCGGCCTCGACCAGCACGACGTCGCCTTTACGCAGGTCGGACGCGGTCGTGATGCGGATCGGCGACTTCGGATGCGGCTCGTTGAGCTTCTTCGCCATCACGTCCTTCTTCGCGCTGCGCAGCGACGCGGCCTGCGCCTTCGAACGCCCTTCGGCGAGCGCTTCGGCGAAGTTCGCGAACAGCACGGTGAACCACAGCCACAACGCGATCGCGAGGATGAAGCCCGCCGGCGCCTCGGCCTGGCCGGCGAGCGCCGCGATCCACAGGATCGTGGTCAGGATGCTGCCGACGTACACGCAGAACATCACCGGGTTGCGGAACTGCGTGCGCGGCGTGAGTTTCTTGAACGAATCCACGATCGCCGGACGCAGCAGCGCCGGATCGAACATGGACCGTGTTGCGGAATGTTGAGTCATTGCGATCTCTTCAATCTCTTCAGTCTTTGCAAGGTGTCGCCATGCGGGCGCGCATTACGCGCCCAGCCACATCATCAGATGCTCGACGCCCGGGCCGAGCGCGAGCGCCGGCACGTAGGTCAGCGCGCCCACCAGCAGCACGGTGCCGAGCAGCAGCACGACGAACAGCGGACCGTGCGTCGGCAGCGTGCCGCTCGTCACCGCGATGCGCTTCTTCGCGGCGAGCGAGCCGGCGATCGCCAGCACCGGCACGATCGTGCCGAAGCGGCCGAACCACATCGCGATCGCGGTCATCCAGTTGTAGAACGGCGTGCCGACCGTCAGGCCCGCGAACGCGCTGCCGTTGTTGTTCGCGGCCGAGCTGAACGCGTACAGGATTTCCGAGAAACCGTGCGGGCCAGGGTTCGCGATACCGGCCTTGCCCGCGTCCGCCAGCACCGCGATCGACGTGCCGACCAGCACGAGCAGCGGCGTGAGCAGCACGACGATCGACACCATCTTCATCTCGTACGACTCGATCTTCTTGCCGACGTATTCCGGCGTGCGGCCGATCATCAGGCCGGCGACGAACACCGCGAGCAGCGCGAACACGAGCATCCCGTAGAGACCGGAACCGACACCGCCGTAGATCACCTCGCCCAGCTGCATCAGCAGCATCGGCACGAGGCCGCCGAGCGGCGTCAGCGAATCGTGCATCGTGTCGACCGCGCCGCACGACGCGGCCGTCGTCGCGACCGTGAAGATGCCGGTCTGCGCGATCCCGAAGCGCGTTTCCTTGCCTTCCATGTTGCCGCCCGGCTGCAGCGCGCTCGTCGACTGGTCGACGTGCAGCGCCGCGAGCGTCGGGTTGCCGGCCTGCTCGGCGCTCACCTCGACGCTGATCGCGATCGCGAACGCGACCGTCATCGCCGCGAGCACCGCGATGCCCTGCCGGCGGTCGCCGATCATGCGGCCGAACACGAGAGCCAGCGCGGCCGGGATGATCAGGATCGAGAAGATCTGCAGGAAGTTCGCGAACGGCGTCGGGTTCTCGTACGGGTGCGCGGAGTTCGCGTTGAAGAAGCCGCCGCCGTTGGTGCCGAGCATCTTGATCGCTTCCTGCGATGCGACCGGGCCCATCGCGAGCGTCTGCTTCACGAGCGGCGTGGGCACCGTCACCGGGTTGCCCTTGTCGTCCTTCACGGGGTTGCCCTGCGCGTCGAGCTTCGGTGCCGCGTAGGTGCTCGCCTGCAGCACGGGCACGTCCTGGTACGCCTTCATGTTCTGGATCACGCCCTGGCTCATCAGCAGCGCGGCGAGGATCACCGACATCGGCACGAGCACGTACATCGTCACGCGCGTGAGGTCGACCCAGAAGTTGCCGATCGTCTGCGCTGTGTGACGCGCGAAGCCGCGGATCAGCGCGATCACGACGACGATGCCGGTCGCCGCCGACAGGAAGTTCTGCACGGTCAGGCCGAGCATCTGCGTCAGGTAGCTGACGGTCTGCTCGGGTGTGTAGTCCTGCCAGTTGGTGTTGGTGACGAAGCTGACGGCCGTGTTGAATGCGCCGTCGGCCGTCATCGCGCCGAATTGCTGCGGGTTGCCGGGCAGGAAGCCCTGCAGGCGCAACAGGCCGTAAAGGAACAGCGCGCCGAGCGCGTTGAACGCGATCGTGGCGATCGCATACTGCTTCCAGTTCATTTCGGTGCCGGCGTCGACGCCGGCCATGCGGTACAGCGCGCGCTCGAGCGGCCCGAACACGCGCACGACGCGCGAGCTGCCGTCCATCACGCCGGTCAGGTAGCGCGCGACCGGCACGGCCGCCGCGAGCAGCACGACGATGAACAGCAGCGTCTGAAACAGGTTGTTCGCGTTCATTCGATGTCCTCCGCGCGCAGCAGCGCAAAGACGAGATACGCGAACAGCAGGGCCGTCGAGGCCCCCGCCAGCCAAAGCATCCAGGTCATGCGCGCCCCCCGCGGCCGTATTGCACGAGCTTCTCGCAACCGGCAAGCAAACCGAGGATCAGCGCGGTGAACAGCACCAGTGCGCCGATGAAAACCCCATCCATTTTTGTGTTCTCCGTCGTCGAAATCGGACGACTAGAACCTTATGGGAACGCGCGTAAAGGACGGGTCAAAGGTAATCGGGCCGGTATAAAAAGCGCGTAAACGCGCGCGGCGGGGAACGGCGGACGGGACGTCGGAAGGGACGGGAGACAGGACGGGCGGCGACCCGTGCCGCCCGCCAGGGTGCGTGCCGGCGTGGTGCCGGCACGATGGGATGCGTCAGGGAACGAGGATCGTCGAGCCGGTCGTCTTGCGCGACTCGAGGTCGGCGTGTGCGCGGCCGACTTCCGCGAGCGGATAGCGCTGGTTGATGCTCGTCTTCACCTTGCCCGACTGGATGACGTCGAACAGCTCCGCGGCCGCGGCTTCGAGATCCGCACGCTTCGCGATGTACGAGAACAGCGTCGGGCGCGTGAAGAACAGCGAGCCGCGCGACGAGAACTCCTTCGAGTCGATCGCCGGCAGCGGGCCCGATGCATTACCGAAGCTGACGAAGTAGCCGAGCGGCGCGAGGCAGTCGAGCGAACCGATGTAGGTGTCCTTGCCGATCGAATCGTAGACGACCGGCACGCCCGCGCCGTTCGTGATCTCCTTCACGCGCTGCGTGAAGTTCTCGCGCGTGTAGACGATCGGATGATCGCAGCCATGCGCCTTCGCGAGCGCGGCCTTCTCGTCGGAGCCGACCGTCCCGATCACGGTCGCGCCGAGCGCCTTCGCCCACTGGCACACGAGCAGGCCGACACCGCCGGCCGCCGCGTGGATCAGGATCGTGTCGCCGGCCTTCACCGGATACGTGCGGCGCAGCAGGTAGTGCGCGGTCAGCCCCTGCAGCATCACCGATGCCGCGTCGTCGTAGCTGATCCCATCCGGCAGCTTCACGAGCCGCTCGGCCGGCATCACGCGCTCCTGCGCATACGCGCCCGGCGGCTGCCCGACGTAGGCGACGCGGTCGCCGACCTTCAGCGCGGTCACGCCGTCGCCGACGGCCGTCACCTCGCCCGCCGCCTCCATCCCGAGGCCGCCGGGCAGCGGCTGCGGATAGAGGCCCGTGCGGAAATACACGTCGATGTAGTTGAGCCCGACCGCATGCTGCCGGATGCGGACTTCGCCCGCCTTCGGCTCGCCGACCTCGACATCGACCCACTTCATCACCTCCGGGCCGCCGGGCTGGTCGTATCGGATTGCTTTCGGCATCGTTTCGCTCCTCGTTGGTCTGGAAATCGTGTTCGGCGAATACGTCGACATCGCCCCTGCGGCGATGCGTGCGAACACCGGTCGCAAAATGCGATTCTCGCGCGTCCTGTGCGGTCACGCACTGCGCCATCGCAATCCCTTCACATCTTTAGGGTTTTCGCGGGAAACGAATTGCAAGGGCCATGCACGCCGGGGACAAGGCTAATCGCGCAGCAGGCTACGCCTAGCAAACGTCATGCATGTTCCGCGCCAGATCGTCGAGCAGCATCCGCGCGGTCGCCACGTTGGTCGCGACCGGCACGTCGTGCACGTCGCACGCGCGCACCAGCGCGGTGATGTCCGGATCGTGCGGCTGCGCGGTCATCGGGTCGCGCAGGAACACGACGACGTCGACGCGGCCCTCGGCCAGTTCAGCACCGATCTGCAGGTCGCCGCCGAGCGGCCCCGACAGCTTGCGCTCGACCTCGAGCCCGTGCGCGGCGGCGATGCGGCCGCCGGTCGTGCCCGTCGCGACCAGCCGGCATTGCGCGAGCGTCTCGCGGTACTGGCCCGCGAGCGCGACGATCTCGTCCTTCTTCGCGTCGTGCGCAATTAATGCGATGCGGGGTTTGCTCATCTCCGGTTCCTTCGTGGTTCGATTGTTGTCGTGTTCGTGAATGGCGGTGGGCGCGTCAGAACGTGCCCGGATACGCGCCGCCGTCGAGCAGCCAGTTCTGCCCGGTGATATAGCCGGCATGCACGCTGCAGAGGAACGCGCACGCCGCGCCGAATTCGGCGCGCGTGCCGAGGCGCCCGGCCGGGATTTCCTTCGTGCGCCGCGCGCGCATCTCGTCGACCGTCACGCCCTGCGCCTTCGCCGACGCGGCGAGCGTCGTCGCGATCCGGTCGGTGTCGAACAGCCCGGGCAGCAGGTTGTTGATCGTCACGCCCTGCCCCGCGACCTTGCGCGACAGCCCCGCGACGAAGCCGGTCAGCCCCGAGCGCGCGCCGTTCGACAGCGCGAGCACGTCGATCGGTGCCTTCACGGCCGAACTCGTGATGTTGACGATCCGGCCAAAGCCGCGCCCGATCATCCCGTCGACGGTCGCGCGGATCAGCTCGATCGGCGTCAGCATGTTCGACTCGAGCGCGCGGATCCAGTCGTCGTGCGAGAAATCGCGGAAGTCGCCGGGCGGCGGCCCGCCGGCATTCGTCACGAGAATGTCCGGCTGCGGGCAGGCGGCGAGCGCGGCCGCACGGCCGTCGGGCGTCGTGATGTCGCACGCGACGGCGGTGATCGACACGTTCGACTCGGCGCGGATCTCCTCCGCGGTTTCCTCCAGCGTGTCGCGCGTACGCGCGACGATCACGAGATTCACGCCCTCGGCGGCCAGCGCTTCCGCGCAGCCGCGCCCGAGCCCCTTGCTGGCCGCGCACACGAGCGCGGTCTTTCCTGCGATGCCGAGATCCATCGTCGATTCCCTTATGGCGACGCGCGCCGGCGCGGCCCGGCCGCGTCGCCGGACGGGCGAGCGGGCGCGAACGGGCGAACACGGCGCGCGGATTGTCGTGAGACGTCGATAATATCCGGATCACGTGGCGCGCCTTGGTAAAATTGCGGCCATAAGCGGCGGCCGGCTTGGCGCCATCGCCGCCCCCGATCCCCTTTTGCCGCCAAGGCGCCCCGTCATGAAACAGGACAGCCGTTTCCCGAACCTCTTCATCACCGATCACCCGCTGATCCAGCACAAGCTCACGCACATGCGCGACAAGGACACGTCGACGCGCACGTTCCGCGAACTGCTGCGCGAGATCACGCTGCTGATGGGCTACGAGATCACCCGCAACCTGCCGATCACGACCAAGCGGGTCGAAACCCCGCTGGTGGCGGTCGACGCGCCGGTGATCGCCGGCAAGAAGCTCGCGATCGTGCCCGTGCTGCGCGCCGGCATCGGGATGTCGGACGGCCTGCTCGACCTGGTGCCGTCCGCCCGCGTCGGCCACATCGGCGTGTACCGCGCGGAAGATCACCGCCCGGTCGAATACCTGGTGCGCCTGCCCGATCTCGAGGATCGCATCTTCATCCTGTGCGACCCGATGGTCGCGACCGGCTACTCGGCCGTGCACGCTGTCGACGTGCTCAAGCGCCGCAACGTGCCGGCCGAGAACATCACGTTCGTCGCGCTGGTCGCCGCGCCCGAGGGCGTGCAGGTGTTCCAGGACGCGCACCCGGACGTGAAGCTGTTCGTCGCGTCGCTCGACTCGCACCTGAACGAGCACGCGTACATCGTGCCGGGCCTCGGCGACGCGGGCGACCGCCTGTTCGGCACCAAGAACTGACGCGCCGGCACCGCCGGGCCCGCGCGGCCGGGCGCGCCGCGACGGCCCTCCCGGCCGTTCGGCCATGCGCGGCGGCCCCGAAACGACGGTCGCCGCGTGATAAAATCACGTTCCACTCGACACGCGCGGCCCCGCGGCATCACGCCCGCCAAGACGGCCGCCGATTCAACGACACATTGGCACAATCGCCCGCGCAGCGCGCCCGGGCACGGAGAAAGGTATGGCTGGTCATTCGAAATGGGCCAACATCAAGCATAAGAAGGCAGCGGCCGACGCGAAGCGCGGCAAGATTTGGACCCGCCTGATCAAGGAAATCCAGGTCGCGGCCCGCCTCGGCGGCGGCGACGCGAGCTCGAACCCGCGTCTGCGTCTCGCGGTCGACAAGGCGGCCGACGCGAACATGCCGAAGGACAACGTCAAGCGCGCGATCGACCGCGGCGTCGGCGGCGCGGACGGCGCGAACTACGAAGAAATCCGTTACGAAGGCTACGGCATCAGCGGCGCGGCGATCATCGTCGACACGCTGACCGACAACCGCACCCGCACGGTCGCGGAAGTCCGTCACGCATTCTCGAAGTTCGGCGGCAACATGGGCACCGACGGTTCGGTCGCGTTCATGTTCGATCACGTCGGCCAGTTCCTGTTCGCGCCCGGTACGTCGGAAGACGCGCTGATGGAAGCGGCGCTCGAAGCCGGCGCGGACGACGTCAGCACGAACGACGACGGCTCGATCGAGGTGCTGTGCGACTGGCAGGCGTTCTCGGCGGTGAAGGACGCGCTCGAAGCCGCGGGCTTCAAGGCCGAACTCGCCGAAGTGACGATGAAGCCGCAAAACGAAGTCGAATTCACCGGCGACGATGCGGCGAAGATGCAGAAGCTCCTGGACGCGCTCGAGAACCTCGACGACGTGCAGGAGGTGTATACGAACGCCGTCATCGTCGAGGAATGAGATGCCGGCCGCCGTGCGCATCGTTGCGGCGGCGGCCCGACCGATTTCGCGGCCGGCGCGCCTGAGCGTGCCGGCCGCCCTGTTTTCTAGTCTGCGGGGAATCCCATGAAACTACTCGTCGTCGGTTCCGGCGGCCGCGAACATGCGCTGGCGTGGAAGCTCGCGCAGTCGCCGCGCGTCCAGATGGTCTACGTCGCGCCCGGCAATGGCGGCACGGCACAGGACGAGCGTCTGAAGAACGTCGACATCACGTCGCTCGACGCACTGGCCGACTTCGCGGAAAGCGAAGGCGTCGCGTTCACGCTCGTCGGTCCGGAAGCACCGCTCGCGGCCGGTATCGTCAACCTGTTCCGCGCACGCGGCCTGAAGGTGTTCGGCCCGACCCGCGAAGCCGCGCAGCTCGAAAGCTCGAAGGATTTCGCGAAGGCGTTCATGAAGCGCCACGGCATTCCGACCGCCGACTACGAAACCTTCTCCGACGCCGCGGCCGCGCACGCGTATATCGACGCGAAGGGTGCGCCGATCGTCGTGAAGGCCGACGGCCTCGCGGCCGGCAAGGGCGTCGTCGTCGCGATGACGCTGGATGAAGCGCACGCCGCGGTCGACATGATGCTGTCGGGCAACAAGCTGGGCGACGCCGGCGCGCGCGTCGTGATCGAGGAATTCCTCGACGGCGAGGAAGCGAGCTTCATTGTGATGGTCGACGGCAAGCACGCGCTGGCGCTGGCGTCGAGCC
The DNA here is from genome assembly GCF_003853645.1 of Burkholderia sp. Bp9143. Taxonomy (GTDB): domain Bacteria; phylum Pseudomonadota; class Gammaproteobacteria; order Burkholderiales; family Burkholderiaceae; genus Burkholderia. The sequence continues at coordinate 84,659 of NZ_QTPO01000014.1, read as the reverse complement.
AGGACCACAAGCGCCTGCTCGACGAGGACCGCGGCCCGAACACGGGCGGCATGGGCGCCTATTCGCCCGCGCCGATCGTCACGCCGCAGATGCACGCACGCGTGATGCGCGAAATCATCATGCCGACGGTGCGCGGGATGGAGAAGGACGGCATCCGCTTCACGGGCTTCCTGTATGCGGGCCTGATGATCGACAAGGAAGGTAATCCGCGCACGCTCGAGTTCAACTGCCGGATGGGCGACCCCGAGACGCAGCCGATCATGGCGCGCCTGAAGAGCGATTTCTCGAAGGTCGTCGAACAGGCGATCGCGGGCACGCTCGACACGGTCGAGCTCGACTGGGACCGCCGCACCGCGCTCGGCGTCGTGCTGGCCGCGCGCGGCTATCCGGACGCGCCGCGCAAGGGCGACCGCATCAACGGGATCCCGGCCGAGACCGAACAGGCCGTGACGTTCCACGCGGGCACGACGCTCGCCGAAGGCGACAAGCTCGTCACGTCGGGCGGCCGCGTGCTGTGCGTGGTCGGCCTCGCCGATTCGGTGCGCGAAGCGCAGCAGCATGCGTACGACACGATCAACCAGATCAATTTCGAAGGCATGCAGTACCGCCGCGACATCGGCTTCCGCGCGCTGAACCGCAAGAGCGTGTGACGCCCTGACCGCCGCCCTGCCAGCACGGGCGGCGGCCTCCTCTGCCGGGGTTCGATAGAATGCCCGGCAGATGCCTTTTTTACGGCCCGCGCTTCGTGCGGGGGCACCAGTCCAGACATGACCGATTCGACCTACGACGTGGCGCGCGTGCGCACGTACCTCCAGGGCCTGCAGACACGCATCGCCGACGCGCTCGGCGTGCTCGACGGCACGCCGCTCGCGACCGACGCGTGGCAGCGCGGGCCCGAGGAGCGCCTGCGCGGCGGCGGCTGCACGCGGATTCTCGAAGGCGGCCGCGTGTTCGAGCGCGCGGGGATCGGTTTTTCCGACGTCGCGGGCGACGCGCTGCCGCCGTCGGCGAGCGCCGCGCGCCCGCAACTGGCCGGCCGCGGCTTCGAGGCGCTCGGCGTGTCGCTCGTGCTGCATCCGCGCAACCCGTACTGCCCGACCGTGCACATGAACGTGCGGATGCTGATCGCGACGAAGCCCGGCGAGGCGCCGATCTTCTGGTTCGGCGGCGGGATGGATCTGACACCGTTTTATCCGTTCGAGGACGACGCGCGGCATTTCCACCAGACCTGCAAGGACGCGCTCGAGCCGTTCGGCGCCGAGCTCTATCCGCGTTTCAAGACGTGGTGCGACGAGTATTTCTTCCTGAAGCACCGCAACGAGACGCGCGGCGTCGGCGGGATCTTCTTCGACGATTTCTCCGAGCCCGGATTCGAACGCTCGTTCGAGATGATGCAGAGCGTCGGCGACGCGTTCCTGAACGCGTACCTGCCGATCGTCGAACGCCGTGTCGCGCTGCCGTACGGCGAGCGCGAACGCGACTTCCAGGCTTACCGGCGCGGCCGCTACGTCGAATTCAACCTCGTGTTCGACCGCGGCACGCTGTTCGGCCTGCAAAGCGGCGGCCGGACCGAGTCGATCCTGATGTCGATGCCGCCGGTCGCGAACTGGCGCTACAACTGGCAGCCCGAGCCCGGCTCGCCGGAAGCGCGCCTGAGCGAGTTTCTCGTGCCGCGCGACTGGGTCTGAACCCGCCGCGCCCCGCCGCCTCAAGAACAGGACACGTTTTTCTGGACACCACCGCCCGCCCCGCCCCGCAGCCGCTGTCACGTCGTATCGGCTTGCTGGGCGGCACGTTCGACCCGATCCACGACGGCCACCTCGCGCTCGCGCGGCGGTTCGCCGACGTGCTCGGCCTGACCGAGCTCGCGCTGCTGCCCGCCGGGCAGCCGTACCAGAAGCGCGACGTGTCGGCCGCCAAGCATCGGCTCGCGATGACGCGCGCCGCTGCCGGCTCGCTGTCCCTGCCGGGCGTGACGGTCACCGTCGCGACCGACGAGATCGAGCACGCGGGACCGACCTATACGGTCGAGACGCTCGCGCGCTGGCGCGAGCGGATCGGCCCCGATGCGTCGCTGTCGCTGCTGATCGGCGCCGACCAGCTGGTGCGGCTCGACACCTGGCGCGACTGGCGCAAGCTGTTCGACTACGCGCACGTCTGCGCATCGACGCGCCCGGGCTTCGACCTCGGCGCGGCGCCGCCGGACGTCGCGCGGGAAATCGCGCGGCGGCAGGCCGGCGCCGACGTGCTGAAAGCGACGCCAGCCGGTCACCTGCTGATCGACACGACGCTGGCGTTCGATATCGCCGCAACCGACATCCGTGCACACCTGCGCGAATGCATCGCGCGTCACGCGCAAATGCCCGACGCGTCGGCCGAGCATGTGCCGGCCGCCGTCTGGGCCTATATTCTTCAACATCGTCTCTACCATTCCTGATTCCATGGATATCCGCAAACTGCAGCGCGTGATCGTCGACGCTCTCGAAGACATCAAGGCGCAAGACATCAAGGTGTTCAACACCAGCCACCTGACCGAACTGTTCGACCGCGTGATCGTCGCGTCGGGCACGTCGAACCGCCAGACCAAGGCGCTCGCGTCGAGCGTGCGCGACAAGGTCAAGGAAGCCGGCGGCGACATCGTCAGCTCCGAGGGCGAAGACACGGGCGAATGGGTGCTGGTCGACTGCGGCGACGCGGTCGTGCACATCCTGCAACCGGCGCTGCGCCAGTACTACAACCTCGAGGAAATCTGGGGCGACAAGCCCGTGCGGATGAAGCTCGGCGGCGGCAAGGGCCCGAACGGTTTCGCGACGGCCAGCGAAGACGAGGACGACGAGGAAGAAGCGCCCGCACGCCCGGCGCGCAAGACGGCGGCCCGTCGCCGCTGAGTCACAGCGAGTCGTCCCGATGAAGCTTTTCATCCTCGCGGTCGGCCACAAGATGCCCGGCTGGATCGCGTCCGGCTTCGACGAGTACACGAAGCGGATGCCGCCCGAGCTGCGCATCGAGCTGCGCGAGATCAAGCCCGAACTGCGTTCGGGCGGCCGCAGCGCGGAAAGCGTGATGGCGGCCGAGCGGCAGAAGATCGAGGCCGCGTTGCCGAAGAGCGCGCGCATCGTCGCGCTCGACGAGCGCGGCCGCGACTGGACCACCATGCAGCTCGCGCAAGCGCTGCCCGGCTGGCAGCAGGACGGCCGTGACGTCGCGTTCGTGATCGGCGGCGCCGACGGGCTCGATCCGGAACTCAAAGCGCGCGCCGACGTGCTGCTGCGCATCTCGAGCATGACGCTGCCGCACGGGATGGTGCGCGTGCTGCTTGCCGAACAGCTTTACCGGGCGTGGAGCATCACGCAGAATCACCCCTATCACCGCGCATGACGTGTCGTCCTCGGACGCGCGTCGCGCGCGCTCAACGAGATAACGACACCATGCCGTCCAGCACGCCCCCTGCCCTTTTCCCGACCCTTTATCTCGCTTCGCAAAGCCCGCGCCGCCAGGAGCTGCTGCAGCAGATCGGCGTGCGCTTCGAATTGCTGCTGCCGCGCCCCGACGAGGACGCCGAGGCGCTCGAAGCCGAACGGCCTGGCGAAGCCGCCGATGCCTATGTGCAGCGCGTGACCGTCGCGAAGGCCGAGGCCGCGCGCTCGCGCCTCGTCGCGAGCGGCAAGCCGGCCGCGCCGGTGCTGGTTGCGGACACCACCGTGACGATCGACGGTGCGATCCTCGGCAAGCCGGCCGATGCCGACGACGCGCTCGCGATGCTGACCCGCCTCGCGGGCCGCGAGCACGAGGTACTGACCGCCGTCGCGGTGATCGGCGCCGACGGTGAGCTGCTCCCGCCCGCGCTGTCGCGCTCGTCGGTGCGCTTTTCGGCCGCGCCGCGCGACGCGTTCGAACGCTACGTCGACACCCGCGAGCCGTTCGGCAAGGCCGGCGCCTACGCGATCCAGGGACGCGCGGCAGAATTCATCGAGCGAATCGACGGCTCCCATTCGGGTATCATGGGTCTGCCCCTTTTTGAGACTGCCGCGCTGCTGCGCATCGCGCGCGTCGCCTTCTGAATCGCACCATGAACGAAGAAATCCTGATCAACCTCACGCCGCAGGAAACGCGGGTCGCACTCGTCCAGCAAGGCGCGGTGCAGGAGCTTCACGTCGAGCGCACGCTGTCGCGCGGGCGCGTCGGCAACATCTACCTCGGCAAGGTCGTGCGCGTGCTGCCCGGCATGCAGTCGGCGTTCATCGACATCGGCCTCGAACGCGCGGCATTCCTGCACGTCGCGGACATCTGGCATCCGCGCCTCGCCGGCGAACCGCAGTCGGGCGCGCCGCATCAACCGATCGAGAAGACCGTGTTCGAAGGCCAGACGCTGATGGTCCAGGTGATCAAGGATCCGATCGGCACGAAGGGTGCGCGACTGTCGACGCAAGTCAGCATCGCGGGCCGCACGCTCGTCTACCTGCCGCAGGAGCCGCACATCGGCATCTCGCAGAAGATCGAGAGCGAGGCCGAGCGCGAGGCCGTGCGTGCGCGGCTGACCGCCGTGATCCCGCCGGACGAGAAAGGCGGCTACATCGTGCGCACGATCGCCGAGGACGCGACCTCCGACGAACTGGCCGGCGACGTCGCCTACCTGCGCAAGACCTGGGCGACCATCGTGGCCCAGGCGCAGCGGCTGCCGGCGACGAGCCTGCTGTACCAGGATCTCGATCTCGCGCAGCGCGTGCTGCGCGATTTCGCGAACGACGACACGACGCGCATCCAGGTCGATTCGCGCGAGACGTACCAGCGCCTCGCGGAATTCGCGGGCGAGTTCACGCCGGCGGTGAGCCCGAAGCTGCATCATTACACCGGCGAGCGGCCGCTGTTCGACCTGTACAACATCGAGACGGAGATCCAGCGCGCGCTGTCGCGCCGCGTCGACCTGAAGTCGGGCGGCTACCTGATGATCGACCAGACCGAGGCGATGACGACGATCGACGTGAACACCGGCGGCTACGTCGGTGCGCGCAATTTCGACGACACGATCTTCAAGACCAACCTCGAGGCCGCGCATACGATCGCGCGGCAGCTGCGGCTGCGCAACCTCGGCGGGATCATCATCATCGACTTCATCGACATGGAGAACGCCGAACATCGCGACGCGGTGCTGTCGGAGCTGAAGAAGGCGCTGTCGCGCGACCGCACGCGCGTGACGGTCAACAGCTTCTCGCAGCTCGGGCTCGTCGAGATGACGCGCAAGCGCACGCGCGAATCGCTCGCGCACGTGCTGTGCGAGCCGTGCCCGACCTGCCAGGGCAAGGGCCAGGTGAAGACGTCGCGCACCGTGTGCTACGACATCCTGCGCGAGATCCTGCGCGAGTCGCGCCAGTTCAACCCGCGCGAATTCCGCGTGATCGCCGCGCAGCAGGTGATCGACCTGTTCCTCGACGAGGAATCGCAGCATCTCGCGATGCTGATCGACTTCATCGGCAAGCCGGTGTCGCTGCAGGTCGAGTCGAACCTGAGCCAGGAGCAGTACGATATCGTGTTGATGTAGGGTGATCCGCGGCGATCTCCGAACAGGGAGATCGCCGCCAACCCTTGCTGCGGGCGTCGAGCAAAAATATCGGTTATCTCGCCGATCTTCGAGGGCTCAGGCAACGTAAGCGAACACCCCCTGGCGGGCGAAGCACGGTCGCTCGAGTCCAATGTGGTTCACAGACCGTTTGACGCACCGCAGCAGTGCCACTATAATTCGCGCCGCGGGGTGGAGCAGTCTGGCAGCTCGTCGGGCTCATAACCCGAAGGTCATAGGTTCAAATCCTATCCCCGCAACCAACATCGAAGCCCGCTTTGCGACAGCAAGCGGGCTTTTTGCATTTCGCCGATTCGATTGTTCATTTCCCGCGGGCGACGTGGTCTCGTGCAGCGCGCTCGATCGCGTCCGTATCCCATCGGCCGATGCGCATCGCTTCTTCCAGCATGCCGAGTGTAAGGGCCACACGCGGCGGCTTGCGGTAACGCTCGGAAAACAACCCGAGAAACGTCGCCACCATCTCCTGCCCCTCAGGGCCGAAGTAGCGGTCGTAAGGAAAGTCGGCCGCATGCACACCGAACGTTTCCGCCCATTTGTCGATGAATTCGATTGCGTCGATTCCCGTCACGCGCAGATCCTCTTCGAGACGTGACGACGGTTCGATCCGCAACTTGCCGCCGAACAACGGACGGCCAAGCTCTTCGCGCGTGAAGGCAGCCAGCTTTTCCCACATATCGGTAGGCACGATCAGAACACCCTGTTTTCTGGTTTGACGATGCCGTTATACCGACGCACCGTGTTGAACATGATTGCGACCGCGTCGGCGGCCAGGAAAACTTCCCCGACCACGGGAATGGATCGGCCAACCCATGCGCCGAGATTCTTCGTGGACGCGATACGTACGCCGTGAGCGCCCACCGACATGATCATTGGCAATCGCATTCTCATCCGAATCGGCAACAGCTTGCGCGCAGTGATTGACGCGACCGATGTGCCCTTGGTGGCCGAAGCGAATTTTCCGGGGGCCGGTACATCGGCTTGACCTTGCAAGATGGCCGCAGCAGCTGCCAGGTCATCAAACCCGACGCGTATCTGGATCTCATCGACCGCGATCCAGAAAAACAGATCTCCCGGCGTAAGATCGACGCGACCATTGTACGAATAGCGATTGTCCGACATGCGGCCCTCGTTGTTGTTCGAATAGCCGCTGACCTTAGCAAAGCCGAAGAGGCTCGCCATCCCTGTATCATTCGAGTCATACGTACAGTGCGCCACCGGGCCAGGCCACACCGTGAAAACCACATCGAGCAATTGTTTAACAATGGTTTCCTGAAGCAATCGCGCGACAACACCATATCGCGACGGCGCAACGCTCGCCCCTTTCGCTGCGGGCGCGGGCTGCGCGGCACGTCGATATGGCGCACGCACCCGCCGCCGCGCTATCCTTTCCCACCTTTCATTCACACGTCACACCATGAGCCAACGCCACAACCGCCGCCAGCGCAAGAAACTCCACATCGCCGAGTTCCAGGAACTCGCGTTCAACGCGACCGCGCAATATCGCAACGAACTGACCGACCTCGAGCGCGGCCAACTGATCGATTCGTTCATCGATTACGTCGAAGCGAACGGGCTGCTGACCGTCGCATCCGCTGACGAAGGGATCGGCGCCTATGTGATCTCCGGCGCGCCGCGCGGCACGACGACCGATGCCGACCGCGAGAACGTGCGCGCCTGGCTGGCCGCACGTCCGGAACTGACCGACGTCCGGGTCAGCGAATTCACCGACGCGTGGTATCCGGACGCCTGACGTTCCAGCTCCGCTCCTCGGGCAGCGCCCGCGCCTGCCCGCCACGATGGCGGGCCAGGCAGGCGCCCCCTCCCCCTCCCTCCCCCTCATCACACGACTCGCCTCGCGTCGACCGTGATTACCCCGATTCCGGCAGTGAATCGGACGCCTACTTCAATTTAACGATCATTAAAAGACGACTCGCGCCGACCGCCCTACTCTGATCACACGAATCCGGTGATTTCCGGCACGATCGGCAAGCAAGACGAAAGAATGCAAACGGTTCGTCCTGCAAGCGCTCCGGGTTCCGGTTCAGGCGAATATGCGACGCGGCGACAGGTCAATCAGGGAGACAACAACCATGCGCGCGCCGCTTCACTTCCGCAGCGACGACACATCGGTGCACACGAAAGCCGCCTGATCCATTTCCATAATCGAGACGAGGACGACATGAATACGCGCACCACCCATCAAGCAGGACTCCGAATGATCATGATCGCGGCCGGCGCCGCGGCGCTGATGTCGCTGTCCGCGTGCGGCGGCTCCGGCTCGCTGAGCCAAGGCACCGGCGGCTCCGGATCGGGGTCCGGCGACACGACGGCGTCGACCGGCGGCGCGGGCAACAGCGCGAGCGGCACGTCGGCCAATGGGGTCGGCCAGACGACCGCGGCGTCGAGCAACATCGTGACGGCCGGCGGCGGCGCCATATCGGGCGTCGGCACGGCGATCGCGGCGCAGTCGCTGCCCGGCACGAATCCCGCCACGACGCAGGGGCTCGGCACGGTCGTGCAGGATGTCGGCGCGGCCGTCACGACGCTCGGCACCGGCCTCGGCTCGGGCCTCGGCCAGCTCGGCGCGTCGCCGAATCCGGTCGGCACGACGGTCGCGAGCACGGGGGGCGTGGTCACGAACCTCGGCCAGGCCGTCGCCGCGACGGGCGGCGTCGTGTCCAGCCTCGGCGCCAGCGGTTCGGCCCTGGCGCCGCTCGCGCCGGTCACGTCGCCCGTCGGCGGTGCCGTGACGACGCTCGGCAACACGATCGCGGGCGGCGGCGCGACGCTCGGCACGCAACTGTCGACCGGCCCGGTCGCGCAAGTGACGGGCGCGGCCAGCTCGGCGATCACGCCGATCACGACGACGGTCGGCTCGGTCACGCAGACGGTCGCGGCAAGCACGCCGCTCGGCGCGCCGTTGACGAACCTCGTGACGACCGTCGGCAACGGCGTCGCGAACGCCGGCACGACACTCGCGAATACCGGCAACAATCCGGTCACGACCGGCGTCGGCAACGTCGTGACCGCGACCGGCAACACGGTCGCGACCGCCGGCACCGCCCTGCAAGGCGGCGGCGCCGCCGCGACGAATCCGCTCGCCCCGGTGACGGGGCTCCTGTCGACGGGCGCGCTCGCCGGCACGACGGGTGGCAGCAACCCGGCAGGCGCGCTCGCGTCGGCGGTCGGCACCGTGACGGCAGCGGCCGGCAGCTCGCCGGTCGGCGGCCTGACGGGCGGCAGCGGTACCGGCGCGCTGTCGAGGACCGGCGGCGGCCTGCTCGCCCCCGTGACGACGACGCTCGGCGCGCTGGTCAAGTAACGCCACACCGGCAGCCCGTGCGGCGCCCGTCCCGTCGTCGACGGCCGGGCGCCGTGCTCGTTGCGGCACCCGACGCCGCCCGCCTTGCGATCGATCCTCGATCTTTCCCCGTCGTCCCGCGCCCGGTCTTCCGCATAAATCGGTCCTGAAAGGAAGACACGTTAAACTCTCACCTCGCGTGGTGCGCCGCCCGCACCCGCCATCCATCGCCAGCCGCGAGCCTCCGGGCCCGCCCCCGACCCATGGAGTGAGTGTCAATGAGCGGCGGACTTCCGTTTCCCGCATCCCGCATGTCGTTCCCGTCCTCGACGGTCTTCCTCGTTCTCGCAGCCGCCGCGCTGCTGTCCGGCTGCGGGCTGCTGCCGACGCAGAATCCGCCCGCGCCGATCAGCGAGGCGCTCGTCGAACCCATCGAGGAAGCCGCCGGCGAACCGCTGACGATGCCGCCCGTGCCCGCGCCGACGCAGCCTGAGGAACCGGAAGCGCCGAAGAAGCCGCACCGCGAGGTGGTCCGGCCGAAGCCCGTGCAGCGCCCCGAAACGCCGACTCCGCCGCCTCCGCCGCCGGCCCCGCTCGTCGCGACGCGCACGCTCGAGCGCACCCAGATCCATGCGCTGCTCGACAGCGAAGTCGCGCGCCGCAACGGCAAGGTGATCGGCCGCGCGGTCGACATGGTGGCCGACGCGAGCGGCAAGCCGCGCGAGATGATCGTCAACCTGCAGGGCTTCATGGGCATCGGCGACCGCAAGGTCATCTTCCCGTGGAACGTGTTCCGCTTCACGCCGGGCGGCAAACAGGAGCCGATCGTGCTCGACGTTCCGTCGGGAGACCTGCCCCCGGCCGCGCGGCCCAAGGCCGTGCCGTTGTCGGGTTCGGCCGCTGCATCGCCCGCGACGCGACTGCCGATGCTCGACAGCGAGGTCGAGCGCCCGAACGGCACGAAGATCGGCCGCGTCGTCGACGTGCTGATCGACCGCGCCGCGCAGCCGCAGGCTGTCGTGCTCGACCTGGGCGGACTCGTCAATACCGACCGCCGTTCGATCGCCGCGAGCTGGGGCGCGCTGCGCTTCGTCACGCGCGACAAGGCGCTGCATCCGCAGCTCGACCTGAACGATGCGCAGATCAAGGCGTCGCCGCCCTACGCGGCCGACAGGCCGATCGTCGCGGTCTACCCGCCCGTTGCCCCGGCACCGGCTTCGTCTGCGAGTGCGACCCGATGACGATCAAGCATTCCGTCAGCGTTCGCAGTCTTCGAGCCCTCGACTGGCTCAACTTTTTCGTTGCAAACGTTCAAACCGGGTTCGGTCCGTTCATCGCGTCCTACCTCGCGTCGCACAAGTGGACGCAGGGCGAGATCGGCATGGTGCTGTCGATCGGCACAATCAGCGCGATGGTCAGCCAGGTGCCGGGCGGCGCCGCCGTCGACGCGCTGAAGAACAAGAAAGGCGCGGCCGCGTGGGCGATCGCGGCCATCATCCTGTCCGCGGTGCTGCTCGCGTCGAGCCCGACGATCGTGCCGGTGATCGCGGCCGAAGTATTCCACGGCTTCGCGAGTTGCATGCTCGTGCCGGCGATGGCCGCGATCTCGTTCTCGCTGGTCGGCCGCGCCGACCTCGGCGACCGGCTCGGCCGCAACGCACGCTGGGCGTCGATCGGCAGCGCGGTCGCGGCAGGGCTGATGGGGCTCACCGGCGAGTATTTCTCCGCGCGCGCGGTGTTCTGGCTGACCGCGGTGCTGGCGTTGCCCGCACTGTTCGCGCTCGCGATGATCCAGCCGACGCACGAGGTGATCCCGCATTCGTCGAAGCCCGACGATCACGACGAAGGCGAGGAACGCGAAACGCTGCTCGAACTGCTGCGCGATCGCAGGATGCTGATCTTCGCGGCATGCGTGGTGTTGTTCCACCTGTCGAACGCGGCGATGCTCAACCTCGCGGCCGGCGAAGTGACGGCCGGGATGGGCGAAAACGTGCAGCTCGTGATCGCCGCGTGCATCATCGTGCCGCAGGCGATCGTCGCGATGCTGTCGCCGTGGGTCGGCCGCTCCGCGCAACGCTGGGGACGCCGGCCGATCCTGCTGCTCGGCTTCTCGGCGCTGCCGGTGCGCGCGCTGCTGTTCGCCGGCGTGAGCAGCCCGTACCTGCTCGTGCCGGTGCAGATGCTCGACGGCATCAGCGCGGCCGTGTTCGGCGTGATGCTGCCGCTGATCGCGGCCGACGTCGCGGGCGGCAAGGGCCGCTACAACCTGTGCATCGGGCTGTTCGGGCTCGCGGCCGGGATCGGCGCGACGCTCAGCACGGCCGTGGCCGGCTATATCGCCGATCACTTCGGCAACGCGGTCAGCTTCTTCGGGCTCGCCGCCGCCGGCACGCTCGCGGTGCTGCTCGTCTGGCTCGCGATGCCCGAAACGCGCGTCGACAACGGCGACGCGACCGCCGACGAACCGGCCGCCGCGTCTTCCGAACAGGCGCCCTGACGCACGCGCACCGCACCCGCTTCCTGGCCCGACACGATGGATACCATCAGGACACTCAACGAAGCCCGCCAGCAGATCCAGCAGTCGATCTTCGATCTGTTCAAGGGGCTGACCTTCGGCGAACGGCTCACGCAAGGCGCGCTGATGGCGCTGCAGGCCGTCTGCGGCGCGTGCCTCGCGTATGCGATCGGCCGCGCGCTGCACACCGAGCAGGCCGTGTGGGCGGCGATCACCGCGATCGCCGTCACGCAGCACAACTATTCGGACACGATGTCGCTGTCGCGCGACCAGTTCATCGGCGCGATGATCGGTGGCCTGGTCGGCTTCGCGGGTGCCGCGCTCGGCGGCGACCGCCTCGTCGCCTATGCGCTTGCGGTCGCGATCACGATCGTCAGCTGCTGGTGCCTGAACGTCGGCAGCGCGGCGCGGCTCGGCGGCGTCACCGCGACGATCGTGCTGCTGTTTCCGGGCAACGGCCCGTTATGGGACATTCCGCTGATGCGGCTCGGGGAAGTCGCGCTCGGCACCGTCTGCGCGCTGACGGTGTGCTGGGCGATGTCGCGGATCGAGCGACGCTGGTTCCGCCGGACGGCGGACAAGGACAAGTGACGCGGTTGCCGGGTCGCACGCCCCGGCAACCGGACGAATCGATGATCGGCAGGAAGCGTTACGGGCCGACCCGCAGCACGATGCCCGAGCCGATCTGCACGAGCAGGTAGTCGCCGCCGACCCCAACCCATTGATAACCGCGCGGCGGCGCGCTCAGGTGGTAGCCGCGCCAGTCCTCGACCACGTACTGGCGATCGCGGAATTCGCCGGGCAGCCGGTCGCCCTTGTGCCATTCGCGACGCGGCTGGTCGGCCCAGCGCGGCGGCACGTCGTCTTCGTGGCGCATCTGGCCGGGCGGCATGTGCTTCGGGCCGTGGCCGCGCTGCATGCCGTGATTACCGTGGTCCCCGTGGTTGTCGTAGTTGCCGTGATCCTGAGCCATCGCGACCGGCGCTGCGAAACCCGCCGCGACCAGCGCGGCCAGCATCATCCCGTGCATCTTCCTCATTGTCCTTCCCTCCGTGTTGTCACGTCGAACCGGAAACAACTGGAACAACCGCACCTGCCCGATCAAGACTAGCACACCGGCGTGACCCGACGTCACGCCGCCTGCTGCTGGTACTGGATCCGGTGCAGGTGCGCGTACAGCCCGCCGTGGCGCAGCAGTGCGTCGTGGCTGCCCTCTTCGACGATCTTGCCGGCTTCGAGCACGAGGATCCGGTCCGCGCGCTCGATCGTCGACAGCCGGTGCGCGATCACGAGCGTCGTGCGCCCTTCCATCAGCCGCTCGAGCGCGGCCTGCACGTGACGCTCGGATTCCGAGTCGAGCGCGGAGGTCGCCTCGTCGAGGATCAGGATCGGCGCGTCCTTGTAGATCGCGCGCGCGATCGCGAGCCGCTGCCGCTGGCCACCCGATAGACGCATCCCGTTGCCGCCGACCAGCGTGTCGAGCCCGTCGGGCATCGCGGCGACCGCGTCGGCAAGGTTCGCGGCCTCGAGCGCCGCCTGCACGCGTGCGCGGTCGGGCGTCTGCCCGTACGCGACGTTCGCGGCGATCGTGTCGTTGAACAGCACGACGTCCTGGCTGACCATCGCCATCTGGCCGCGCAGCGCGTGGATGTCGTAGTCGGCCACCGGCACGCCGTCGACCAGGATCGCGCCGCCCGTCGGATCGAAGAAGCGCGGCAGCAGGTTCACGAGGGTCGTCTTGCCGCTGCCCGACGGCCCCGCGAGCGCGATCATCTCGCCCGGCGCGACCTTGAACGAGACGCGGTCGAGCGTCGGCCGCTCGGAGGCGCCGTAGTCGAACGACACGTCGCGGAATTCGATCTCGCCGCGCGCGTGCGGCAGCGCGCGGCCGCCGCCCTGCGGCTCGGCCGGCTCGTCGATCAGCCCGAAGATCAGCTCGGCGGCCGTCATCCCGCGCTGCAGCGGCTGGTTGACGTCGATCAGGTGCTTGAGCGGCGAAATCACCAGCAGCATCGACGTGACGAACGCGACGAAGCCGCCGACCGTCGTCTGGTCGTTGGTCGACTGCACGACCGCGATCGTGATCACGACCGCGAGCGCGATCGACGCGAGGAACTGCGTCAGCGGCTGCGCGAGGCCGCCCGAGATCGTCATGCGCATCGCATAGCCGCGCAGGCGCTTGCTCATCGTCGTGAAGCGGTCCATCTCGTATGCTTCGCCGTTGTGCACCTTGACGACCTTGTAGCCGCCGACCGTCTCCTCGACGATGTACGACAGCTCGTTGGTCAGCGTCTGGTGCTCGCGGTTCAGGCGGCGCAGGCGGCGGTTGATCTTGCTGACGAGCCAGCCGATGCCCGGCAGGATCACCGCGACGATCAGCGTGAGCCGCCAGTTCAGGTAGAACAGGTAGCCGAGCAGGAACACCACGGTCAGCGAGTCGCGCACGAGCGTGACCATCACGCCGGTCAACACCGACAGGATCTGGTTGACCTCGAACACGATCGCGTTGATCACGGTGCTCGCGGTCTCGCGCTGGAAGAACGACGCGCCCGTGTGGATCATCCGCCGGAACATCTCGAGCCGCAGCTGCAGCAGGATGCGGTTCGACACGTAGTTGAGCAGGTAGTTGGACGTGTACTGCGACACGCCGCGCACGAGCGCGAGGCCGATCACCGCGATCGGCACGTACCATTTCGCGCGGTCGCTGCCGTGCGAGCCGAAGCCGTGGTCGAGCAGCGGCTTGAGCAGTGCCGGGATCCCGGCTTCCGTGGCCGCGACGACGCCCATCGTCATCACGGCGAGCAGCACGATGCCGATGAGCGGCCGGATGTACGGCCACAGGCGCTTGAGGACCGTGGCCGGCGACGTACCGGTGCCGTCCATCGGTTTGCGAAGAGTGTTCTGGGTTTCCAAGGCAATCCTTCTTGAGCCGCGACGCGGCGCCCGGGGCGTGGCTGCCCGGGATTCGCCCCGTCCGGCGGGTGCCGAAAAAGGCCCAACATTATAGCTGTACCGCCTCCGCCGGCATCGCCGTCGCCGAAGCGGCCACCGGCTGGCGCGCGGGTATACTGCCGCTCACCGTTTTCTCCGCCTTTTCGACGATTTCATGGCAGAACCCACCCTCGGCGTCGCCCTCATCGCCCTCAACGCGGCCGCGCGGCTCGCGCAGTGCCTCGACGCGCTGACCTTCGCCGACGACGTCGTCGTGATCGACGGCGGCAGCACCGACGATACCGTCGCGATCGCCCGCGCGCACGGCGCCCGCGTGATCGTCGAGCGCGACTGGCCCGGTTTCGGCCCGCAGAAGAACCGCGCGCTCGACGCGCTCGACACCGACTGGATCCTGTCGCTCGACACCGACGAGGTGGTCAGCCCGGAACTCGCGCAGTCGATCCGCGCGGCCATCCGCGCGCCGGCCGCGCAGGTCTATGCGCTCGACCGGCTGTCGAGCTTCTGCGGCCAGTGGATCCGCCATAGCGGCTGGTATCCGGACTGGGTGCCGCGCCTGTTCCGGCGCGGCACCGCCCGCTTCTCCGACGATCTGGTGCACGAACGGCTCGTGTTCGACACGCCCGCGCAGCGGCTGCCGGGCAAGCTCATGCACTATTCGTACGATGATTTCGAAACCGTCGTGCGCAAGCTCGATGCGTATTCGACGGCCGGCGCGCGCCAGCGCCGCGCGGCCGGCCAGCGCGGCGGCTTCGGCAAGGCGCTCGCGCGCGGCGCGTGGGCGTTCGTGCGGACCTACCTGCTGCGGCGCGGGTTTCTCGACGGCCGCGCGGGCTTCATGATCGCCGTGTTCAACGCGGAAACCGTCTACTACCGGTTCCTGAAGCTCGGCCACGAACCGGCCCGCTGAGCGCGCCCCCGCCCTGCCCCCACCCCGACGCCGCCGGCAGGCGCCGGCCCGGCGTTACAATGCCGGGCTGCCCGCACGCCATGCGCACCCAAGCGCGGCGCCGCGCCACGCGCCGCCGACACGACGACCACCGAATCCGACCGCCATGTTCTCCATCATCATCCCGACCTGGAACAACCTGCCGTACCTCAAGCTCGTCGTCGACAGCCTGCGCCGTCATTCCGCATACGACCACCAGATTATCGTGCACGTCAACGACGGCTCGGACGGCACGCTCGACTGGGTGCGCAGCGAAGGCATCGAGCACACCGCGTCGCCGGCCAACATCGGCATCTGCCACGCGGTGAACCTGGCCGCCGCGCGCGCATCGCGCGACTACGTCGTCTACATGAACGACGACATGTACTGCTGCCCGGGGTGGGACACGGCGCTCGTGCGGCGCATCGAACAGATGCCGACCGACCTGTTCATGCTGTCCGGCACGATGGTCGAGCCTGTCGACACCCGCAACCCGTGCGTCGTCGTCAGCAATTTCGGCCGCGACGCCGACCAGTTCGACGCGGCCGGCCTCGTCGCGGCCACGCCGCGGCTCGCGCGCGCGGACTGGCTCGGCTCGACCTGGCCGCCGACGCTCGTGCACCGCGACTGGTGGAACCGCATCGGCGGCTACAGCAGCGAACTGTCGCCGGGGATGAGCAGCGACAACGACTTCTCGATGAAATTCTGGGACGCCGGCTGCCGGATCTTCCTCGGCGTCGGCGACAGCCTCGTCTATCACTTCCAGCAGAAGAGCACCGGCAAGATCGTCAAGAACGACGGCCGCCGCCAGTTCCTCAACAAATGGGGCATGACGCAGGCCACGTTCGACCGCTATTACCTGCATCGCGGCGAGCCGGCCGGCGGACGCCTCGCGCTCGACACGCCGGCCGTCGAAGGGCGCCTCAAGCGCGCCCTGCTGCGCTCGCGGATCAAGCGCGCATTCAGCTGATCGGACCCCGGAAACGGCACGGAAACGCCCGCGGCTTCGCGTATACTGCGCGCTTCGTCCCGCGCGGTGCCGCCGGGACGCGCGGCGCGCAGCACGGTGCCCGCATGCCGCAATCGTCCATTCGACAGGTTCCGATGCTTTCGTTTTCCGCTCCCGCCACGCGGCGCCTGACCGCCGCCCGCGCCTTCGCCGTCATCGCGCTCTGCATGGTGCCCGTCTCGACCGCGCTGACCAATGTGTTCTGCGGGCTGTTCGCGGCCGCACTCGTCATCTCCCCCGAATTCTGGCGCGACCTGCGCACGTTCGTCACCGAACCCGCGTCGCTCGCGGCGCTCCTGATCCTCGCGGCGCTGACCGCGAGCGTCACCTATACGGTCGCGCCGCACCCGAAGGCGTGGAACTGGGTCGCCAAGTACGACAAGCTGCTGCTGCTGCCGTTTGCCGTACTCGCCTTCCGCCATTCGAACTGGGCGCCGATCGTGCGGCGCGCGTGGTTCGGCACGCTGTGCGTGATCCTGCTGCTGTCGACCACCAACTATCTCGGGCTGACCGCGATCGGGCCCGCGCATGGGACCGAACTGCCGCTGTCGCGCGCCTGGGTGTTCAAGAACCACATCGCGGCCGGCATGTTCGGCGCGCTGCTGTTCTACCAGGCGGCCGACCTCGCGCTGTCGGCCCGCACCGCGCTGTCGCGTGCCGCGTATGCCGGCGTCGCCGCGTGGTCGCTGATCAACGTGTTCGTGATGCTGCAGGGACGCACCGGGCAGGTCATCGCGTTGCTGCTGATCCTCGTCGTGGCGGTGCGTTTCGTGCTGCTGCTGCGCCGCCAGTCGGCGCTGCTCGCGGGGCTCGCCGCCGGTGCGCTGGTCCTGGCGGGCGCCGCGCTCGTCGCCGCCGCATGCACGGTGAACAACGGACGGCTCGTGAAGGTCGTGTCGGAAGTGCAGCAGTATCGGCAGAGCGATGCGATCACGTCGACCGGACTGCGTCTCGAGTGGTACAAGAAGGGGCTCGAGCTGTATCGCCAGCACCCCGTGATCGGCTACGGCGCGGGCGGCCTCGAGTTCGAATTCCAGAAGCTCACGGCGGGCAAGACGGCGGCCGAAGGCCAGCTCACGTCGAATCCGCATAACGAATACCTGTTGATGGCCGTGCAGCTCGGCACGCTCGGCGTATTGCTGTTCCTGAACCTGATCGTGCAGATCGCGCGCGGCAGCCGCGCGCTCGATCCGCGTTCGCGGCACTTGCTGTTCGCGTGGCTCGCGATCTTCACGATCGGCAGTCTCGCGAATTCGCTGCTGCTCGATTTCGCCGAAGGTCACCTGCTGGTGCTGCTCGCCGGCATCCTGCTCGGCTGCGGCGCGCGCGGCGAAGCGCTGCCGCGCGAAACGTCGGCGATCCGGCGCAGCGCGTAACGCATCAGGCGGCGGGCAGTACGCGGCCGCCTGGCGCCGGTTCGGCCCAACGGCGGCGCACGCGCGCCGTCGACGCGTCGTGCCGCCACTCCCC
This sequence comes from Burkholderia sp. Bp9143, assembly GCF_003853645.1. Classification (GTDB taxonomy): domain Bacteria; phylum Pseudomonadota; class Gammaproteobacteria; order Burkholderiales; family Burkholderiaceae; genus Burkholderia. The sequence goes on along the minus strand of NZ_QTPO01000014.1, from coordinate 66,909 downwards.
GCTTTCAAATCAGGAAGCGTCCGGCTTTCGTGCGTCAGTCCGAGCGCGTGCGATGCAGTCGCGACGTATCGATGACCGCGTCGGCGGCGCCCGGCGGATTCAGCCCGAGCATCTCGGCCGCCGCCGCCTTCACACGCTGCGTGCCGAGATTGACGAGACAGTCGCTATGGCTGTCGACATGGCGCTCGCAGCCTTCGTGCCGGCACGGCACGCAATCGCCTTCGCCCTGCAGCAGCCACACGTTGCCGTGCCGCGCAGAACCGCGCAGCGCCCACGGGTTCTCGGTGGCCGGCCAGTGCTGCGGCCACGGCCCCCAGCGCACCGGATCGGACGGACCGAACAGCGCGATCGTGTCGGTGCCCGTCGCGGCCGCAACGTGCGTCGCGCCCGTATCGGGCCCGATGAACAGCCGCGCACGCCGCACCAGCTCCGCGCTTTCGCCGAACGTGAGACGGCCGACCAGGTTCAGCACGTCGCCGCCCGCCTCGGCCGCGACCTGCTCCGCGTACTCGCGCTCGCGATCGGCCGGGCCGCCCGACAGCGCGATCGCAAACCCCTGCGCGCGCAGCCATTCGATCATCTCGACCCACCCGTCGAGCCGCCATTGCTTGTAGCGGAACATCGGATACGGATGCAGCACGACGAGCGGCTTGCCGCCGCGGATCGCCGGCGATTCGGCGAGCCACGCGTCGAAACGCGCGCGTCGCGCGGGATCGTCGCCGATGCCCGGCGCGACGACCTCGGATACCGGCTCGATGCCGATCACCGGTGCGAGCGCGAGCGTGCTGACGACCGTATGCGCGGACTCGTGATGATTGATCGCGATGCCGTTCAGCATCATTCGAGTCAGCCACGTGACGCGGTTCGAATCAACGAGGCCGACGCGCTTGCGGCCGGCGAACCAGCTATAGAAGCGCGGCCGGTCGGAGCTGAGCGCCGCGCACGCGAGATCGTAGCGGCGCCACATCGACAGCGCGTCGCGCAGCCGCTCGCGAAACCCCGCGCGCTGCGCGACGACGATCACGTGCCGCACGTCCGGGTTGTGCTCCAGCACGCCCTCGGTGCCGCGAAACACCAGCATGTCGATCTGCGCATCGGGCCAGCGCGCCTTCAGCGAACGCACGAGCGGCGTCGTCAGCAGCACATCGCCGATACGACGCGGTGCTGCGACGAGGATGGTTCTGGGTGGGCGGGCGGAAGAAAACAGGGCCACGGCGATCGTTCCGTCTAGCTGGCAGGACAAGGCTCGCAATGTACAGGATTTTGCAGCCGGTGGCGTGGCGCCGGGCAGCGGGCGTCGGCGACACGCCGCGGCCGGCGGCCAGCGCCGCCTGGCCGGCAGCGCGGCAGGCAACAACGCACCGGGCGCGGCGGGGCCTGCGGCCACCGCGCGTCCTTGCGCCCGCTTGCCCGTCCAGCAGCGGTACCGGCAGTGCCGGCGCCACCTGCCTTCCGGGGGCTACGAAACGATCGCGCCGGCCCCGGGTGCCGCAAGCGTGGCGGCCGGGAGCGGCAGTGCGCCGCCGATCGCGTCGTCGGGCTGTCCGGCCGGCGTCAACAGATGAAGCACCGCACGCTCGAGCGCGTCGACGCCGATCGCGTCAACCGTCGCGCCGGCCCGCACGATCATGTGCGGCACGCCGAGCGGATGCCAGCGCCGGTATTTCTCGGGACGGTCCTCGAACAGCGCGGCGACCGGCACGCCGAGCGCCGACGCGAGATGCACGGGGGCGCTGTCGGCCGACACGATCGCGTCGAGGAGGCTCGCGGCGGCCACCAGTTCGGCGACCGATGACGGCACGACATGCCGGGCATTCACGTCCCGCCACGCGTCGCGATCGGCGTCGGTCTCGGCCGACACGGCGGGATCGCGGAACACGATCACGTCGGCGAACGGTGCAAGCCGCCGGCCGAGGTCGCGCCATCGATCGGCCGGCCAGCGCCGCTCGGCCGCCTTGTTCGACACGAACAGCCCGACGCGCGGTTTCGTGTGCGGCCCGAGCAGCCGATACCACGTGTCCTGCAGCGCGCGGTCCGGGTGCACGGACAGCGCGAGACCGTCGAGATCGGTGCGGCCGAGTTCGGGCACGAGCCGGAATCCCGACAACGCTTCATGGCACATCGGCCGCGACGCGACGTGTTCGGGCTTGCGATCGTCGAATTCGGAATCGGCATCGTGCCAGCGGCAATCCGTCACACCGAGCTGCCGCGCGAACTGGATGCTGCTGCGATGCATGCCGCCGTTCGGCACGACCACGAGGTCGAACCGCAGGCGGCGCAGCCGGCGCACGAGCCGCAGCCGGTCGAAGAACGCGCGCATCCGTCCGGGGCGGTCGTTGCGCTCGCACTGACGGCTGTACACGTACGTATGGACCGTGTGCACGTCCGGGTTGCCGGCCAGCGCGGCCGCGTTGTAACGGTTCGCGACCACGTGCAGGTCCGCCCCGGGCCAGCGCTGTTTCAGCGCGCCGAGAAAAGCGGTCGTGCACAGCATGTCGCCCAGAAAATCAATCCGGATCACGAGGATCCGCCCCGTCGGTTTCCCGTTATCCATTGTTGTGGTGGTGCTGTCGGTATTTTTGTCGTCGCGTACCGACCGGCATCCGGGCTTGCGTCTCCGTGCCGGCCTCGTCGCGTGGTCGCCCGCGGCACCGCGCTGCATCGCGTGCCGCGCGGACCCGTCCCCGTTTTCACGCCCGCGATGTCGCCGCCGGCCGGCGGACGGACTGCGGCCGGGGGGTACATCTGCATCGCGCGCGACGGATTGTATAGCGTCCGGATGACAGCCCCAAGCACCCGCCAGAATGAAAACGGCCCGCCGCACCGCACGATGGCGACGCGACGGGCCGCACAGGCGACGACCGTCCGGCGGGGACGCGGTCAGTACGTAATTTCGACGATGCTGCCGTCGAACGTCGCGCGCAGCTCCGCGAGCAGCGTGTCGCTCGGCTTCACGCGCCACGCGTCGCCCAGACGCATTTCGCCCTGCGCGCGCGCGTTGCTGTAGTGGACCTGGACCGCAAGCCCGTTCGGCAGCGGTGCCTGCGGGCGACGGCCGCCGTCGCGTCCGCCGCCGCGCGGCGCGGGCGCCTCGACCGCGGGCGCGGCCGCCGGATCGTCCTTCGACACGTGCGGCTCGAGCACGCGGCGCAGCGCCGCCGCATCCGCGTTGCCGTTCATCGTGAGCCGCACCGCCTGCGCATAGCGGCTGCGCGCGCGTTCGAGATCCATCACCGTGTCGGCCGTGAAGCGGATGCCGCCGGTGAACGCATCGTTGCGCGCCTGCCCCTGCACGATCAGCAGTTCGTCTTCCTTGAACAGCGCCTTGTTCGCCTCGAACTGCTCGTTGAAGATCGTGATCTCGCACTGGCCCGAACCGTCGTCGAGCAACGCGATCAGCATCTTGCCGCGCTGGGTCATCTGCGTGCGCAACGACGCGATGATGCCCGCGACGAGCTTGTCGCGCCCTTCCTTCAGGTCGCCGACCTTCTGCCGCACGAACCGGCGCACTTCGTCGCGATACGCATCGAACAGGTGGCCGGACAGGTAGAAGCCGAGCGCGCCCTTCTCTTCCTGCAGGCGGCGCTTGTCGTCCCACGCGGGTTCGTCGACGAGCGCATGCGCGTGCGGCGACTCGGCCCCCATGTCGAACAGGCCGGCCTGCATCGCATTCGCCGCGGCCTGGTCGGCCGCTTCCATCGCGAGCGGCACCGACGCGAGCATCTGCGCGCGGTTCGCGTTCAGCGAATCGAACGCGCCGGCGCGGATCAGCGCCTCGACCGTGCGGCGGTTGACGACGCGCCGGTCGATCCGCTCGCAGAAGTCGAACAGGTCGGTGAACGGCTTTTCCTCGCGCGCGCGCAGGATTTCCTCGATCGCGTTCTGGCCGCTGCCCTTCACCGCGCCGAGGCCGTAGCGGATCGTGCGCGAGCGCCGGCCGTCGGCTTCGGCGACCGGCTCGAACCGGTAATGCGAAGCGTTGATGTCCGGCGGCAGCACGGCGAGGTTGTTCACGACGCAGTCGTCGAACAGGATCTTCACCTTGTCGGTGTCGTCCATCGCGAGCGTCATGTTGGCCGCCATGAATTCGGCCGGATGGTGCGCCTTCAGCCACGCGGTGTAATACGCGAGCAGCGCGTAGGCCGCCGCGTGCGACTTGTTGAAGCCGTAGCCCGCGAACTTCTCCATCAAGTCGAAGATCTCGTCGGACTTCTCGCGCGTGAGGCCGTTCGTCGCCGCACCCTCGGCGAAGATTTCGCGGTGCTTGGCCATCTCCTCGGGCTTCTTCTTGCCCATCGCGCGACGCAGCAAGTCGGCGCCGCCGAGCGAGTAGCCGCCGATGATCTGCGCCATCTGCATCACCTGCTCCTGATAGACCATGATGCCGTAGGTCTCTTTCAGGACGGGTTCGACGCGCGGATCCGGATAGTCGACCTTCTCGCGGCCGTGCTTCCGTGCGCAGAAGCTCGGGATCAGATCCATCGGACCCGGACGGTACAACGACACGAGCGCGATGATGTCCTCGAAGCGGTCGGGCTGCGCGTCCTTCAGCATGCCCTGCATCCCGCGGCTTTCCAGCTGGAACACGGCGACCGTGTTGGCCTTCTTCAGGATCTGGAACGACGCCGGATCGTCGAGCGGCACCTGCGCGAGCGACCAGTCGGCCTTCGACGCATCGAGGCGGCGAATGTAGCGCTCGGCCCAGTCGAGGATCGTCAGCGTCGTGAGACCCAGAAAGTCGAACTTCACGAGGCCGACGGCTTCGACGTCGTCCTTGTCGTACTGGCTGACGACACCGCCGTCGTCGCCCTGCGTGTACAGCGGGCAGAAATCGGTCAGCTTGCCGGGCGCGATCAGCACGCCGCCCGCGTGCATCCCGACGTTACGCGTGAGGCCCTCGACGCGCTGCGCGAGGTCGAGCAGCTGGTGCACTTCGTCCTCGTGGTCGTAGCGCTCCTGCAGCTGCGGCTCTTCCTTCATCGCGTCGGCGATCGTCACGTGCTTGCCCGGCTTGAACGGGATCAGCTTCGCGACGCCGTCGGTGAACATGTAGCCGAGATCGAGCACGCGGCCGATGTCGCGCACGGCCGCCTTCGCGGCCATCGTGCCGAAGGTGGCGATCTGCGACACGGCGTCCGCGCCGTATTTTTCCTTCACGTACTGGATCACGCGATCGCGGCCGTGCTGGCAGAAGTCGATGTCGAAGTCGGGCATCGACACGCGTTCCGGATTCAGGAATCGCTCGAACAGCAGGTTGTAGCGCAGCGGGTCCAGATCGGTAATGCCGAGCGCGTACGCGACCAGCGAACCGGCACCCGAACCGCGGCCCGGGCCGACCGGCACGCCGTTGTTCTTCGCCCAGTTGATGAAGTCGGCAACGATCAGGAAGTAGCCGGGGAAGCCCATCTTCGTGATGGTCCCGCACTCGAATTCGAGCCGCTTGTAGTACGTGTCGCGCTGCGCGTCGCGCTCCGCGGCATCCGGATACAGCTGTTCGAGGCGCTTCTCGAGCCCCTCCTTCGACAGCTGGACCAGGTAGTCGTCGAGCGACATGCCGTCCGGCGTCGGGAACAGCGGCAGCTTCGGCTTGCCGAGCTCGAGCTTCAGGTTGCAGCGCTTCGCGATCTCGACCGTGTTCGCGACCGCCGACGGCAGGTCGGCGAACAGCGCGGCCATGTCGTCCTGCGTGCGGAAGTACTGATCGGTCGTGAAGCGCTTCTGGCGCCGCGGATTCGCGAGCATGTCGCCTTCCGAGATGCACACGCGCGCTTCGTGCGCGGTGAAATCGTCGTCGGTCATGAACTGCGTCGGATGCGTCGCGACGACCGGCAGCTTCAGCGACGCGGCGAGCGTCGCGGCCTGCTGGATGTACGCCTCGGCGCCCGGCTGGCCAAAACGCTGCAGCTCGATGTAGAAACCGCCCGGGAACACCTTCGCCCAGCGCTCGGCATGACGGCGCGCGGCTTCCTCGTTACCGGCCGCGAATGCGAGCCCGATATCGCCCTGCTGCGCGCCCGACAGCGCGAGCAGCCCGTGCGAGAGTTCGCCGTCGAGCCAGCTCGCGTCGAGCTCCGCGCGGCCGCGGTACTGGTTCGTGAGCCACGCCTTCGACAACAGCTCGCACAGGTTCAGGTAGCCGGTCTTGTCCTTCACCAGCAGCAGCAGGCGCGACGGTTTGTCGCGATCGTCCGGATTGGTGATCCAGACGTCACAGCCGGCGATCGGCTTGATGCCCTTGCCGCGGGCTTCCTGGTAGAAACGGACGAGGCCGAATGCGTTGCCGAGATCGGTGAGGGCGAGCGCGCCCTGGCCGTCTGCGGCGGCCGCCTTGACGATGTCGTCGAGGCGCACGATGCCGTCGGCAATCGAGAATTCGGAGTGAACGCGAAGATGGACGAAGCGGGGATCTGACATGGGCGACATTGTAGCCGCGTCGTCGCGCGGGCTGCCCAAAAAATCCCCGCGCCCGGCCGTTCGGCCGATGCGTGCGACGCCGGCCGAACGGCCAGGTGCCGGCGCCTGCGCAGTTTGCGGGATAATACGGGTTTTCGAATCATCGTCCCGGCTTCGCACCCTTTTTTGCGGGGCCGCCGTGCGCCCGCCGCACGGCCGCGGCCGTTTCCCGTCGGACCATCATGACCATCGTCAACCTCGCCGCCTACCACTTCGTGTCGCTCGACGCGACCGAGCAATGGCGCCCGCTCGTCACCGCCCGCTGCAACGAACTCGGCCTGCGCGGCACGATCCTGCTCGCGCCGGAAGGCATCAACCTGTTCATCGCCGGCCCGCGCGACGCGACCGACGCGTTCGTCGACTACCTCCGTCACGATCCGCTGTTCGAGGGCAAGTTCGCGACGCTGCAGTTCAAGGAGAGTCTGTCCGACTCGCAGCCGTTCCGCCGGATGCTCGTGCGCCTGAAGCGCGAGATCATCACGATGAAGAAGCCGGCGATCAAGCCGGAACTCGGCCGCGCGCCGTTCGTCGACGCCCGCACGCTGAAGGCGTGGCTCGACCGCGGCCACGACGACACGGGCCGCCCGGTCGTGATGCTCGACACGCGCAATGCATTCGAAGTGGACGTCGGCACGTTCGACGACGCGCTCGACTACCGGATCGACAAGTTCAGCGAGTTCCCGGAAGTGATCGACGCGAACCGCGCCGATCTCGAAGGCAAGACGGTCGTGTCGTTCTGCACCGGCGGTATCCGTTGCGAGAAGGCGGCGATCCACATGAAGGAAATCGGCATCGAGAACGTGTACCAGCTCGAGGGCGGGATCCTGAAGTATTTCGAGGAAGTCGGCGGTGCGCACTATCACGGCGACTGCTTCGTGTTCGACTACCGCACCGCGCTGAATCCGCAACTGCAGCCGACCGAGAACGTCACGTGCTTCGCGTGCCGCGCGGTCGTCACGCCGGAAGCCCAGCAATCGCCGAGCTACGTGCCCGGCAAGTCGTGCCCGGCCTGCGCGCAGGCAGCCAGCGCCGCCGCGTAAGCGCGCGTCGCTCCGCGTCCCGATGAACGGCTACCGCGGCCGCTTCGCGCCGTCGCCCACCGGCCCGCTGCATTTCGGCTCGCTGGTCGGGGCGCTCGCGAGCTGGCTCGACGCGCGCGCGCACGGCGGCGCGTGGCTCGTGCGCATCGAGGACATCGACGGCCCGCGAACGGTGCCCGGCGCCGCCGACGACATCCTCGCGACGCTCGCGCATTTCGGCATGACGCCCGACGAGCCGCCCGTGTGGCAAAGCACGCGCGAGGCCGCCTATGCGGCCGCGCTTGAACGGCTCGTCGCCGCGGGGCGCGTGTATCCGTGCGGCTGCACGCGCAAGGAAATCGCCGACTCGCTGCGTGCCGCGCACGAGCGCCACACGACACTCGCGTACCCGGGCACCTGCCGCACCGGCCTGCACGGCAAGCCCGCGCGTGCGTGGCGGCTGCGCGTGCCGGACGGCGACGCCGCGATCGTCACGTTCGACGACCGCTGGCAGCACATGCAAGCGCAGAACCTCGCGACCGAGGTCGGCGATTTCGTGCTGAAGCGCGGGGACGGCCAGTGGGCGTATCAGCTCGCGGTCGTGGTCGACGATGCCGACGCGGGCATCACGCAAGTCGTGCGCGGCGCCGACCTGCTCGATTCGACCGCGCGCCAGATCTACCTGCAGCGCTGTCTCGGCGTGCCGACGCCCGGCTACCTGCACGTGCCGGTCGTCGTCGATGCGAACGGCGAAAAGCTCAGCAAGCAGACGGGCGCGATCGCGCTCGAACGCGACGATCCGCTGCCGGCGCTGCGGGCCGCCGCGGCGCATCTCGGCCTTTTGGCCGATGGCGACCCATCGGGCGATACGATGGATGCGTTCTACGCGGCCGCGACCGATGCGTGGGCGCGTCGCTTCGGGCCACGCGCCGGTTGAGTCGATCGCAGGACAGCGGTTCGTATCGACCGCGTTCCTGCACCCGTCAGCCCGAGTTGACCGGAACTGCACGCCCGCTGACGACACAGCACCGAAGCGCCCCCCCGGACCGCCCCTGCTCCGCGCGGCAAGCCATCACCCCTCGCGCGCGCCTTCGCAAATTCTCGCGCCCAACAAAAAACGGGCACATGCCCATCGCATGCACCCGTTTCCGCGGCAGCGCTCGCGCGCCGCACCGACCGCCTGAACCGCCCGCTTATGCCGACGGCTTGCGCGGCATCCCGAAGCCGCCGAGCAGCGCGGCGACCTGACGCTTCGGCCCCTTCTTCTCGGGCTGCTGCGCGGCCTTCGTCTCTTCCGGCTGTTTCGCCGGCGCCGACGGTACGTACGGCTTCAGGAAGAAATCGTCGACCGGCGCCTCGTGACGACGGTGATGGCCGCCACGCTCGGAACCGCCCGAACGACGCCCCGACGCACCGCGATGCTCGTCGCGCTCGCGACGGCCGCCGCGTTCGCCGCCGCGCTCCCCCCCGCGATCGCTGCCACGCTCGTCGTGACGATGGCGCGCCGGCTTGTCGAGCGCGAGCGTCTGCACGTCGAGCGGACGCTTGATCAGCTTTTCGATATCGGCGAGTTGCTTGCGCTCGTTCGGGCTGCACAGCGACAGCGCATCTCCCGTCGCGCCCGCGCGGCCCGTACGGCCGATCCGGTGCACGTAGTCTTCCGCGTTGAACGGCAGGTCGAAGTTGATCACGGCCGGCAGTTCGGCGATGTCGAGACCGCGCGCGGCCACGTCGGTCGCGACCAGCGCCTCGATCTCGCCGCGCTTGAACGCGTCGAGGGCCTGCATCCGCTCGATCTGCGTCTTGTCGCCGTGGATCGCCGATGCGACGACGCCGTCGCGCTCGAGGTTGCGCGCGAGCCGGCTCGCGCCGATCTTGCTGTTGCAGAACACGATCACTTGCTTGAGCCCGCGATCGCGCAGCAACTGCACGACGGCCGCCTGCTTGTCGCCTTCGGCGACGTCGTAGACGATTTGCGTAACGTTCGCGTTGGTCGAGTTGCTGCGTGCGACCTCGATCGTCTGCGGGCTGCGCAGGTAGGTCGACGCGAGCTTCTTGATTTCGCCGGAGAACGTCGCCGAGAACAGCAGCGTCTGGCGGTCCTTCGGCAGCAGGTTCAGGATGCGCTGCAGGTCGGGCAGGAAGCCCATGTCGAGCATCCGGTCGGCTTCGTCGAGCACGAGGATCTGGACCTGGCCGAGGTTCGCCGTCTTCTGCTGCACGTGGTCGAGCAGGCGGCCCGGCGTCGCGATCAGGATCTCGACGCCGCGGCGCAACTCGGCCATCTGCGGATTCATGTCGACGCCGCCGAACACGACCGCGCTGCGCAGCGGCGTGTGCTTCGCGTACGCATGCACGTTCGCGGCGACCTGGTCGGCAAGTTCGCGGGTTGGCGTGAGGATCAGCGCGCGCACCGGGTGGCGCGCCGGGGACGCGCTCGTGTTGGCCTGCGGCAGCAGCCGCTGGATGATCGGCAGCGAGAAGCTCGCGGTCTTGCCGGTGCCCGTTTGCGCGGCGCCCATGACGTCGCGGCCGGCGAGCACTACCGGAATGGCCTGCGCCTGAATCGGCGTCGGCGTCGTATAGCCCTGCTCCGCAATGGCTTTCAGGATATCGGCGGCAAGGCCGAATTGATCGAAGGTTGCGTCGGCTGGCTTGGCGACAGAATCGGACATGGTGGCGTTTCGCTCAAAAGGCGCGGCGGGGACATCGTGCGTCAGGCCGGCCGGGCCTGCGCTCATCACATTTCGGAAGTAGACGGAGCCGCGGCGCGCCGCGCGGCGCCGCTCTGGCGCTCGGGACCGGTTCGATTCGAACATCGGGCGCCACAGGCCGTGCGGACTCCGTTCGGCGCGAATGCCGGCGGAAAGGGCCGTATTGTAGCACTGCGCAGCAATCTGTCCGTGACAACGCCGCGAACGGCCCCGATGGCGGTTCGCGGCGGGCGCCAGCAGGCCGGGCGCGGGCGGTGCGTCGAGCGATCGGGCTATCCCGATCGGCTGATGGTGAATATCAGGGGTCAAATCTCGACCACCCCCGTCGGAAAGTCAGCAGGCGGCCAACGAGCGCGATCGCTGCCCGCCCCACCGTCCTGTCCAAGGTCGAACCCGGCGGCCCGCACCGATCGCGGCGATCGGCACGCTCGCATGACTACCCGATCGCGTGCGCAGCGCTCAACCCTTCTTCTTTTTCTTCTTCTCGACCTGCACGCAGTCGCCAAGCAGCGGTGCCGCATTCTGGTCGGCGATCTCGTCGCGCAGCGTCCCTTCCTTGCCCTTCGTCCACCACGTATAGCGTCCGGCCTCGTAGCGCGCGCCCGACGCAGAAACGGTATCGACGAACAGCAACTGCTGCCCGTTGACCGGCACCAGCGCGAAGCTCTGGCCGTTGCCCGCGCGCCAGTACGACACGCGCACCGGCTGCTTCTGGTTCGCGCACTGATAGAGGGTCTGCACGCGCGAATCGGCGTCGATCTCCTCGACGGTCAGTTGCGCGGCATGCGCAACGGAAACGGCGGCGCCGGCCAGCGCGAGCGCGGCGAAGGTTTGGCGAATCATGCAGGTCCTCTCACGAGACGGATGGAGGCGCGCCCTCGCGGGACGCGCGGTTATCGTTGGTTATGGGTTAACGGTTCGCCGGTCAGGGATCGATGACGTCGGCGCACGCGTCGGTCGGCGCGGCCGCGACATGGCCGACGACCGGCACGATCTTCAGCCCGGCCGATGCGATCCGGCACGGCGCGGCCGCGAGGCCGCACCCCGCAAGACTCGCGACGAGCGCCAGCGCGGCGCCCAGCTTGCCGATACGGCCGATCCGCCGCCATGTCGACACCATCGCGCTCTCCTGGCCGGATCAGCGCGCCGACACGGGCCGTACGGCCGCCGCGGCGCGCTTCGCGCGTTCGCGGGCTTCGTCGACGGTCGCGCCGGTCGCGAGTGCGACGCCCATGCGCCGCTTCGCAAAGCTTTCCGGTTTGCCGAACAGGCGCAGGTCGGCGCCCGGCACGGCCAGCGCGTCGCGCACGCCCTCGAACGCGATGCCGCGCTCGTCGAGCCCGCCGTAGATCACCGCCGACGCGGCCGGCGAGCCGAGCGTCGGATCGACCGGCAGCCCGAGAATCGCGCGCGCGTGCAATTCGAACTCCGACTGGCGCTGCGACGCGAGCGTCACGAGGCCGGTGTCGTGCGGCCGCGGGCTCACCTCGGAGAACCAGACTTCGTCGCCGCGCACGAACAGCTCGACGCCGAACATCCCGCGCCCGCCGAGCGCTTCGGTCACCTTGTGCGCGATCTCGCGCGACTTTTCAAGCGCGACGGCGCTCATCGGTTGCGGCTGCCAGGATTCGACGTAGTCGCCCGCCACCTGCACATGCCCGACAGGCTCGCAGAAGTGGGTACGCGTCTCGAGCGTCGCCGGGTCGATCGCGCGCACGGTCAGCTGCGTGATCTCATAGTCGAAATCGATGAAGCCCTCGACGATCACGCGGCCGTGGTTCACGCGGCCGCCCGCCATCGCGTAGTCCCAGGCGGGCTTCACGTCGGCTTCGGTCCGCACGACCGACTGCCCCTTGCCCGACGACGACATCACCGGCTTCACGACGCACGGCATGCCGATCTTCGCGACGGCCGCGCTGAACGCGTCGAACGACTCGGCGAACGCATACGGCGAAGTCGCCAGCCCGAGCTCCTCGGCCGCGAGGCGGCGGATACCTTCGCGGTTCATCGTGAGCTGCGTCGCGCGTGCGGTCGGGATCACCTCGGCGAGGCCGGCCGCCTCGATCGCCGCGAGCGCATCGGTCGCGATCGCCTCGATCTCCGGCACGATCAGGTGCGGACGCTCGGCCTCGACGACCGCGCGCAGCGCGGCGGCGTCGGTCATGTCGATCACGTGCGCGCGATGCGCGACCTGGTGGCCCGGTGCGTCCGGATAGCGGTCGACCGCGACGACTTCGACGCCGAGCCGCTGCAACGCGATGATGACTTCCTTGCCGAGTTCGCCCGCGCCGAGCAGCATGACGCGCGTGGCCGAGGGTGAAAGCGGCGTACCGAGCCGCTGACCGATCTGCATGTGATTTCCCGCTGGTTCTGTTGGAGGACGAAAACGGCTTCGATGTTAACACGCGCACCCGTGCCGGTCCGGCCGGTTTCGTCGCGTCGCCGCTCCGCCGCGCGAGGCTCGCGGGCGGGTTGCGAACGTTTTCACGCGCGAAGTGTCGGCTCGCCTCGCGCGGGGCGGGTGCGTTACTCTTACGCCTTGATCAGAATCCGATGAGGAACGAGGCTCATGTCCCACCTGTCCGCCGCCGCACGCGCACGCACCGGCCTGCTTCGCCCGTTGCGCGCGCCGCTCTGCGCGTTGACGCTTGCCACGCTTCTCGCCGCCTGCGCGATGCCGACCCACCCCGATTCCGCCGCCCCCGCACCCGACCCGTACAACCCCGCCGCCGTCCAGCTGCTCGACGACACGACCTGGGAACTCACGAGCTGGGTGAACGCCGACGGCACGCCACGCACGATTCCGCATGGCGACAACGGCGAGCCGATCAAGCTCGCGCTGTCCACCGAATCGGGCGTCCGGCGCGCCAGCGGCTTTTCGGGCTGCAACCGCTACATGGGAACCTACGCGCTCAAGAACGGCCTGCTGAGCTTCGGGCCGCTCGCCGGCACGCGCATGGCATGCCCGAACGCGCTCGGCGGCCAGCTCGAACACGCGTACCTCGATGCGCTCGCGCACATCGAGAAGACCGGCGTGCAGATGCGCGAGCCGCAGCAATTGCAGATCGTGACCGAAGCCGGCGCGACGCTGACCTTCACGCGTCGGAGCCCCTGATGCTGCGCGCGGGCGAAGGCCGACCGGCCGCCTTCGCCGCGCGCGAATCCCGGACGCCTGCATCGCGCTGCCTGGAAGCGCTTCGACGCCTTCATGCTGCCTTGGCGTCCTGTCAGTCTTGTTCGCCGGCCGGTTAAACTCGGCGGGTCGCGCACCGCGCTCCCCGCCCTCTTCCTGTTTCATCAAAGCATGCACACGGTTGTCTTCGGCTGGTTCGGCATCTCCGCCGTCTGGTTCCTCCTTCTCATCTGGCGTCTCGTTCAGGCGATGCTGCCCGGCGGCGGCGGACTCGCCGGCCGCGGCTCGATTCGCCTGTGGCTCGGCTTCGCGGCCGTGTTCATTGCAAGCTGCGCGCTGACGAGCCCGCTGTCGGGCCCCGACACGAATGCGCTCGGCCACGCGCTCTCGAACGGCTTCGCGCATGTGCTCGGCCCGATCGGCACACCGGTCACGATGGTCGTGCTGTTCTTCGCGGGCCTGCCATGGCTGACCGGCATCGGCTGGCGGCAGTTCGCCGCGTGGGTCGACACGTCGTTCGGCGTCAAGCTCGCGCGCGACGTCGGCGACGACGACGTGCGCGGCGTCGCCGACCTGCCGCGCAGCGCGCTGCATCGCGACGACGACATCGTGCAGCCAACCACCGCCCATACCGTCAACTCGATGGCGCCGCGGCAGAACGGCCGGTATTCGCGCCCGACGTTGTGGAAACCCGATCCGCAGGCCCGGCCGAAGCCACGCAGCCAGGCAGCACCGCGTCCGCTCGCGGAGCCGGTCGCGCCGTCGGGCTGGCTGAAGCCGACGTCGGCCACGCGCATGTCCCCGCCGCCCGCACCGGGCACGACGAGCGCCATGCCGCCTCCGACGACCGGCAGCACCGCCAGCCTCGCGCGCGCCGCCGCGAACGCGCAAGTGCCGCGCCCCAGTCCGGCCCCGCTTCCGGCCGGGTTCGAGCCCGTTCGGCCGCAACCGACCGCCGCGCGACCGGCCGCAGCCGCACTGAAGCAGCCGGCCGCGCAGCGCAGCGCGGTCACGCCACGCCCGGTCGCCGCGACGCCGCCGCGTACGCCCGCGCGCCCGGTGACGGGCGCCGGCGCCGCCGGCCAGTCGCCGGATGCGGCACGACGCCGCCCCGCGCCGCCGCCCCCCGCACGCGCGCCGCTCTACGCGTGGGTGCAACAGCCCGCGGAGCCGATCACGCCGGCGCCGAGCGTTCACGACACGCTGCGCTCGATCGAGGCCAGTACCGCGCAGTGGGCGACGCTGGACGATGTGCTGTCGACCGATGCATCGCCGGCGACGGCCGCCGCGGCGACCGTGGCTGGCGCGGTTGCAGCGGCAGGCAGCGTGGCCGCGTCGGCATCGCCGGCCGTACCGGCCGGGGCCCTTCCGGTTGCGCACCCGGCCGCGCCCCGCGACGCCGGCCGTCCGGATGCGCGCGAAGCTGCGCCGGCATACGACGACGCGCCGATCGTGCTGGATGCGTTCATGCCGGCCGAGCCGAGCGTGCGCATCGATACGGGCGCCTCGGCGTTCGGCGAGGCCGTGCGGCATGCCATGCCGGATCTCGGCGTCGAGACCGATGCGCCGACGCGTCATGCGGACGGCGAGCAACGGCATGGCGCCGATGCGCCTGCCGCGCCGGCATTCGATGCCCCGATCGACTTTGCACCATGGGAAGACATCGTCAGCCAGCCGGTTTCCGGACTCGGCGCGTCGCACGAAAGCCCGATTGCGGCGCCGCTGTCGGACGCGGATGAGCCGGTGGCCGCGAGCGCGGCTGTCGATACGCCTTCGGCCGCCGTCACGTCGACGGCAAGCGCCATCGGCCGTACCGTCGATGCGAAGGATTCGGCAACGGCCGCCGGGATCGTCGGCCAGGCCCAATCTCAATCTGCGGCGCTTGCCGATACCGCGGCATCGGTCCATACGAAACAAGGCGCGCACGCGACTCAGGACGTTGTGAACCTTGTTCAGCAGGTCACGCCGACCACTCCCCTCCCCGCTTCGCCGATCGCGGCAACGCCGGCGCGGCCGCTTGCCGATACGATGCCGGTCGCCGCACCGACGACGGTCTCCGTGGCCCTGTCGGATACGGCACCGGCCGGCGTCGTGACGGGAACGACCTGGCATGCAGCAACAAAGCACGCCGGCGAAACCGCACCGTCGCCTGCAGGCACGCAACGCGCGACGCCGCCGGCACCGGCGAGCACGTCGAACAGCACACCTGTCGCCGCGACGCAGTCATTTGTCGACATGACGAGCACGGCCTCCGATTCGCTGTCGCAACCGGCTGCATCGGCTGCATCGGCCGCGTCCGTTGCATCGGTTGCGCCGTCCGCGCCGGCGGGTGCCACGGGCACCGCATACGGTTCCAGCGATCGCGTGCCGGCTGTGGCATCGTCGGCGATCGGTACTACGGGTCCGGCATCGGGCACGGTCACGCCGGCGCCCGCACCGACGACGCCTGCCAACACGCATTCAACGGGTGCCGCCGTCCTGCCCACCGCGCAACCGTCCGCGCCAGCGGCCACGTCTGCGCCGACGCATGCGACCGGTGCCTTCGGTCTGACCGCGGCACGACCTCTTGCGTCCGCGCCGGGTACAGCGGCGGCGACCTCCGTCCTGACGTCCACGACGAGCACGTCCGGTCCGGCCACCGCGCAACCTTTCGGGTCCACACCGGCCGCAGCAGCCGCGACATCTGTCCCGACGTCCGCGGCAGGCGCTTCCAGCCCGACCGCGGTGCAGCCTCTCGCACCCGCACCGTTCGCCGCGGCCGCGACGTCTGCGACGGGCGCCTCGGGCATGACCGCCACGCAGCCGTCCGTGACCTCACCCGCGTCGACCGGCACGTCCCTCGGCGCAACCGCATCGCAACCGCCACAAAGCATACCGGTGTCGCCTGCCGACTCGTCTTCCGCGCCGTCGGGCAGCGGATTTGCCGCAACGTCGACCGCATCGGCGATGCCTTCGGCAGCACCGACGAACCGTACGCCTGACACTTCGTCGATCGGCGCACCGGCCACGCCGACCGCGCAAACGGCAACCGGCACCGCGCCTACCGCCGCCGTCGTCCCGGCACCGTCGTCCGGGGCACTTGCCCCGACGAGAACGGTCGCGACCGCAGCGACAGTTGAGACCGCTGCGACCGCCGCGTTCGGCGGCACGCCTGCCGCGACAAATGGCGCGCTGGCCTCCTTCGCCGCAACCGCCGCCGCGACGGCACCGGCCGCGCCCCCGACTTCCGCGCCCCCACCGGTGCCGGCATTGCCGACGTTCTCCGCGCCGGGCGGATCCATCGACACCGCGACACTGGCGCAATCCATCGCGTCCGCACCGGTGCCACAGACCCAGCCGTTCACCCCCCCGCCTGCTCCCGCCGCTGCGCCGGCAAGCTGGTCAATGCCCGGCGCCGGCGCGACGCCCACGACAACCGGCACCGCCATCCCGGCCGTCGCGACCGCGCCGCTTCCGGCCGCAACGCCTCCGGAAGCCACCGTGCCGCCGGCACCGGCGGAATCGATCACCCCGGCCCCCGACGCATGGGCCGCTTCCGCCCGCCCGCCGCGTCCGAACGCGTTCGAATTCCACGCACCCGCATCGTTCAACGTCGAACTGCCGACGCTCGACCTGCTCGAGCCCGCCTCCGACGACATCGAAACAATCACCGAGGAACACCTCGCGCAGACGGCCCAGGTGATCGAACAGCGCCTGCAGGAGTTCAAGGTGCCGGTGACGGTGGTCGGCGCATCGGCGGGCCCGGTGATCACGCGCTTCGAGATCGAACCCGCGCTCGGCGTGCGCGGCAGCCAGATCGTCGGCCTGATGAAGGATCTGTCGCGCGGCCTCGGCCTCACGTCGATCCGCGTCGTCGAGACGATTCCCGGCAAGACCTGCATGGGCCTCGAGCTGCCGAACGCGAAACGCCAGATGATCCGCCTGTCGGAGATCCTCGAATCGCGCCAGTACCAGCATTCGGCGTCGCAGCTGACCATCGCGATGGGCAAGGACATCACCGGCCACCCGGTCGTCACCGATCTCGCAAAGGCGCCGCACATGCTGGTCGCTGGCACGACGGGTTCGGGCAAGTCGGTCGCGATCAACGCGATGATCCTGTCGTTGCTGTACAAGGCGGCGCCCGAGGACGTGCGCCTGATCATGATCGACCCGAAGATGCTCGAGCTGTCGGTCTACGAAGGCATCCCGCACCTGCTCGCGCCGGTCGTCACCGACATGAAGCTCGCGGCGAACGCACTGAACTGGTGCGTCGGCGAGATGGAGAAGCGCTACCGGCTGATGTCGGCCGTCGGCGTGCGCAATCTCGCGGGCTTCAACCAGAAGATCCGCGACGCGGAGGCGAAGGAAAAGAAGATCGGCAACCCGTTCTCGCTGACGCCCGACGATCCCGAGCCGCTGTCGAAGCTGCCGCTGATCGTCGTCGTGATCGACGAGCTGGCCGACCTGATGATGGTCGCCGGCAAGAAGATCGAGGAGCTGATCGCCCGTCTCGCGCAGAAGGCGCGCGCGGCCGGCATCCACCTGATCCTCGCGACCCAGCGTCCATCCGTCGACGTGATCACCGGTCTGATCAAGGCGAACATCCCGACGCGCGTCGCGTTCCAGGTGTCGTCGAAGATCGACTCGCGCACGATCCTCGACCAGATGGGTGCCGAATCGCTGCTCGGCCAGGGCGACATGCTGTTCCTGCCGCCGGGCACGGGCTACCCGCAGCGCGTGCACGGCGCGTTCGTCGCGGACGAGGAAGTGCACCGGATCGTCGAATACCTGAAGCAGTTCGGCGAGCCGCAGTACGAGGAAGGCATTCTCGACGGCCCGGCCGCCGACGGTGCGACGCAGGACCTGTTCGGCGACGCGCCGGATGCGGAAGCCGATCCGCTGTACGACGAAGCGGTCGCGTTCGTCGTGCGCACGCGGCGCGCGTCGATCTCGTCGGTGCAGCGGCAGCTGCGCATCGGCTACAACCGCGCCGCGCGCCTCGTCGAGCAGATGGAAGCGGCCGGACTCGTGTCGCCGATGGGCATCAACGGCAGCCGCGAGGTGCTCGTGCCGGCCGCGGCCGACTGAGCATGGCGGCCGCACGGCCGCCGACGAGCGAGACGGGCGCCCCGCGCAAGCGGCCGCCCGAACGAACAAGGGCGCTGCCTCGGCAGCGCCCTTTTTTCATTGGCCGCGATTTACTGCGCCACCGGCACCAGCTTGAAATCGACCGGGCTGCCGAGCGCCACCTTCTGCGGATTCGCGCCGAGCCGCCCCGTTTCGACATCGCGGCTGAACACGTAGAACGTATCGCTGTCCTGGTTGCCGACGATCAGCCACTTGCCGGTCGGATCGATCAGGAATTCGCGCGGCGTCTTGCCGAGGCTCGACTGGCGCCCGACGGTCTTCAGCCGGCCATCGGACTGGTTCACCGCGTAGATCACGATGTCGTTCACGTCGCCGCGGTTGCTCGCGTACAGGAAGCGGCCGTCCGGCGACAGGTGGATCGCGCCGCCGCCGACCTTGCCCTTGAAGCCCGCCACCGTCATCGGCAGCGTCTCGACCGGCGTCAGCTTGCCGTCGTGGTAGCCGAACACCTCGACCGATGCGTTGAGTTCGCTCGTCACGTACGCGAAGCGGCCGTCGGCGCTGAACACCATGTGACGCGGGCCGGAGCCGGCCTTCACCGGCGTGTAGCGCGTGTCGGTCGGGCTGAGCAGCCCGCGGCTGCCGTCCACCGTGTAGCGGTAGCCGTAGATCTTGTCCGCGCCGAGGTCCTGCACGAACAGGTAACGGCCATCGGGCGAAAACACCGTCGAGTGTACGTGCGCGCCGTCCTGGCGCCCCTTCACGGGCCCCGTGCCTTCGTGATGCACCGTCAGCACGGCCGGGCCGACCGCGCCGCCGTCGCGGAGCGGGAACACGGCGAAGCTGCCGCCCGGATCGGCCGCGACCGAGTAGTTGGCCGTGACGAGGTACTTGCCGTCCGGCGACAGCGCGAGATAGCAAGGATCGTTCCCTTCCGACGACACGCGGTCGATGAACGTGAGCGCGCCCGTCTTCGGATCGAAGCCAAACGCGCTGACGCCGCCGCGCTGCGTGGCCGGCCCGTTGTCGCCGGGCAGTTCGTTGACCGCGTAGACGGTGCGACCGTCGCGGCTCGGCAACAGGTAGGACGGATTCACGGTCTTCGCCGACGACACGGGCGCGACGCTGCCCGTCTTCGTATCGAAGCGGTACACGTAGATCCCGTCGCTGCCGTGCCCCGTATAGGTGCCGACGAGCAGGTTGTAGACGCCGTCGGCCGGTGCCGGCGATTGTTGTGCAAAGGCGTGGGTCGCGGACAAGGAAAGCACGATCGCGAAACCTTTCATCCAGTGAGCGAGCCTAAGCGGGAACCCTCGTGTCGAAGCGCGCGCGTCATGCTCGCGTAATCGGTTGGGCATTGAATCCTCCTTGCATCGAGTCGCTTCAAGTGTTGAGATAGGACGAAACGCCGGCCGTTCATGCGCTCCGCCGCCCGGCCGAGTATACGGGGCGCGACGCCGGCGCGTGAAGTCCGGGCGCCGCAGCCTGCTTTGTGAACTCGAATAACCCAAGGACCGCTTGCCCATGCCCGCCCTGATCGAAGACTACGCCCTCGTCGGCGACGGCCACACCGCCGCGCTGATCTCGAAAGACGGCTCCGTCGACTGGCTGTGCTGGCCCCGCTTCGATTCGGGCGCCTGTTTCGCGGCGCTGGTCGGCACGCCCGAGCACGGCCGCTGGCTGCTCGCGCCGGCCGCCGACGCCGCGATCACGCACACGACGCGCCGCTATCGCGGCGACACGCTGATCCTCGAAACCGACTACGAAAGCGCCGACGGCGCCGTCACCGTGATCGACTTCATGCCGCCCGGCAACGGCTGGTCCGAACTGGTCCGGATCGTCGTCGGCCGCCACGGCACGATGAAGATGCGCATGGAACTGGTGTTGCGCTTCGACTACGGTTTCTCGATCCCGTGGGTCACGCAGCTGACGCGCGAGGACGGCATGAAGGCGATCGCCGGCCCCGATACCGTGGTGCTGCGCACGCCGGTGCCGCTCACCGGCAAGAACCTCCATACGCTTGCGGAATTCACGGTGAGCGCCGACGAGCGCATCCCGTTCTCGCTCAGCTATGCGGCGTCGCACCTGCGGCTGCCGCCCGCGCGCGATCCGCTGTCGATGCTCGCGCGCACCGAGAACTACTGGCTCGAATGGTCGGGCCGCTGCCAGGTGCAGGGCCGCTACGCGGCCGCCGTGCGCCGTTCGCTGATCACGCTGAAGGCGCTCGCGTACGAGCCGACCGGCGGGATCGTCGCGGCGCCGACCACGTCGCTGCCCGAGAAGATCGGCGGTAACCGCAACTGGGACTACCGCTACTGCTGGCTGCGCGACGCCACGATCACGCTGCTCGCGCTGATGCGCGGCGGCTATTACGACGAGGCGCGCGCATGGCGCACGTGGCTCGGCCGCGTGATGGCCGGCTCGCCGGAGCAGATCCAGATCATGTACGGGATCGCGGGCGAGCGCCGGCTGCCGGAAATGGAGCTCGACTGGCTGCCCGGCTACCAGGATTCGAAACCGGTGCGCGTCGGCAACGGCGCCGCGAACCAGCTCCAGCTCGACGTGTTCGGCGAAGTGATGGCCGCGCTGCACCTCGCGCGCGTGGGCGGCCTGCAGGCCGACGACACGGTATGGTCCGTCCAGTGTTCGCTGCTCGACCATCTCGAGAAGATCTGGCGGGAGCCCGACGAGGGCATCTGGGAGACGCGCGGCGGCCGCCGCCATTTCACGTTCTCGAAGGTGATGGCGTGGGTCGCGTTCGACCGCGCGATCAAGTCTGCGGAGATGTTCCGGCTGCCCGCGTCGCTCGACCGTTGGCGCGCACTGCGCGACCAGATCCACGCCGACGTGTGCGACAACGCATGGCATGAAGGCAAACAGGCGTTTGCCCAGAGCTACGGCAGCGACGAGCTCGACGCGAGCGTGCTGCTGCTGCCGCTGCTGGGCTTCCTGCCGCCGGAAGACCCGCGCATCGTCGGCACGGTCGAGGCGGTCGAACGGGAATTGCTGCACGACGGCCTCGTGATGCGCTACCGCACGACCGAGTACGACGACGGTTTGCCGCCCGGCGAAGGCACGTTTCTCGCGTGCAGCTTCTGGCTGGTCGACAACTACGCGCTGCTCGGCCGGATCGACGAAGCGCACCGGTTGTTAAGCCGGCTGCTCGCGCTGTCCAACGACCTCGGGCTGCTCGCCGAGGAATACGACCCGGTCGAGGGCCGGCTCGTCGGCAACTTCCCGCAGGCGTTCTCGCACGTGGCGCTGGTGCATACCGCGATGAACCTGATGCACCACGAAGAGGCGATGGCGCGCGCGGCCGGCCAGCCCGCGCCGGCCGTGGCGACGGGGCGCTGACCGGGGGGTGGATCGGCTTCTTCAGAGATCGTCAATTCGCAAAAGGTTGATGAAAAATCGGGGAAATGTTGCATTGCAACATCCGTCGTTGTCCGATATGATCGACTCGATTGTCCGGCTGCACTGCAACATGGCCGGTCGCTGACCCACACGGCACGCCGCGACGCCCCACGCCGCCCTTGCGCACCGTCCCCCACGCGGGAGTAGTCTGCATGCTTTACCAATTGCACGAATTCCAGCGGGCGATGCTGAGCCCGCTCACGGCCTGGGCCCAGGCCGCTTCCAAGTCGTTCGCCAACCCGTCCAGCCCGTTCTCGCTGATGCCCGGCGCGACGCGGATGGCCGCCGCGTACGAACTGATGTACCGGCTCGGCAAGGATTACGAGAAGCCCGAATTCAACATTCACCAGATCGTCAAGGACGGCCACAACATCCCGATCGTCGAGCAGACGATCGTCGAGAAGCCGTTCTGCCGGCTGCTGCGCTTCAAGCGCTATTCGGACGACGCCGATGCCGTCACGCAGCTGAAGGACGAGCCGGTCGTGCTGGTCTGCGCGCCGCTGTCGGGTCACCACTCGACGCTGCTGCGCGACACCGTGCGCACGCTGCTGCAGGATCACAAGGTGTACATCACCGACTGGATCGACGCACGGATGGTGCCGGTCGAGGTCGGCCCGTTCCACCTGCACGACTACATCGCGTACATCCAGGAATTCATCCGCCACATCGGCGCGCGCAACCTGCACGTGATCTCCGTGTGCCAGCCGACCGTGCCGGTGCTCGCGGCGATCTCGCTGATGGCGAGCCGCGGCGAGGACACGCCGCTCACGATGACGATGATGGGCGGGCCGATCGACGCGCGCCGCAGCCCGACGTCGGTGAACTCGCTCGCGACGCAGCACTCGACCGCGTGGTTCGAGAACAACGTGATCCACACGGTGCCCGCGAACTATCCGGGCGAAGGTCGTCACGTGTATCCGGGCTTCCTGCAGCACACGGGCTTCGTCGCGATGAACCCGGAGCGTCACGCGCAATCGCACTGGGACTTCTACCAGAGCCTGCTGCGCGGCGACGAGGACGACGCCGAAGCGCACCGCCAGTTCTACGACGAGTACAACGCGGTGCTCGACATGGCCGCCGAGTATTACCTGGAGACGATCCGCGTCGTGTTCCAGGAGTTCCGGCTCGCGGAAGGCACGTGGGATGTCGCAGGCGAACGCGTGCGTCCGCAGGACATCAAGCACACCGCACTGATGACGATCGAGGGTGAACTCGACGACATCTCGGGCAGCGGCCAGACGCACGTCGCGCACGAGCTGTGCACGGGCATCCCGCAGGACGATCGCCGTAGCCTGACCGCCGAGAAATGCGGTCACTACGGGATCTTCTCGGGCCGCCGCTGGCGCACGATCATCTACCCGCAGCTGCGCGACTTCATCCGCGAGCATGCGCCGGAACCGAAGAATGGCGCGACGAAGGCGCCCGATGCGCCGGCCACGACGACGCTCGCTGCCGTGCCGACCGCCAAGCCGCAGCCCGAAGCGACGGCGCGCGCGACCGCCGCGAAGCGCACGCGCGCGAAGGCACCGGCCGCGACGGTTGCGCCCGCCAGGACGGCCGCCGCGAAGGCCGCACCGGCCGCAAAACGCGCGGGCAGCACGCGCGCCAAGCCCGCTCGCACGCGCAAGGCCGCCTGACGCGCCGCCGCGTTCCGACGCAAAAACGCCGCCGTTGCTTGCGCACGGCGGCGTTTTTTTATCCGGCCGCGGGTGGGCCGCGCGTCGGCGCGTCGGTTCAGCGTCGCAACAGATACGCGAGCAGCACCTCGGTGTTCATCCTGACCATCTCCGCGCGCTCGTCGGCTTCGCTGAAGTCGCGGCCGAGCGTCGCGGCGAGCGTGAAGCGGTTCGACACGATGTAGTAGCCGAGCCCCGACAGCGTCACGTAGAAGTGCAGCGGATCGACGTCGCTGCGGAACAGCCCGGCCTTCTGGCCACGCATCAGCACGTTGCCGAGCTTCGCGACGATCGGCGACATCATCTCGCGGATCCGCGTCGACTTGTGCAGGTAGCGCGCTTCGTGCAGGTTCTCGTTGTTGATGAGCCGCAGCAGCTCCGGATGATCGCGGTAGTAGTCCCACACGAAATGCGCGAGCCGCGTGACGGCCTCGACGGGCGCGACGCCATCGAGATCGAGCACGCGCTCGGCCTCGGTCAGCGCGGAAAACGCGTGTTCGAGCACGGCTGTAAACAGCTGCTCCTTGCTGCCGAAGTAGTAATAGAGCATGCGCTCGTTGGTTTCGGCCCGGCGCGCGATCTGGTCGACGCGTGCGCCGAACAGCCCTCCACTCGCGAACTCCTCGGCTGCCGCCATCAGGATGCGGCGGCGTGTACCTTCAGGATCTCTTTTGATTTTTGGCTGATTCATGGTGGCGTTTTGCTATGTGAGCCGCGTGATCCGGACCGGCACCCCCACCGCCTCGGCGCCGGCTGCCCTGGAACGAGCGCGCCGCGTGCGGCCGCCCTCCTGCTGAGCCCCTGCAAAAAAGCGGTTCGATTATGCGCACAGACAGCGTCCAGCGCAATGCGGGAAATCGGCGATAATCAAGGTTTGGCAAACCTTTCCGGCCGCGCCAGACGCGGCCGAGAGCCATTCGACGCTGCTGCGCCCGTTGTCACCGTGACCGATTCCAAGACCCTCGCGGATCGCATCGAAGATCTGCTTCCCCAGACGCAATGCACGAAGTGCGGCTATGACGGCTGCCGTCCGTACGCCGACGCGATCGCCGCCGGCGATGCGAACTACAACCAGTGCCCGCCCGGCGGCGCCGAAGGCATCGCACGCCTCGCGAGCCTGCTCGGCAAGCCCGTGATCCCGCTGAACCCCGTCAACGGCACCGAGCATCCGCGCGCCGTCGCATTCATCGACGAAAGTCTGTGCATCGGCTGCACGCTGTGCATGCAGGCGTGCCCGGTCGACGCAATCATCGGCGCACCGAAACAGATGCACACGATCATCGAATCGCTGTGCACGGGCTGCGACCTGTGCGTGCCGCCCTGCCCGGTCGACTGCATCGCGATGGTCCCCGTGACCGACGAGCGCACCGGCTGGGACGCGTGGTCGCAGGAACAGGCGGACGCCGCGCGCGAGCGCCACGACCGCCGGCTCGCCCGCCAGCGTCGTGAACGCGAGGCCGCCGAGGCGCGCGCCGCCGCCCGCCGCGCGGCCAGCGCCGGTGCGGCCAAGGCTGCGCCGGCCGCGGCACCGCCTGGCGCGCCGAGCGCGGCCCCGGCCGACGACGCCGACGCGAAGAAACGCGCGATCATCGCCGCCGCGCTCGAACGCGCACGCAAGAAGAAGGAAGAACTGTCCGAGCAAGGCGCCGGGCCGAAGAACACCGAAGGCGTGAGCGCGGCCGTGCAGGCGCAGATCGACGCGGCCGAAGCCCGCCGCAAGCGGCTCGCCGAACAGCAGGCACCGCGCGACGCCGATGCCGCCGGCGACCATCCCGACGATCCGAACAACGGCGACCGGAACGGCACGACCGCGCCGCCCGACAAGAACCGTCCATGAACGCCACGAAACGACGCGCGATCTACGAAACGCTCCAAAGCCTCAATCCGCATCCGACCACCGAGCTCGAATACACGACGCCGTTCGAGTTGCTGATCGCGGTGATGCTGTCCGCGCAGGCGACCGACGTGTCGGTCAACAAGGCGATGCGCAAGATGTTCCCGGTCGCGAACACCCCGCGACAAATCGTCGCGCTCGGTGAAGAAGGCGTCGCCGACTACATCAAGACGATCGGCCTGTACCGCACCAAGGCGAAGAACGTCGTCGCGACGTGCAATATCCTGCTCGAACGCTACGACGGCGAGGTGCCGGCCGATCGCGAGGCGCTCGAGAGCCTGCCGGGCGTCGGCCGCAAGACCGCGAACGTCGTGCTGAACACCGCGTTCGGTCAGCCGACGATCGCGGTCGACACGCACATCTTCCGCGTCGCGAACCGCACGGGGCTCGCGCCGGGCAAGGACGTGCGGGCCGTCGAGGCCGCGCTCGAGAAGTTCACGCCGAAGGAATTCCTGCAGGACGCGCATCACTGGCTGATCCTGCACGGGCGCTATGTGTGCAAGGCGCGCAAGCCCGAATGCTGGCACTGCGTGATCGAGCCGCTGTGTGAATTCCGGCCGAAGACACCGCCGCCGAACGAGTGAGCGCGAGCCGCGGCTGACGCACCGTATGCGGCCGCTCGAGCCGCGCGCGGCACGACCCGCGGACGCCGCTGCGGCACCCGCGGCTGTCCCCTTCCCCATTCCCGCTATGCGTTGGACGTCGCCGTCGCGTCGTCGGCCGCCGCGCCGCCCGCGCGCACGAGCGCCAGCACGGCCGCGAGGATCGCGACGCCGCCGATCCACTGCAACGGCGACAGCGCCTCGCCGAACAGCAGCGCCGCGAGCGCGACCGTCACGACCGGTTCGAGCGTCGACAGCATCGACGTGCGCGCGGCGCCCAGCCGCTCGAGCCCGGCGAAGAACGCGAGCATCGCGGCGACCGTCGACACCAGCGCGATCGCAAGCATCGACGCCCAGCCGGCGGCCGTCGCCGGCCAGCGCGGTGGCGCGCCGAACGCCGCGGTCCGCACGATCGCGATCGCGACGAGCGTCGCGGTCGCCGACAGGCAGATGATGGCGGTCGTCGCGAGCGGATCGACGCCGCGCGTCGCCTTCGTGCCGCCGACGATGTACAGCGAATAGATCACCGCGGCGGCCAGCGCGAGTGCGATGCCGAGCGGCTCGCCGTGGCCGCCGCCGACCATCAGCGCGGAGCCCGCGACACAGAGCACGAGCGCGATCGCCTTCGCGCGCGTGAGGCGCTCGCCGAGCCGCCACGCGGCCAGGAGCGTGACGAAGGCCGGGTACAGGTACAGCAACAGCGCGACGAGGCTCGCCTGCGCATGCTGGAGCGCGCTGAAATAGCAGAACGACTGCCCGACGTAGCCGAGCGCCCCCATCGCCACGAGCGGCGCAAGCGTGCGGCCGCGCGGCCATGCGACGCGGCGGTGCCGGGCGATCGCGGCGAGGATCGCGCCGCCGATCGCGAAGCGCACGATCAGCAGCCCGAGCACGTCGACGCCGCCCGCATAGGCATAGCGGCCGAAGATCGCCATCGCGCCGAAGGCGGCGGCGGACAGCGCGACATAGAGCGCGCCCTGCAGCGCGGCGGACGATGAGCGGGCGGTGGCGGACATGATGGAACGGTGCGAGCGCGACGACGGGAATCGTCGGAGTGTAGCGGCGCGGCGGCCGGCGGCCTAGCCCGCGCTTACCCGTTGGCACCGCGCCGCGCCCCGCGCACGCTGGCTGCGGCCGGCGTCGCCACGATGCGCCACGGTATCCGCCCCGCCCGCGCACCACCCGCCGCCAGCACCGTGCGCCGTCCCGGCGTACAATGCGCGACGCGGCATGACGCCGCCCGAATCACGACGTTTCCCCACCATGTTCAATCCGAGTCGCGACGAAGTTCGTCGCTTTTTCACCGAGACCTGGCGCAAGCAGCGCGCCGGCGAGATCCTGACGCCGCTGGAAGCGATGGCAGCCGACTGGATCGTCGAGCACCCCGAATACCACGACGACCTCGCGGACGCCGACGGCGCCGCCGCGCGCAACTACACGCCCGAGGAAGGCCGCACGAACCCGTTCCTGCACCTGTCGATGCACCTCGCGATCAGCGAGCAGCTGTCGATCGACCAGCCGCCCGGCATCCGCGCCGCGCACGACAAGCTGGCCGCGAAGCTCGACTCGACGCACGAGGCGCAGCACATGATCATGGAATGCCTCGGCGAGACGATCTGGGAAGCGCAGCGCACCGGCACGCCGCCCGATACGGACGCGTACCTTCAGCGTATCCTGCGCCGCGCGTCGCGCGACTGAGCGCCGCGGACAAAAAAATACCCCGCCGCGGCGGGGTATTCTGGCTGCACGGACCGGGAAGGCCCGGCGCGCTTACTTCTTGAAGACGAGATCGGTCTCTTTCAGCGACTCGATGTAGGCCGCGATGTCCTTCATGTCGTTGACCGACAGGTTCTGGACCTGCGCCTGCATGATCGCGTTGTTGCGACCGAGCAGCGGGTTCGTCAGCCCCATCTGGTACTGGCGCATCGCCCACACGAGGTAGTCGGCGTGCTGGCCCGCGAGGCGCGGATACTCGGCGTTGATCGGCTTGTTCAGCTGCGCGCCGTGGCAGGCCGCGCAGTTGTGCGATTCGACCAGCTCCTTGCCCTTCGTGGTGTCCGCCGCATGCGCGGTACCGATCGCGAGGCCGGCCGCCAGTGCAACCGCCGCCGTCTTGAATGCGTTGTTCATGAATGCTCCTGTCCCGCCGGTCAGATCGGCGGCGCGCGCTTTACTTGTAGGGATTGTCCTTCGTGTCGGCCTTCTGGGCGGCGTAGTAGGCCGCCAGATCCGCGATGTCCTGGTCCGTCAGCGAACCGGCGATCGCGTTCATCGACGGGAAGTGACGATCCTTCTTGCGGTAGGCCTTCAGCGCGTTCTCGAGGTATTGCTCGTTCTGGCCGCCGATGACGGGCACCCGGTAGACCTCCGGGTAAGCCGCGCGGTAATCCTGGATGCCGTGGCAACCGATGCACATGGCGGCCTTGCTTGCCCCGTCCTTCGGGTTGCCGACCACACCGGCCGCCTGCGCGCTGCCCGCGAGCGCCACGAGCGCTGCGACAACGACGTGTTTGCCGACGAATTTGTTCATAGCTCTTGTAACCTAGCTTGAGGGGAAACTGGCGCCGAAGCGGCAACGGCCCGCGCCGTTTTGCTTATCGGATCGCCACGCAGGCCAAAAAAAACGGCCAGATTGTACCGCGTCGGCGGGGAACGCGTCCATATGGCGCCCCGGTCCGCCCCGCCGCAGCCCCGCAACGATACGCGGCCCCGGCCCAACCGGACAGCCCTTCTGACTTATACTGGGTTTTTTTGCGACCAGGAAAGAGCGCCGCCATGCGTTTCGAAGGATCCTCGCACTACGTCGCCACCGACGACCTGAAGCTCGCGGTCAACGCCGCGCTGACGCTGCAGCGCCCGCTGCTGATCAAGGGCGAGCCCGGCACCGGCAAGACCATGCTCGCCGAGGAAGTGGCGGCCGCGCTCGAGATGCCGCTGTTGCAGTGGCACATCAAGTCGACGACGAAGGCGCAGCAGGGCCTGTACGAATACGACGCGGTCTCGCGGCTGCGCGACTCGCAGCTCGGCGACGAGCGCGTGAAGGACATCTCGAACTACATCGTGCAGGGCGTGCTGTGGCAGGCGTTCAACGCCGAGCGCCCGAGCGTGCTGCTGATCGATGAAATCGACAAGGCCGACATCGAATTCCCGAACGACCTGCTGCGCGAGCTCGACCGGATGGAATTCCACGTGTACGAGACGCGCGAGACCGTGCGCGCGAAGCATCGCCCGCTCGTGATCATCACGTCGA
This sequence comes from Burkholderia sp. Bp9143, assembly GCF_003853645.1. GTDB lineage: Bacteria > Pseudomonadota > Gammaproteobacteria > Burkholderiales > Burkholderiaceae > Burkholderia. The sequence continues at coordinate 37,687 of NZ_QTPO01000014.1, read as the reverse complement.
ACAACGAAAAGGAGCTGCCCGACGCATTCCTGCGCCGCTGCTTCTTCCACTACATCCAGTTTCCCGATCCGTCGACGATGCAGCAGATCGTCGCGGTCCATTTCCCGAACATCCGCGAGGAACTGCTGCGCGCGGCGCTCGAGAGCTTCTTCGAGTTGCGCGCCGTGTCGGGGCTGAAGAAGAAGCCGTCGACGTCCGAGCTGCTCGACTGGCTGAAGCTGCTGCTCGCCGAGAACATCCCGGCCGACGCGCTGCGCGGCGCCGACGCGAAGCAGATCGTGCCGCCGCTCGCAGGCGCGCTGCTGAAGAACGAGCAGGACCTGAGCCTGCTCGAGCGGCTCGTCTACATGAACCGGCACAACCGGTAAACCACCCGCGAAGGCCCGGCCATGCTGCTCAATTTCTTCTACGCGCTGCGCGCAGCCAAGCTGCCCGTCTCGGTGAAGGAATACCTGACGCTGCTCGAATCGCTGAAGGCCGGGCTGATCTCGCCGTCGATCGACGCGTTCTACTTCCTCGCGCGGATGACGCTCGTCAAGGACGAGCAGTACTTCGACAAGTTCGACCAGGCGTTCGGCGCATATTTCCACGGCGTGTCCGCGCTGCCGTCCGAAGCGTTCGACATTCCGCTCGACTGGCTCGAGAAGCGCCTCGAGCGCGAGCTGTCGCCGGAGGAAAAGGCGCAGATCGAAGCGATGGGCGGCCTCGACAAGCTGATGGAGCGCCTGAAGGCACTGCTCGACGAGCAGAAGGAACGCCACGAAGGCGGCAACAAGTGGATCGGCACCGGCGGCACGTCGCCGTTCGGGCACGGCGGCTACAACCCCGAAGGCATGCGCATCGGCGGCCCGTCGAACGGCAACCGCACCGCGGTCAAGGTGTGGGAGGCGCGCGCGTACCGCGACTACGACGATTCGGTCGAGATCGGCACGCGCAACATCAAGGTCGCGTTGCGGCGCCTGCGCCGCTTCGCGCGCGAAGGCGCGGCCGAGGAGCTCGACCTGCCCGGCACGATTCGCAGCACGGCCGCGAACGCGGGCTGGCTCGACCTGCGGATGGTGCCCGAGCGCCACAACAACGTGAAGGTGCTGATGCTGCTCGACGTCGGCGGCTCGATGGACGACCACATCAAGCGCACCGAGGAGCTGTTCTCGGCCGCGAAGGCCGAGTTCAAGCACCTCGAGTTCTACTACTTCCACAACTGCGTGTACGACCACCTGTGGAAAAACAACCGCCGCCGTCACTCGGAGCGCACCGCGACGTGGGACGTGCTGCACAAGTTCACGCCCGACTACAAGCTCATCTTCGTCGGCGACGCGACGATGAGCCCGTACGAGGTGCTGCAGCCCGGCGGCTCGGTCGAATACAACAATCCGGAGGCCGGCGCCGTCTGGCTGCGCCGCCTCGCCGACCAGTTCCACCACCATGCATGGCTGAACCCCGAGCCCGAGCGGCTATGGGAATACCGGCAATCCGTCTCGATCATTCGCGACGTGCTCGGTCAGCGCATGTACCCGCTCACGCTCGCGGGCCTCGAAACCGCGATGCGCGCACTCAGCAAGTAACGAACCCACCCTGCAGACACGAAGGCCGCGTCCGAGCGGCCTCCCCCCGGAGATAGCATGAACCCTTCGCCCACCGCGAGCGCTGGCCGCGCCGGCGGCCGCCGCTTTTTCACCGATACGTCCGTGTCCGCGCTCGTCGCCGGCTTCGTCGCGATGATGACGGGCTACACGAGCTCGCTCGTGCTGATGTTCCAGGCCGGTCGCGCCGCACACCTGACCGACGCGCAGATCTCGTCGTGGATCTGGGCACTGTCGATCGGCATGGCGCTGACGACGATCGGCCTGTCGCTGCGCTTTCGCGCGCCCGTCGTGGTCGCCTGGTCGACACCCGGCGCCGCGCTGCTGATCGCGTCGCTGCCCGGCGTGCCGTATCCCGAGGCCATCGGCGCGTTCGTCGTGTGCGCGCTGCTGCTGACCGCGATCGGCGTGAGCGGGCTGTTCGACACGCTGATGCGGCGCATTCCGGCCGGCATCGCGGCCGCCTTGCTCGCGGGCATCCTGTTCGAGATCGGCATCGAGATCTTCCGCGCCGCGCAGTTCCAGACCGCGCTCGTGCTCGCGATGTTCTTCACCTACCTGATCGTCAAGCGGCTCGCGCCGCGCTATGCGATCGTCACGACGCTGGTCGTCGGCACCGCGGTGGCCGGCGGCCTCGGCCTGCTCGACTTCAGCCGCTTCCATATCGCGCTCGCGCAGCCCGTGTTCACGATGCCAGCGTTCTCGCTCGCATCGATCGTCAGCATCGGCATTCCGCTGTTCGTCGTCGCGATGGCGTCGCAGAACGTGCCGGGCATCGCGGTGCTGCGCGCGGACGGCTATTCGACGCCGTCGTCGCCGCTGATCGCGACGACCGGCCTCGCGTCCTTGCTGCTCGCGCCGTTCGGCTCGCACGGCGTGAACCTCGCTGCGATCACCGCGGCGATCTGCACGGGCCCCGAAGCGCACGAGGATCACGCGAAGCGCTACACGGCCGCCGTGTGGTGCGGCACGTTCTACCTGATCGCCGGGATCTTCGGCGCGACGATCGCCGCGCTGTTCGCGGCGCTGCCGAAGGCGCTCGTCGTGTCGGTCGCCGCGCTCGCGCTGTTCGGCTCGATCATGAGCGGGCTCGCGAACGCGATGCAGGACGTGAAACAGCGCGAAGCCGCGCTCGTCACGTTCATGGTCACCGCGTCCGGCCTCACGCTGCTGTCGATCGGCTCGGCGTTCTGGGGGCTCGTCGCGGGGATCGTCACGCAGGTGATCCTGAACGCGCGTCGCCCCGCGTGATGCGGCGCGACGCCCGCCACGGCGGGCGCCGGACACGCCAAAACGTGTTCGACACGAATCGGGCCTAAAATGATGGATCGGAGGCGGCGCCCGGCGCCGCTTCGCTTCGCCGCCGCGCTCGCGCGGCCCGTGAGAACCCGGCGCCCCGCGCCCTTCTTCCGAATCGTCATGACTACCGCACTCGACCAGCTGAAGCAGTACACGACCGTCGTCGCCGACACGGGCGATTTCCAGCAGCTCGCGCAATACAAGCCGCAGGATGCGACCACGAACCCGTCGCTGATCCTGAAGGCCGTCCAGAAGGACGCGTACAAGCCGATCCTCGAGAAAACCGTCCGCGATCACCGCAACGAACCCTCCGATTTCATCATCGACCGCCTGCTGATCGCATTCGGCACGGAGATCCTGAAGCTGATCCCGGGCCGCGTGTCGACCGAGGTCGACGCACGCCTGTCGTTCGACACGCAGCGCTCGATCGACAAGGGTCGCGAACTCATCAAGCTGTACGAAGAGGCCGGCATCGGCCGCGAGCGCATCCTGATCAAGCTCGCGTCGACGTGGGAAGGCATTCGCGCCGCCGAGGTACTGCAGAAGGAAGGGATCAAGTGCAACATGACCCTGCTTTTCTCGCTCGTGCAGGCGGCCGCGTGCGCGGAAGCCGGTGCGCAACTGATCTCGCCGTTCGTCGGCCGCATCTACGACTGGTACAAGAAGCAGGCCGGCGCGGAGTGGAATGAAGAGCGGGACGGCGGCGCGAACGATCCGGGCGTGCAGTCGGTGCGCCGCATCTACACGTACTACAAGACGTTCGGCTACACGACCGAAGTGATGGGCGCGAGCTTCCGCACGACGAGCCAGATCACCGAACTCGCGGGCTGCGACCTGCTGACGATCAGCCCCGATTTGCTGCAGAAGCTGCAGGACAGCACCGACACGGTGGCGCGCAAGCTGTCGCCGGACGCGCTGTACGACAAGCCGACCGAGCGCGTCGCGATCGACGAGGCATCGTTCCGCTTCCAGCTGAACGACGAAGCGATGGCGACGGAAAAGCTGGCCGAAGGCATCCGCGTGTTCGCCGCCGATGCGGTGAAGCTCGAGAAGCTGATCGACGCGCTGCGCTGAACCACGTGCACGTGACGTGACGTGACGGCTGTCAGTTGAACTGTCAGCAACCCTGACAACAGCCGTCAGCAAGCGTGACGAACGGCCGCGAACCTCGTGTTCGCGGCCGTTTTTATTTTTCATTCCATCGTCAAGCGCGCGCACTACAATCCACGTCACGAGTGCGCTGGCCGCATCCCGGCGTGCTCTTCCCGGTCAATCTTGGAAGTACCCGGGCCGGCACCGACACGCCGACCCGGTCAACTGGAGACAACGATGCAAGTCCAACCGTACCTGACGTTCTACGGCCGCGCGGAAGAAGCGCTTCAGTTCTACGAAAAGGCGCTCGGCGCGAAGACGATGTTCAAGATGCACTTCAAGGATGCGCCGCCGAATCCCGATTACCCGATGTCGCCGGAGATGGCCGACAAGGTGATGCATGCGAGCTTCACGATCGGCGACTCGATGATCATGTGCTCGGACGGCGACTGCAGCCAGCCGGGCGGCGGCACGCATGCCGGCTATTCGCTGTCGCTGAACCCGGCGACGGTCGAGGAAGGCCAGAAGCTGTTCAATGCACTCGCCGACGGCGGCGAAGTGACGATGCCGTTCGGCAAGACGTTCTGGGCGCTCGGCTTCGGGATGGCGAAGGATCGCTTCGGCGTGCACTGGATGGTCAACGTCGAGGACCTGTCGCAACGCGAGGATCTCTCGAAACGCGCGCAGGGCTGACGCCAACGAAAACGCCCGCCACTTTGCGGTGGCGGGCGTCGTTGTTGCTGCGCGACACGCGGCCGCGCCGCCCGTATCAACCCTCGACGACGTCGAGATAATCCTCCGGCCGCGTGCGGTCCTCCGCATGCGCCATGCCCAGCACCCGCACCAGCACGCTCACCACCACCGCCACCACCAGGTTCACGACCAGCGACCACACGGCCGCGTAGCCGGGAATCGCGAGACCGAACAGGTGGATCGTGAAGATCGAACTGGCCAGCTTCAGCGAGATCGCCATCCACGTACCGCACACGATGCCGGCCGCCCAGCCGGCCAGCAGGCCGCGATAGTCGAGCACGCGCGTGTACAGGCCGAGCACGATCGCCGGCAGCGTCTGGATGATCCAGATCCCGCCGAGCAGTTGCAGCTGGATCGCATAGGTCAGCGGCAGCCCGAGGATGAACGCGACCGCGCCGACCTTCACGATCAGCGACACGAGCTTCGCGACGTGCGTCTCCTGGTCGTGCGTCATGTTGCGGTTCACGAACTCGCGGTGGATGTTGCGCGTGTACAGGTTCGCGGCCGCGATCGACATGATCGCCGCCGGCACCAGCGCGCCGATGCCGATCGCCGCGAACGCGACGCCGACGAACCACGACGGGAAATACTCGAGGAACAGCGCGGGCACCGCGAAATTCGGGCCGAACGCCTTGAAGTACGGCGCGTACTGCGGCATGTCCTTCACGCCCGCCGCGAGCGCCATGTAGCCGAGCAGCGCGAGCAGGCCGAGCACGAACGAGTACGCGGGCAGCATCGCCATGTTGCGGCGGATCGAGTTACCCGACGCCGACGACAGGATCGCCGTGACCGAGTGCGGATACAGGAACAGTGCGAGCGCGGAGCCGATCGCGAGTGTCGCGTAAGCACTGTAGCCGTTCAGGCTCATCGCGTCGGGCGCCTTCAGCAGCAGCTTCGCCGGCGGCACCGACGCGAAGATGTGCCCGAAGCCGCCGAGCTTCGCCGGGATCACGATGACCGCCGCGGCGATCGTGATGTAGATCAGGATGTCCTTCACGATCGCGATCATCGCGGGCGCGCGCAGCCCCGACGTGTACGTGTACGCGGCCAGGATCGCGAACGCGATGATGAGCGGCAGGTCGCCGACGAAGCCCGTCGTGTCGAAGCCGAGCGCGCCGATCACGACTTCGATGCCGACGAGTTGCAGCGCGATGTACGGCATCGTCGCGACGATGCCCGTCACCGCGATCGCGAGCGCGAGCATCCGGCTGCCGTAGCGTGCGTTCACGAAGTCGGCGGCCGTCACGTAGCCGTGGCGCTTCGCGATGCTCCACAGCTTCGGGAACACGATGAACGCGAACGGGTAGATCAGGATCGTGTACGGCAGCGCGAAGAAGCCCATCGCGCCGGCGCCGAACACGAGCGCGGGCACCGCGACGAACGTGTAGGCCGTGTAGAGGTCGCCTCCGAGCAGGAACCACGTGACGATCGTGCCGAAGCGGCGGCCGCCGAGGCCCCATTCGTCGAGGTGGGCGAGATCGCCGCGCCGCCAGTTCGCGGCCAGGAAACCGATGATCGTGACGCCGATGAACAGGAGTACGAAGACGAAGGTCGCGCCGAGATTCATCGTGCACCTCCGTGCGGGCCGCGCGCCTTCCACGCGTTCTTGGTCTTGAAATAGACGAACGCGGTGATCACCGCGCTAATGAACACCCACAGCAGCTGGTACCAGTAGAAAAACGGAAAACCGAACCATTGCGGTTCGATCTTGCTGTACGACGGTACCCACACCATCGCGATCAGCGGCAGCACCAGCAGCCAGAGCCAGCGCTTGGCGGCCCGATTGGCGTCGGCATCGTGAGCCATGACGTCTCCTCATCTTTCCCGGTTATCGATCTTGTTGAGCGGGTACGGCGGCGAGAGGAGCGGCAAAACGGGTAGGCTGCGGCTCCCCCAGCTTCGCGCCAGTATAGGAGCCGCGAGCGCGCGGTCAAGCGGGGGCGAACCCGAGGTGATCCGCCCCCAGTCATGCGGTTGCACCGGCATGCGGCCGGCGCATGAGCGTCAGATCGCGAACGAGGATTCGCGTGCGCCCGTCGTTTCTTTCAAGGCTTTCACCCACTTGCGCGCGGGCAGCTTCAGCGTGTCCTCGATCAGCTTCGCGCGTGCTTCCAGTTGCGCGAACGGCACGTCGAGCGCGGGGCCCGAGAACGCGATCGCGATCCGGTTGCCGTCGTGCACTTCCGGCAGCGCGATCACGCGATGGTCGAACGCCGCGTTCAGGTGCTTCATGTTGCGCACGAAGCTCGGATGGTCGCCGAACAGATTGATCGTCGCGATGCCCGCGTCGGCGAGGCAGCCGCGCACCGCGCGGTAGAACGCGACGCTGTCGAGCACCGGGCCGCGCGCGGTCGCGTCGTACAGGTCGATCTGCAGTGCGCCCGTCGTGCCGCGGTTGGCCGGATCGTTGACGAAGTCCCACGCGTCGGCTTCGTGCACGACGAGGCGTGCGTCATCGGGCGGCAGCGCGAACATCGTACGCGCGGCGACGATCACGGCCGGGTTCAGTTCGACGGCCTCGACCTTCGCGTGCTGCAGGAAGCGGTGCGAGAACTTGGTCAGCGCGCCGGTGCCGAGCCCGAGCTGGACGATCCGCTCGGGCGTTTCGAGGAACAGCAGCCACGCCATCATCTGCTGCGCGTATTCGAGTTCGATGGCGAGCGGCTTCGAAATCCGCATTGCGCCCTGCACCCATTCGGTACCGAAGTGCAGGAAGCGCACGCCGCGCTCTTCCGAGAACGTGACGGGCGCGAAGCGCGGCTTGCGCGGTGCTTCGAGGACGGGCACGTCGTCGTGTTCGCCGATGTCGGGGCGGCGCTTCACGCGCGGCGGCTGGAGCTTGTCGGAGCCGTTGTAGGCGGACGGCTTGCGTTTCTTGAACGCGCGCGCCTCGGCGGACGCGCGCTTGATCAGTCGGGTCATGATTGAATCTCGCTGGGTGACGCTGGATGAGCGGACGAGAGGATAGCATTGGTGAGGGGAGTCGCGGCCGTGCCGCACAGTCGGCCCGCCGGACCTCGAATCCCCGTGGCACCATGCTGCATGCGCCGATCGAAGGAGGACACATGACCTCGAACGACAAAAAGATCTGGTTTCCGGCAAAGCGCTACGGATGGGGCTGGGGATTGCCGGTAGCCTGGCAGGGCTGGGTCGTGCTGCTGCTGTTCGCGATCGGGATTATCGCGTGCGCGTGGTGGGTGCCGCCGCACCGATCGCCGATTGCATACGGTGCATGCATCGTGGTGTTGGTCGCGCTGTTGACTGCCGTTTGCTGGATCAAGGGCGAAAAGCCCAGCTGGAGATGGGGCAAGGACGATTGAGCGCCGGAGCGACGTCCGTCCGCGCCAACCGGATCGGCGTCGATCGTGAATCGGCCGCCACTGCACCAGCTTCTGCTCGAACGACAGCATCGCATTCGCGCGGCTCGCCGCGCACCGCACCGAGCAACCGCCAGAACTGATCGATGATCTGGCCCATTCGACATCGAACCGGAACCGCCTCGGCTTGCCTGCCCGCCTTGGACCCGGTGCGTCGTTTCCGTTCATTCAAGATTCGCGGTTCCGTGCCGATATTCCCGAACGGAGGCCAAAATCGAATTCCACCAGACAAGACCTCACGTGCCCATCCGCCGTTCGCGCATCGGGCCGCATTGCTTTACAGCCCCCGCGTAAGCCAATTTTAATAATCAGAGGTAGTTCAAATATGCGCAACGTTGTCCGTACAGTCGGCCTGATCACGCCGATTGTGCTATTGGCCGCTTGTTCGATGGTTGCTCCGCCGTATTCCCCCGCTGTCGACAATATCCAGGCGCTCAAGAACGTCGCTACCGCACACGCGAAGATCGGCACGTTCGAATCCCAAACGGATACCACCAATCGGTATCCGGTCCCGTTGCGCGCCAACCTGATGAAATCCCCGGTTGGTGATTCGTTCGGCGCATATCTTGCCGACGCGATGACGAAGGAATTGCTGCTGGCCGGCAAGCTCTCGCCGCAAAGCGATGTCGAGATCAAGGCGACGCTCTTGGAAAACGACATCGACGTCGGTATGGCAACCGGCGCCGCGAGACTGTCGGCGCGCTTTATCGTGATGCGCGCCGGCGCCGTGCGCTACGACAAGGTCAAATCCGCGCGCACGCAATGGGATTCGGCGTTCGCGGCAATGATTGCCGTACCGAAAGCGCGCGAAGAGTATCCGCTCGCCGTACAGAAGTTGCTCGGCGAGCTATACGCCGATCCCGCCTTCCTCGAGGCAATTCAATAACGTTACCAACCACACGACGAGAGACCAAGCACAATGGCATTGATTCGAATGATTGCAGTCGCAACCGTGGTCGCGGCATTGTCCGGCTGCGCGCACGAAATTTCGCTGACCGGCGACGCGAACAAGATTCCGGCCCTGTCGACATCGCCGCTCGACAAGACGGTGGGTCTGGTCATCACGGATGATCAGTTGTCGCGGGAAGTGATCACGCCCGGCGGGGGAGGCGACAAGGTCAGCTATCGCCCATACCACGACCTTGAATTGCCGATTTACATCGGTCTCGGCCACGTATTCAAGAACGTGACCAAACTCAAGAGTGCGCCCGACGCAGCAACGATTCAGGCCAAGCATCTCGATTACGTGATCACGCCGACGATCAAGACGACGTCGTCGTCCCCCAGCCCGTTCACGTGGCCGCCCACGGATTTCTCGGTCTCGCTCGCCTGCACCGTCGCGGATCCGAGCGGTCAGACCGTGGTCACTGCGGACGTGACCGGTACCGGCCACGCGGAGTTCAGCGAATTCAAACGCAACTTCGGCCTTGCCGGGCAGCTTGCCACGGCCGATGCGGTGTCCAAACTGCAATCCGCGCTGGCAAAGGCGCCCGAGTTGCAAAAGTAAGACAGGCACGGTGCGGCTACGCCGCACTGCCCACGCGCGATTCAACCGAGTCGATCGCGGCGCTTCCGATCCTGGAATGAGAATTCGCCATCGCGGTCAGCGGCGGATTCCCTGCCAAAAGACGAGCTTCTGATCGAAAGAAAGCGTCGCGTTCGCCGGGCTCGACGAAGGCAGCACGAGCGTCTCGTACCCGGCCTGGCCGATCACCTCGGCAAAGCGCCCCGCCGTCTTCCCGTTGAAACACACTTTCTTCAGCAACGGCGCATGCTCGCGCAACGACGCGAAGTCGTTCGGTTTCGCGTTGCGGATCGCAGAATCGAGACTCCCTTGCCGATGGCACGCATCGAGGACATCCCAGATGCCGATGCCGTGCGAAAGCACGCGCTCGAGGCGCACTTCATAAGCAAGCTCGTGCAGCCCGGGCTCGCCGAGCACCGCACCCAACAGTCGCCAGAACTGATTGCGCGGATGCGCGTAGTACTGCGCGGCATCGAGCGACGCCTCGCCCGGAAAGCTGCCGAGGATCATCGTGTGCGTATTCGGCCCGACGACCGGCGGAAAGCCTTGCAGCATCACACTGCTGCGCGCGGTCCGACGGATCCCGGCCCGTCGCCGTGCGCATCGAGATGACGCCACAGCGCCGGCAGCATGCATTCGGTGACCATCAAAGGCTTGCCGTGCCGCTGGAACACCGAGCGCCGCGCGACGAACGCATGGGGCGCCCGCGCACCCTGCAATGCATGGCTCGCGAGCGTATACAGCGGATGACCGGCGATCACGCGCCGGCTGACGAGCGCGGAGCGCTCGACCTGCGGATCGCTATACAGCAGCTCCGCGAGCGGCCGCGTGCGCAACCGCCGCATCGCCTGCCAGACACCCTTGCTGGCCGCGAGCGGCGCGATGCTGTGCGCGGCGACGTACGGTGTGCCGTCGACCGACAGGATCACCTCGCGCACCCACATCGGCGCGCGCGGCGCACTGTCGAGCGCGTCCGGCTCGTCGAACCACGGACAGTCGACGGCCTCGCGCGTCACGCGCACGTTCACGCTGCCGAGCCGCGCGAGATGCGCGGTCAGCGAACCGCCGCGCGTCAGCCAGTCGCGCTGGTCGAGCGTGCAGCCGGGCCGGGGCGTTTCGCGCCAGCCCGCCCGTGCACCGTCGAATCGCATCCGCGCGTTCACGCGGTGCGCGACAGCAGCAGCGCGTTGGTCCGCTTCACGAAGCTCGCCGGATCGTCGAGCATCCCGCCTTCGGCCAGCAATGCCTGGTCGAACAGCAGATGGCACCAGTCGCCGAAATTGCCGCTGTCGGCGTTCAGCTGCTTCACGAGCGCGTGCTCGGGGTTGATCTCGAGGATCGGCTGCATCGCCGGCGCGTTCTGGCCGGCCGCCTTCAGCATCCGCTGCAGGTAGCCGCTCATGTCGTTGTCGTCCGCGACGAGGCACGACGGCGAATCGGTCAGGCGGAACGTGACGCGCACTTCCTTGACCTTGTCGCCGAGCGCTTCCTTCATCTTCTCGACGACCGGCTTGATCGCCTCGCCCGCCTGCTCCTGCGCCTTCTTTTCCTCGTCGTTCAGCTCGCCGAGGTCGAGATCGCCGCGGGCAACGCTCGCGAGCGGCTTGCCGTCGAATTCATGCAGGAACGACAGCATCCATTCGTCGACGCGATCGGTCAACAGCAGCACCTCGACACCCTTCTTGCGGAACACTTCCAGATGCGGGCTGTTCTTCGCGGCCTGCCATGTATCGGCGGTCACGTAGTAGATCTTGCTCTGCTCGGTCTTCATGCGCGACACGTAGTCGGCGAGCGACACGTCCTGCGCGTCGGTGTCGCCGTGCGTCGACGCGAAGCGCAGCAGCTTCGCGATGCGCTCGCGGTTCGCGTGATCCTCGCCGAGGCCTTCCTTCAGCACCTGCCCGAACGCGCTCCAGAACGTCTTGTACTTCTCCTTGCCGGCATCCTCTTCCGCGTTCGCGAGTTCCTCGAGCATCGACAGCGCGCGCTTCGTCACGCCTTCGCGGATCGCCTTCACGTCGCGGCTTTCCTGCAGGATTTCACGCGACACGTTCAGCGGCAGGTCGGCCGAATCCACGACGCCCTTCACGAAGCGCAGGTATTGCGGCAGCAGCTGCTCGGCGTCGTCCATGATGAACACGCGCTTCACGTACAGCTTCAGGCCGCCGCGGTAGTCGCGGTTCCACATGTCGAACGGCGCGTGCGCCGGGACGAACAGCAGTTGCGTATACTCGCTGCGACCCTCGACGCGGTTGTGCGTCCACGTGAGCGGATCCTGGTGGTCATGCGCGACGTGCTGGTAGAACTGCGTGTACTGCTCGTCGGTGACGTCGCTCTTCGAACGCGTCCACAGCGCGCTCGCCTGGTTGACGGTCTCGTCCTCGTCCTTCAGGACCATCTCGCCCTTTTCCTGATCCCACTCTTCCTTCCGCATCAGGATCGGCAGCGCGATGTGATCGGAATACTTCTGGATGATCGACTTCAGGCGATGCGACGACAGCAGCTCGTCCTCGCCTTCGCGCAGGTGCAGCGTGATCGTCGTGCCGCGCTGCGCGCGCTCGATCGCGTCGATCGTGAAATCGCCTTCGCCCGCGCTTTCCCAGCGCACGGCTTCGTTCGCCGGCAGGCCGGCGCGGCGCGTCTCGACGGTGATCTTGTCCGCAACGATGAAGCCCGAGTAGAAGCCGACACCGAACTGGCCGATCAGCGCCGCATCCTTCTGCTGGTCGCCGGACAGCTTCGTGAAGAATTCCTTGGTGCCCGAACGCGCGATCGTGCCGAGGTTCGCGATCGCCTCGTCGCGGCTCATGCCGATGCCGTTGTCCTCGATCGTGATCGTGCGGGCGGCCTTGTCGAAGCCGATGCGGATGCGCAGGTTCGGATCGTTCTCGTACAGCGCGTTGTCCGCGAGCCCTTCGAAACGCAGCTTGTCGGCCGCGTCGGACGCGTTCGACACCAGTTCGCGCAGGAAGATTTCCTTGTTGCTGTAGAGCGAATGAATCATCAGGTGGAGGAGTTGCTTGACCTCTGCCTGAAAGCTCATCGTTTCGTGTGCCATGGATGCTGTTTCCTCTTACTTGAACTTGAATGGTGTGGCGCAGGCGCCCGGCGCGCGATGCCGGCGGGCCCGTCAAGGACGACCGCCTGGCGCAGGCGGTTTGGGCGGGTATCTGGGGACGGGCGACCGGATTTCAAGGGGCGGCGTGCCGCCCGCCATCACGACGCGCGCCGCGTCGCCGACTCGATGTAGCGTGCGAGAAACCCCGGCAGCGCCGGATCGCCGCAGTTCGCGACGTTGAAGCGCGTCCACGTCGACGTCGACTGCTGCGGCGAGAACAGGCTCCCCGGCGTCAGCAGGAACCCTTCCTCGTGCGCGGCGGCCGCGAGCGCGTCCGAATCGACGCCCGTGTCGGCCCACAGGAACATCCCGGCCGCCGGCATCGTGAAAAGCCGCAGCCCGGTGCGTTCGAGCATCCGCGCGGTCTTGTCGCGCACACCGTCGAGCCGCGTGCGCAGCCGCTCGACGTGACGCCGGTAATGCCCTTCGGTTAGGATCTTGTACAACACGCGCTCGTTGAGCTCCGGCGTCGTCATCCCGACCAGCATCTTCTGGTCGGTAACCGCCTTCGCGATCTCCGGCGCGCAGGCGACATAGCCGACCCGCAAATTCGCCGCGAGCGTCTTCGAATAGCTGCCCAGGTAGATCACGCGCTTCAACTGGTCGAGGCTCGCGAGCCGCGTGGCCGGGTAGCTCGGCGGGCACAGGTCGCCGTACACGTCGTCCTCGACGACGAGGAAGTCGTACGCCTCCGCGAGTTTCAGGATCCGGAACGCCTGCGCGGCCGACAGCGACGTGCCGGTCGGGTTCTGCAGCACCGAATTGATCACGAGCATCTTCGGTCGCCACATCTGCACGAGCGTTTCCAGCGCGTCGAGATCGGGGCCGTCGGGCGTATAGGGCATCCCGACCAGTTGCGCGCCCTGCGACGCGAAGCGGCCGAACATCTGGAACCACGCGGGATCGCCGACGATCACCGCATCGCCGGGCCGCACGTAGATCCGCGAGATCAGGTCGATCGCCTGCGTGATACCCGACACCATCACGAGCTGCTCGGGCTTCGCGCCGATCTCGACTTCCGCGAGGCGCGTCTGCAGTTGCTGGCGCAGCGGCAGGAAGCCCTGCGCGGTGCCGAAACCGAGCATCTGCGCGCCCGACTGGCGCCCGAGCGCGCGCAGCGCACCGGTGATCAGCTCGCCGTCGAGCCAGCGGCCCGGCAGGTAGCCGAGACCCGGCCCTTTTTCCGGACTGACGGTATGCAACATGTTGCGCAGCAGCCAGACCACGTCGATCGTGTTGTGCACCGGCGCGGCCTCGGCCACGCGCACCACGTTGTCGGCCGGCTGCGGGCCGGTGGCCGTGCGCTCGCGCACGTAGAAACCCGAGCCGCGCCGCGAGTCGAGGTAGCCCTGCGCGACGAGCCGCTCGTATGCCTCGACGACGGTGAAACGCGACACGCTCTTGTCGAGCGCGAGCTTGCGGATCGACGGCATCCGCATGCCGGGCCGGAACACGCGTTCGTCGATACGGCGCCGCGCCCACTGGACGAGCTGGTCGACGAGCGTGAGCGTGGCCGTATCGTGCGGCGCGGGAATCTGGGCGAGTGGGACGGTGGACATGGGCGGCAGCTCCAACTGTACCGAAGGCTATCGCGCCGATTGTACCGTTACTGTGCCGGTGCCGACGATTACAGTTGACCGCAATGGCGATCGTGCGGCCGCCGTTCCGGCCCCGCCAAACGCGGGTCGGCACCGCCCGGCTTGCATCGCCGCCCGGGCCCCGGCCGGCCGCCCGACCACCCGGCGCATCGCCTGCCTACCATGACACTTTCGCTTCCCGACCGACGTTCATGCCAGCCCGCTCCCTGACCCTCGACCATCTCGTGATCGCCGCGCGCACGCTCGACGAAGGCGTGCGCCATGTCGCCGACGCGCTCGGCATCGAACCGGCCGGCGGCGGCCGCCATCCGCTGATGCGCACCCATAACGCGCTGTTCGGCGCGTGGGGCGGGCTGTATCTCGAAGTGATCGCGATCGATCCCGACGCGCCAGCCACGGGTGAGGACGCCACGCCGCCGCGCGCGCGGCTGTTCGGCCTCGACGATCCGGCAATGCACGCACGGCTCGCGCAGGGCCCGTTCCTCGCGCACTGGGTCGCGCGCGTCGACCGCCCGCGCCAGCTCGCGTTGTGGCAAAGCCAGTACCCCACGCGCATCGCGCCGGTCGTCGCCATGCGGCGCGGCGACCTGAGCTGGGGCCTCACGGTGCCCGACGACGGCGCGTTCCCCACGTGGCAAGGCGTGGGCGACGGCCTCGTGCCGTCGCTGATCCAGTGGGACAGCCCACGCCATCCGGCCGAATCGCTGCCGAACGACGGCATCGCGCTGAAGGCGCTCAAGGGCGTCCACCCGCGTGCGGACGCCATTCGCGAGCAGCTCGACTGGCTCGGCGCCGGCCATCTGATCGAACTCGAAACCGGCGACGGCCCGCCCGCGCTCGTCGCCGAATTCGACACGCCGCAGGGCGCGCGCACGCTGCGCTGAACGCCCTGCCGCCCCTTCGATTACACGAACCCAGCAATACGGAGACACCCAGTACATGAATTCGCGCGAAACCCGGGGCATGCTGCTCGGCCTCATCGGCGTGATGATCTTCAGCCTCACGCTGCCGATGACGCGTATCGTCGTCTCCGAACTCAATCCGCTGCTGAACGGGCTCGGCCGCGCGCTCGCCGCGTCGGTGCCGGCCGGCCTGCTGCTGTGGTGGCGCCGCGAACGGCTGCCGACCCGCGCGCAGCTGAAAAGCCTCGCGGTCGTGTCGGCGGGCGTGATCATCGCGTATCCGGTGTTCTCCGCGTGGGCGATGAAAACCGTGCCGGCCTCGCACGGCGCGGTCGTGAACGGCCTGCAGCCGCTGTTCGTCGCGCTGTACGCGGCGTGGCTGTCGCACGAACGGCCGTCGAAGGCGTTCTGGGCCAGCGCACTGGCGGGCAGCGCGCTCGTGATCGCGTTCGCGCTGCGCGACGGCGGCGGCACGGTGCAGGCCGGCGACGCGCTGATGCTCGTCGCGGTCGGCATCGGCGCGCTCGGCTATGCGGAAGGCGCGCGCCTCGCGCGCCAGATCGGCGGCTGGCAGGTGATCTGCTGGGCACTCGTCGTATCCGCGCCGTTTCTCGTGCTGCCGGTCGGCTGGCTCGCGTGGACGCAGCACGTCGCGCACCCTGCACCGCTCGCACTGCGCACCTGGCTCGCCTTCGGCTACGTGACCCTTTTTTCGCAATTCATCGGCTTTTTCGCGTGGTACGCCGGGCTCGCCATGGGCGGCATCGCGCGCGTCGGCCAGGTGCAACTGCTGCAGATCTTCTTCACGATCGCCTTTTCCGCGCTGCTGTTCGGCGAAACGGTGACGCCGTCGACGTGGCTGTTCGCGGCCGCCGTGATCGCGACCGTGATGCTCGGCCGGCGCTCGGCGGTGGCCACGGCCCCGCGTCCCGCTCGCGCCGGTTGATGAGGTGCGCCATAATGTTCGTTTTGCCTGAACGGTTTTGCCCACCCGGCCGCGACGGCTCGATCGCGCTCCCGCACGCCCACCCGGCTGCGCCGACGCAATCCGCCTGATCGACCTTTCTTGACTGACCACGATATCCGAACGAGGAGACTATGAATCCGAGCGACCTGCATCCGCCGCACTGGCAGCTTTCCGAACGCGCCCGCAAGCTGACGAGCTCTGCGATCCGCGAGATCCTGAAGGTCACGGAACGCCCCGAGGTCATCTCGTTCGCAGGCGGCCTGCCCGCTCCCGCGACGTTCCCGGCCGAACGCATGCGCGCCGCGGCCGACCGCGTGCTGCGCGATGCGCCCGCCGCCGCACTCCAGTACAGCGCGACCGAAGGCTACCTGCCGCTGCGCGAATGGATCGCCGAGCGCTACAGCGTGCGCGTGTCGCAGGTGCTGATCACGACCGGCTCGCAGCAGGCGCTCGACCTGCTCGGCAAGGCGCTGATCGATCCGGACAGCCCGATCCTCGTCGAAACCCCGACCTACCTCGGCGCGCTGCAGTCGTTCTCGCTGTACGAGCCGCGCTACGTGCAGGTGCCGACCGATGAGCAGGGCCTGCTGCCCGAGGGCCTCACGCCCGACCTGACGCAAGGCGCGCGCCTGCTGTACGCGCAGCCGAACTTCCAGAACCCGACCGGCCGCCGCCTGCCCGTCGAGCGCCGCCGCGCGCTCGCCGCGTTCGCGCAGTCGAGCCCGTTCCCGGTGCTGGAAGACGACCCGTACGGCGCACTGAACTACCAGGGCGAGCCGCTGCCGACGATGCTGTCGATGGCACCGGACCACGTCGTGCACCTCGGCACGTTCTCGAAGGTGCTCGCGCCGGGCCTGCGGATCGGCTACATCATTGCCCCCGAGGAACTCCACTTCAAGCTCGTGCAGGCCAAGCAGGCCACCGACCTGCACACGCCGACGCTCACGCAGCGCATCGCGCACGAAGTGATCAAGGACGGCTTCCTCGACGAGCACATCCCGACGATCCGCCAGCTGTACGGCGCGCAATGCGAGGCGATGCTCGCGTCGCTCGCGCGTCACATGCCGGAAGGCGTCACGTGGAACCGCCCGGACGGCGGCATGTTCATCTGGGTGAACCTGCCCGCGCAGATCGACAGCATGAAGCTGCTCGAGGCCGCGGTCGACAACCACGTCGCCTTCGTGCCGGGCGCGCCGTTCTTCGCGAACGACCCGCAGCAGAACACGCTGCGCCTGTCGTTCGTGACGGTGCCGCCGGAAAAGATCGAGGAAGGCGTCGCGCGCCTCGGCAAGCTGCTGCGCGAGCGTCTCTGATCCCCTTTTTCCCTGTCACGACTCTCTACGAGGAATCGAACACATGGCTAACGTCTACGACAAACTGAAGTCGCTCGGCATCGAGCTCCCGACCGCCGGCGCACCGGCTGCCGCCTACGTGATGAGCGCGCAAAGCGGCAACACGGTCTACCTGTCGGGCCACATCGCCAAGAAGGACGGCAAGGTCTGGGCAGGCAAGCTCGGCGCCGACCTGCAGACGGAAGACGGCAAGGCGGCTGCGCGCTCGATCGCGATCGACCTGCTCGCGACGCTGCACGCGCACACCGGCGACCTGAACAAGGTCACGCGCATCGTGAAGCTGATGAGCCTCGTCAACTCGGCGCTCGACTTCACCGAACAGCACATCGTGACGAACGGTGCGTCGGAACTGATCGCCGAAGTGTTCGGCGACGCAGGCAAGCACGCGCGTTCGGCGTTCGGCGTCGCGCAGATTCCGCTCGGCGCATGCGTCGAGATCGAACTGATCGCCGAAGTCGCGTAAGTCACGTCACGTGACCGCCACGATGACCCGCCGCGTCCGCTTCAAGCAGGTCGACGTCTTCACGTCGGTGCCGTTCAAGGGCAACCCGCTCGCCGTCGTATTCGACGCCGACTCGCTCGGCGACGACGACATGCTCGCGATCGCCCGCTGGACGAACCTGTCGGAAACGACGTTCGTGTGCACGCCGACCGATCCGGAGGCCGATTACCGCGTCCGGATCTTCACGCCGGGCGGCGAACTGCCGTTCGCCGGCCACCCGACGCTCGGCACCGCGCACGCGTACCTGGAAAGCGGCGCGCGGCCGCGCACGCCGGGCCGGCTGATCCAGCAGTGCGGGGTCGGCCGGGTCGAACTGCGCGAACAGGCCGATGGCTGGGCATTTGCCGCGCCGCCGGCACGGTTCACGCCGCTCGACCGATCGGACTACCCGGTGCTCGCGGCCGCGTTGCGCAGCGACGCGATCGACCCGGATGCCGAACCTTGCGCGGTCGACAATGGCGCGCCGTGGCTCGTGGTGCGGCTCACGTCGGCCGAGGCCTGCATCGGCCTCGCCCCCGATCCGGCCGCGCTCGAGGCGATCACCCACCGCTACGGCGCGCACGGCCTCGCGGCCTACGCGCCCCATCCGGACGGCGACCCCGCGACGTTCGAAATCCGGTGCCTGATGACGGGCGGCGGTTTCGGCACCGGCGAGGATCCCGTCACCGGCAGCGCGAATGCCGCGCTGGCCGGGTTGCTGAGCCGCCAGCAGCGCCACCCCGGCACCTCGTATACCGCCCGCCAGGGCACGGCGATCGGCCGCGACGGCCGCATTGCCGTGCGCTATGACGACGACGGCACGATCTGGATCGGCGGCCACGTCGTGACGGTCGTCGACGGCACGTTCCAGGCGCCCGCCTGACGTTTCGCCATGTGCGATGGCGCCGGCCCGGCCAGCGCCCTACGATTCCCCCGGCTATCGCAAAAACGTTCCAGCCAGTAATATCGGGCCTAATCCGTCGCTTCGGCGGGTCTGTCCATGGTTGCGCATTCCGCGAACGAACAGACGCCGGTGCGACCCTAACCATAGCCGGCCATCCCGACGCGGGATGGCGCACGCGAGCAGGACGCTGCCCTCTTCGATGAGCTCCGCCCGGACAAACCACACGCCGCCGAACCGGCCGCTACGCGCGCCACGCAAGTCGCGCCGGCGCGCGCTGTTCGCGATCCCGCTGCTCGGGATGCTGGCGCTTGCGCTGCTGTGGGCCGTGATCATCGCGCGGCTGTCGGTCGAAAAGGACAGCGCGTACAAGGAAGCGGCGGCCTCCGCGGCGATCCTGTCGTCCGCGCTCGAACAGCACACGGTCAAGGCGATCCACCAGGTCGACCAGATCACCCGCTTCGTCAAGTTCGAATTCGAAAAATCGCCCGCGCGCTTCAACCTCGCGAGCGCGGTCGAAAAAGGCGTCGTGCCGAGCGACACGCTGATCCAGGTTTCGCTCGTCAACGCGAAGGGGATCCTGTTCGCGAACACGGCCGAACTCCATCCGAAGCCGATCAACCTGGCCGACCGCGAGCACTTCAAGGTCCACCTCGCGCACAACGACGACCGCCTTTACATCAGCAAGCCCGTGCTCGGCCGCGTGTCGAGCCACTGGACGCTGCAGATGACGCGGCGCCTGAACAATCCGGACGGCAGCTTCGCGGGTGTCGTCGTGGTGTCGGAAGACCCGAGCTACTTCACGAACGACTTCTACAACAACGCGGCGATCGGCAAGGAAGGCGTGATCTCCGTGGTGTCCGACACCGGCACCGTGCTCGCGCGGCGCACCGGCTCGCTCAACAACGCACCGGGTGCGTTCTCCGCATCGGGCGTCTACCCGATCGCCGAGCGCGTGACGGGCACGATCATCGACCCGATCGACGGCGTGACGCGCATCGTGTCGTACCGCCACCTCGACGGCTACCCGCTCGCGGTGATGGTCGGGCTGTCGCAGACCGAGGAATTCGCGGACTACTACCACACGCGCAACGTCTACCTGCTGATGACGAGCTTCATCACGCTCGCGATGCTCGCGTTCTTCGGCGTCGCGACGGGGCTGATCGGCAAGCTGCTCGGCCGCGAGCGCGAGATGACCCAGCTCGCCGAATACGACCTGCTCACCGGCCTCGCGAACCGCTACGCGACCCTGCGCGGGCTGCGCAACGACGTGTCGATGCCAACCAGCCTGTCGCGGCTCGGCCTGCTGTTCATCGACCTCGACAACTTCAAGACCGTCAACGACACGCTCGGCCACAACGCCGGCGACATCGTGCTGCAGATGACCGCGTCGCGCCTGTCGGATGCCGTCGGCGACGAAGGGTCGCTCGCGCGGATCGGCGGCGACGAGTTCGTCGTCGTGATGAAGGGCGACGACGTCGAACGGCGCGCGGTGCGGCTCGCGGAAGCGATCATCCGGATGTTCGGCGAGCCCTTCGACGTGCGCGGCAGTTCGTTCGTGCTGCACGCGAGCATCGGCATCGCGCTGCACACCGTCGCGAACGAAAGCGAGATCGACCTGCTGAAGAAGGCCGACCTCGCGATGTACAGCGCGAAGGACGCGGGCAAGAACTGCTACCAGTTCTACGCGCCGCACCTGTCGCATCGCGCGGATCACCTGATGCGCTGGGAACAGCAATTGCGCGTCGCGCTCGCCGAGGGGCAGTTGTTCCTCGCCTACCAGCCGAAGATCGACCTGACGCACCGCACGATCACCGGCTTCGAGGCGCTCGCGCGTTGGGACCACCCCGAACACGGGATCATCTCCGCGAACGAATTCATTTCGATCGCCGAATCGACGGGCCTGATCGTGCCGATCGGCGACTTCGTGATCCGCACCGCGTGCGAACAGATCGCGCGCTGGCGCGACGAGGGCCACGACACGCTGACGCTCGCGATCAACATCTCGCCGGTGCAGTTCTGGCGCGGCGACCTGATCGAGACGATCTCGCAGGCGCTGCAGGACACCGGCATCGACGCGAACCGGCTCGAACTCGAGATCACCGAGACCGCGATGATGGAATATCCGGAGCTCGTGTCCGAGAAGATCGTCGCGTTGAAGAAGCTCGGCATCCGGATCGCGCTCGACGATTTCGGCACCGGCTACTCGTCGCTGTCGTACCTGCACCGCTTCTCCGTCGATACGCTGAAGGTCGACCGCTCGTTCGTGCAGGCGATCCCGAACGATCGCAGCGTGTGCGTGATGGTGTCGTCGATCGTGCATCTCGCGCGCTCGCTCGGCCTGACGGTCGTCGTCGAAGGCACCGAAACCGAGGAGCAGATTGCATGGCTGTCCGCGCTCGGCGAGATCGAGGCGCAGGGCTTCCTGTTCTCGCGCCCCGTGCCGGCCGACGCGATCCCCGCGCTGATCGCGCGCTTCGGTGTGCGCGGCGACCGGCCGAACGTCCTCGCGCACCGCGCGACCGGCAGCACCGGCGCATGAGCCTGCAACCCGCGCGGCACATGTTGCGCAGCACACCGATTGTTTCGGTTTCCGATCCTGCTGTTTAGTTCATTTACTAGCGTTTTCGCGCATGGCAGTGTCACGACGCGCGGCGGACAATTGGGAGGGCCATCGTGTCGGCAGGCCGCCGGCACGTCACCATGCGCGAGACCAGGCCCTGCGCCAACAGCAACACCATCATGACCACCGTCGAAGTCGAAGCGGCCGAACGTGTCGAACAGGCACAGGCATCCCTGTGGGCCTTGTTCAAGGTCGTCGCCGCCATTTCCGCCGTGTCGTGGGGCGGGCTTTCGATGATGGCGCAGCTCGAACGCCACTACGTTGAACGGTTGCAGCGCATCGAGCCGCACGTGTTCGCCGATTTCGTCGCCCTTGCATGGCTCGTGCCAGGCCCTGTCGGCTGCAATGTCGCGGTGCAGGTCGGCCAGACGCTGCATGGCCGCGCCGGCGCGTGGGTCGCCGGCATCGCGAGCGTCCTTCCGTTCTCCGTGCTGATGACGCTATTTGCGATCTTCTACCGCACACCGATCGTGCGCTCGCTCGCCGCGCCGATCCTGATCAATCACTTCGGGATGGTGCTCGCCGCGCTGATCGGCGTCACGTGGGTCAAGCAGTTGCGCACGCTCGCGCGCACGCGGCTCGAACAGGTGATCGCCGCGCTGTCGACGATTCTGCTCGCTTTCGCGCATAGTCCGGCCGCTTTCGTCGGGATTCTTTTCGCGGCGTTCGCAGCAGGCTGGCTCACCGGGCCGCCGCAACACGACGCAGTCGACTTCACGCTGTCGAAGCGCGACCGCAACCTGCTCGTGCTGCTCGCCGTCCTCGTCGCGGTATTCGCCGTGCCGCTGCCCGGCGACTACCAGATGACGCTGCTGTGGCCGCGGCTCGCCGGCGCCGGCATGACGCTGTTCGGCGGCGGCTTCTCCGCGCTGCCCGTGCTCAAGACGCTGTTCGTGTCGCCGGCCACCGGCATCTCCGATCGCGACTTCACGCTCGCGTTCGCGCTGTCGCCAGTGTCGCCCGGCCCGCTGCTGAACGTCGTGCCGTTTCTCGGCTACCTGACCGACGGCTGGACCGGCGCGCTGCTCGCGACCGCCGCGCTGTTCATTCCGTCGGGGTGTCTCGTCGTGTTCGCGCAGAACCATCTGTTCCGGCTCAAGCGCCATTCGCGCTTCGAGCACGGGATGCGCCTGCTGCGCGCGGCGACGACGGGCTTTCTCGTCGTCGCCGTCGTGAAGATCCTGCATCGCGAACCGGCCGATCCCGTCTATTGGCTCACGGGCGCCTTTGCGACGCTGTGCTTCGCGCGCTTCAAGGTGCCCGTGTATGCCGTCTACGCTGCGGTCGCGATCACATGCGGCGTGTGGCTGTGGGCCGTCGCGCACTGACGGTCGGCAGCGGTCACCGCCACCCCCGCCGGACGCTTGCCGCTCAGCCCGCCTGCACCGCGACGCGGCGTGCGACCCAGCGTGCGCGCAGCGCGTCGTACGCGAGGTTGAAGCAGAACGTGTAAGGCAGGAAGAACAGCACGATGCCGAGGTCGAGCAGCAGCGCCTCGACGAGGCTCACGTTCAGCCACCACGCGGCGACCGGCACCACCATCGCGACGAGGCCAAGCTCGAACGCGACCGCATGCGCGATCCGCATGCCGAGCGTGCGCGTGAGGCCGGCCCGCCGCTCGAAGCGATCGAACAGCGTGTTGAACGTCATGTTCCAGGCCATCGCGATCAGCGAGACCATCACCGTCAGCACGCCGACGTGCGACACCGGCATGTCGAGCAGCCACGCGCCGATCGGCGCGCACAGCGCGATCGCCACCAGCTCGAACGTCAGCGCGTGAACGAGGCGTTCCGTCACCGTTTTGTTCATCTGTTTCATGGTTCCCTCCGATTCGTTTGTACCACCATGTCGGCCATTTTGATCGGCACAACCGTATGAATCCAGTTTGATATCATCGGTTTTACCGATATGACGCCAGAGATCCACCGCATGCGCCACGCACCCGAAGCCCTGCTCGCGTTCGCCGAAGCCGCGCTGCTCGGCTCGTTCACGGCCGCCGCCCGCAAGCTCGGCAAGCGCCAGTCGACGGTGTCCGAAGCGATCGCGAACCTCGAGATCGATCTCGGCGTGCAGCTGTTCGACCGCTCGACGCGCGCGCCGACGCTGACCGATGCCGGTCGCGCGCTGCTGCCGCAGGTGCAGCGCGCGCTGGAAGCCGGCGCGGCGATCGACCGCACCGCCGCGCGGCTCGCGCAGGGCGAGGAAGCGCGGCTGACGCTCGTCGTGTCCGACACGTACCAGTCGAAGCGTTACGAGGAAACCTTGATGGCGCTCGAGCAGCGCTTTCCTGCGCTCGAGCTCGAATGCCAGATCGCCGAACACGAGGACGTGCTCGACCTGATCCAGCAGGGCCGCGCGCAGCTCGGGTTGATGGCCGCGCGCGCCGTCTACCCGCCCGATATCGGCGCGGCGACGGTGGCGGAAGAATCGGAGATCGGTCTGTTCGTCGGGCGCACGCACGCGCTTGCGGCGTATGGCGACGCCGACGTGCCGCACGCGGCGCTGCGCGACGCGCGCGAGCTGCGCCTCAACACATACGTGAAACCGGAGGATCGCGGCGCCGACGACCGGATCGTCGTCGGCACGCAGCGCTGGCTCGCGCCGAGCTATCTGATGCTGCTGGAGATGGCGGTGCTGGGGTTCGGCTGGGCCGAGCTGCCGCGCTGGATGGTCGAGCACTTCGCGCGCGATCGCCTCTGCGAGCTGCGCTCGCGCGGCTGGCCGCGCCGCGTGCGGGTCGATGCGGTGTGGTCGCGCAACCGGCCGCTCGGCCCGGCCGGCGCGTGGCTGCTCGACGCGATGCTGGCCGCGTAGCGGCGCGCGGCATCGCGCCGGCGGCGGGCGCCGAACGGCGCCGCAAGTTCAGAGGTCGGCGATCAGAAGCCGCGCGACAGCACGGCCGCGCCGATCGTCACGACGCCGAGCACGAGGTTGACGACGACCAGCAGGCGCACCGTATTCACCGCGCGCGCACCGTCCGGCCAGTTCTGCGCCTGCACCGCGCGGCGGATGCGCGGGAACAGCGCGAAGCGGATATGACCGAAGATCAGCATCATCACGACGCCGAGCCCCGCCATCGCATGCAGCGACCACGTCGCATGCGCGCCGCCGAATGCCGTGAGCAGGAAACCGCCGGACAGCAGGATCACGATCACCGAGCCCGACACCCAGTTGAAGAAACGGCGGAACACGCCCTCGATCAGCGGCAGCCGCAGCTGCGGCGTCAGGTCGGACAGCGCCGGGCGCAGGCAGAAGTTCGCGAAGACCATCCCGCCCACCCACACGGCGACGGCCAGCAGATGAAGAAACAGCGCGACGGCAACGGCGTGGGACATGGCGGCAATCCTGTTATGGGTTGAGTGCAACGAACAGCCGCGTCACGCGCGGTCTCGAGCGACGTTCGACCGGCGCGCCGCCGCGCGGTTCAGCCCCCTGGCGGTATTTCACAATATTTTGCAAGTTCCGCGTGACGGCGCCACGCTCGCTTTCCTGAATGCGTCGCCCCAAAGAACAGGCCGCACGCCCGCCGAAGCGGAGGTGCGGCCTCGATGCCGGTCGAACCAGCGACCGGATGCGGCGTCAGCCGAGCAGCGGACGCAGTTCGTTGACGACCTTGAGCTTCGTTTCCGGCGTGCGGCCCTTGCGTGCGCGCTTGCTGACGTGCGGCGCGAGCCCCGCGTACGACAGCGTTTCTTCCTGCGCCTTGCCGCCGCGACCGGTGCCGATCAGCACGACGCCGGCCGGGTCGATCGCGAGCGCCTGCACGAGCGTTTCCTTGTCGTCGAGCGCCATCAGGATCACGCCGCGGCCGCCGCCGGACAGCGTCTTCATCTCGTCCATCCCGAATACCAGCAGACGGCCGCCGCTCGACAGACACGCGACCTGCGTCGCGTTCGGCAGCACGGGCATCGGCGCAAGCGGCACCGCGCCCGTATCGATCGTCATGAACGACTTGCCGGCCTTTACGCGGCTCACCATGTCGCCAACCTTCGCGAGGAAGCCGAAGCCGGTGCTCGATGCGAGCAGCAGTTGCTGCTCGGCCGGCGCCGCGTAGTAGTGCATCAGGTGCGAGCCCGATTCGAGCTCGATCAGGGACGTCACCGGCACGCCGTCGCCGCGCCCGCCCGGCAGCACCGACACGTCGACCGAGTACACGCGGCCGCTGCTGCCCCACGCGATCAGGCGATCGGGCGTGCGGCACTGGAACGCCGCGTACAGGTGGTCACCGGCCTTGAACGAGAAGCCCGCCGGGTCGAGCCCGTGGCCCTTCAGCGCACGCACCCAGCCCTTCTGCGACACGACGACCGTCACCGGCTCGTCGACGACCTTCGCCTCGAACGTCGCGCGCTTTTCCTGCTGGATCAGCGTGCGGCGATCGTCGCCGTACTGCTTCGCGTCGGCCTCGATCTCCTTGATCATCAGCCGCTTCATCGCGCTTTCGTTCGCGAGCAGTTCCTCGAGCTTCGCCTTCTCGTCGCGCAGCGCTTCGAGTTCCTTCTCGATCTTGATCTTCTCGAGCCGCGCGAGCTGACGCAGCCGGATTTCGAGGATGTCTTCGGCCTGGCGGTCGGAGAGGCCGAACGCGCTCATCAGCGCGGCCTTCGGCTCGTCCGCCTCGCGGATGATGCGGATCACCTCGTCGATGTTCAGGAAGACGATCATCCGCCCTTCGAGGATGTGGATGCGGTCGTCGACCTTCGCGAGACGATGGCGGCAGCGGCGCGTCATCGTCAGCTGGCGGAACTTCACCCATTCGTCGAGGATCGTCAGCAGCCCCTTCTGGCCCGGCCGGCCGTCGGCGCCGATCATCACGAGGTTCAGCGTCGCGTTCGACTCGAGGCTCGTGTACGCGAGCAGCGTGTTCACGAATTCCGTCTGGTCGATCGTGCGCGACTTCGGCTCGAACACGAGCCGCACCGCCGCTTCCTTGCCCGACTCGTCGCGCACCGCGTCGAGCAGGTCGAGCATCGCCTTCTTGGTGTTGAGCTGCTCGGGCGTGAGCGTCTTCTTGCCGAGCTTGAGCTTCGGGTTGGTCAGCTCCTCGATTTCCTCGAGCACCTTCTGGCCCGACGTGTTCGGCGGCAACTCGGTGACGACCAGTTGCCACTGGCCGCGCGCGAGATCCTCGATCTTCCAGCGCGCGCGCACCTTCAGGCTGCCGCGGCCGGTTTCATAGGCCGCCGCGATCTCGGTGTCGCTCGAGATGATCTGGCCGCCGCCCGGGAAGTCCGGGCCGGGGATCAGGTTCATCAGCTCCGCGTGCGTGAGCTTCGGATTGCGGATCAACGCGACCGCCGCCGCCGCGACCTCGCGCAGGTTGTGCGACGGGATTTCGGTGGCGAGACCGACCGCGATGCCCGACGCGCCGTTCAGCAGCACGAACGGCATGCGGCTCGGCAGCGTCTTCGGTTCCTCGAACGAGCCGTCGTAGTTCGGCATGAAATCGACCGTGCCCTGGTCGATCTCGTCGAGCAGCAGCTTCGAGATCGGCGTGAGCCGCGCTTCGGTGTATCGCATCGCCGCCGCGCCGTCGCCGTCGCGCGAGCCGAAGTTGCCCTGCCCGTCGATCAGCGGATAGCGCAGCGAGAAATCCTGCGCGAGACGCACGAGCGCGTCGTACGCCGACTGGTCGCCGTGCGGGTGGTATTTACCGAGCACGTCGCCGACCACGCGTGCCGACTTCACCGGCTTCGCGTCGGGGCCGAGGCCCATTTCGTTCATCGCGAACAGGATCCGGCGCTGCACCGGCTTCTGACCGTCGCACACGTCGGGCAGCGCGCGGCTCTTCACGACGCTGACCGCGTAGCTGAGGTACGCCTGCTCCGCGTAGTTGCCGAGCGTCAGCGCATCGGCGTCCGGTGCGTCGGACCCGGCGAAGAGATCGGAAGTATTGTCGTCCATCTGTATTCCGTATTCGTAAGTGGCGTGAGGCCGGGCCGGGCGTCATGCCCGGCCGCGCGGATGCGGTGTCGTGTTCGATGCCAAGCGGTGCTGATGCGCCAGCGGATTCGCGTTCGCGGCAAGAAGCAAACCGCAGCGATGCCGAGCGGCATCGCGAGGATTTGCGACGCCGCCACGGGCGCGAAGGCGCAGCGCATCAGTGCCGATTGGCGTCGAACACCGCACTAAATATCCGCTTCGACGTCGTTGCCCTTTTCCTCGAGCCAGCCGCGCCGCGCGGCTGCCTCGCCCTTGCCCATCAGCATCGTCATCCGCGCGACGGTCGCCTCGTAGTCAAGCTCGCCGAGCTTCACCGGCATCAGGCGGCGCGTGTCGGGGTTCATCGTCGTGTCCCACAGCTGCTCGGCACTCATTTCGCCGAGGCCCTTGAAGCGGCTGATGCTCCACTGCGTTTCGCGCACGCCGTCCTTGCGCAGCTTGTCGAGGGTCGCCTCGAGTTCGCCTTCGTCGAGCGCATAGAGCTTCTGCGCGGGCTTCTTGCCGCGCGCGGGCGCATCGACGCGGAACAGCGGCGGCCGCGCGACATGCACGTGACCGCGCTCGATCAGCTGCGGGAAATGCTTGAAGAACAGCGTGAGCAGCAGCACCTGGATGTGCGAGCCGTCGACGTCCGCGTCCGACAGGATGCAGATCTTGCCGTAGCGCAGGTTCGCCAGATCGACGGTGTCGTCCGGGCTGTGCGGATCGACGCCGATCGCGACCGAGATGTCGTGCACCTCGTTGTTCGCGAACAGACGGTCGCGCTCGGTTTCCCACGTGTTCAGCACCTTGCCGCGCAGCGGCAGGATCGCCTGGTATTCCTTGTCGCGGCCCATCTTCGCGGAACCGCCCGCCGAGTCGCCCTCGACGAGGAACAGTTCGTTGCGCGCGATATCTTCCGTCTCGCAATCGGTCAGCTTGCCGGGCAGCACCGCGACGCCCGAGCTCTTGCGCTTCTCGACCTTCTGGCCCGCGCGCGTGCGCGCCTGCGCCTGCTTGATCACGAGTTCGGCGAGCTTCTTGCCGTGCTCGACGTGCTGGTTCAGCCACAGTTCGAGCGCCGGACGCGAGAACGACGACACGAGCTTCACCGCGTCGCGGCTGTTCAGGCGTTCCTTGATCTGCCCCTGGAACTGCGGATCGAGCACCTTCGCGGACAGCACGAACGACACGCGCGCGAACACGTCTTCCGCGAGCAGCTTCACGCCCTTCGGCTGCAGGTTGTGCAGTTCGACGAAGCTCTTCACCGCCTGGTAGAGACCGTCGCGCAGGCCCGACTCGTGCGTGCCGCCGGCCGGCGTCGGGATCAAGTTCACGTACGACTCGCGCACGAGCGACCCTTCCTCGCTCCATGCGACGACCCACGACGCGCCTTCCCCTTCGGCGAAGGTTTCGTCGGTCGAACGCGCATCGGCGAAGCGCTCGCCTTCGAACAGCGGGATCAGCAGCTCGCTGCCGTTCATCTCGTCGAGCAGGTAGCCGCGCAGGCCGTCCTCGTACTTCCACGCCTGGCGCTCGCCGGTCTTCTCGTTGACGAGCACGACCTCGACGCCCGGCAGCAGCACGGCCTTCGAGCGCAGCAGACGCTGCAGCTCGCCGAGCGGCAGGTTCGGCGAATCGAAGTACTTCGGATTCGGCCACACCTGCACACGCGTGCCGGACTTCTTTTCGCCGCGGCCCGCGCCTTGCGTCGCGAGCGGTTTCACGACATCGCCGTCGGCAAAACCGAGCTCGGCGATCTTGCCGTCGCGCCAGACCGTCACGTCGAGACGCGTCGCGAGTGCGTTCGTCACCGACACGCCGACGCCGTGCAGGCCGCCCGAGAACGTGTATGCGCCGCCGGCGGCCTTGTCGAACTTGCCGCCTGCGTGCAGGCGCGTGAACACGATCTCGACGACCGGCACGCCCTCTTCGGGGTGCATCCCGAACGGGATGCCGCGGCCGTCGTCCTCGACCGACACCGACTGGTCGGCGTGCAGCGTGACCATGATCTGCTTGCCGTAGCCGCCGAGCGCCTCGTCGGACGCGTTGTCGATGACTTCCTGGATGATGTGCAGCGGATTTTCGGTACGGGTGTACATGCCGGGCCGCTGCTTGACCGGCTCGAGACCCTTGAGCACCTTGATCGATGCTTCGCTATAGGCCGCGCTGGGCTTCTTCGTTGACATAGGCGCTGAATTTCGTCATTCATCGGGACGTTGTCCACACCTCGTGTGGACAACATCGTGGACAAAACGTTGAGTTCCGTAAAAAAGCGAATCGAAACAACGGTGTGCTTGGACTGCTCCGAAAGCGGGCGCGCGGCATGCGCTGCGCGGCCCGGGACGCGCGGTATTTTACTGGTTCCGCGTGGCGCGCCGTCGCAAGATCGCTCACGCGGCGCGCGGTGCGTCAGACCGGCTTGCGCTTCGCCTCGAGCGTCTCCCACCGCTCGAGCGCGGCGAGGAGCTCGTCGTCGATCGCCGCGAACCGTTCGGTCAGGCGCGTGCCTTCCTGCGGATCCTTCGCGAAGATCGAGCCGTCCTCGAGCCGCGCGTTGATCGTCTTCTGTTCTTCCTCCAGCGCCGCGATCTTCTCCGGCAGCGCGTCGAGTTCGCGCTGCTCGTTGAACGACAGCTTCACCGTGCGCTGCGCGTTGCGGCCGGCCGCGCTTTTCGCCGCGTCTTCCTTGACCGGCGCCGCGTCCTTCACCGCGCGCTTCGCCGCGTCCTGCTGCGCGAGCTGCTGCGAACGCTCGCTCTGGATCTGCCAGTCGGTGAAGCCGCCGACATATTCGCGCCACTTACCGTCGCCCTCGGCCGCGATCACCGACGTGACGACGTTGTCGAGGAACGCACGATCGTGGCTGACGAGCAGCACGGTGCCGTCGTAGTCGGCCAGCAGTTCCTCGAGCAGTTCGAGCGTCGGGATGTCGAGGTCGTTGGTCGGTTCGTCGAGCACCAGCACGTTGGCCGGACGCGCGAACAGGCGCGCGAGCAGCAGCCGGTTGCGCTCGCCGCCCGACAGCGATTTCACCGGCGAGCGTGCGCGCTCCGGCGCGAACAGGAAGTCGCCGAGATAGCTCATCACGTGCTTGCGCACGCCGCCGATCTCCACCCATTCGCTACCGGGGCTGATCGTGTCGGCCAGGCTCTTTTCCTGGTCGAGCTGCGCGCGCATCTGGTCGAAATACGCGACCTGCAGGTTCGTGCCCGTGCGCACCGTGCCCGCGTCGGGTTTCAGCTCGCCGAGGATCAGCTTGAGCAGCGTGGTCTTGCCGGCACCGTTCGGGCCGACGAAACCGATCTTGTCGCCGCGCATCACCGTCGTCGAGAAGGTTTCCACGACCGTGCGGTCGCCGTAGCGCTTCGTCACGTCCGTCAGTTCCGCGACGATCTTGCCCGACTTCTCGCCCTGCGCGACGTCGAGCTTCACGTTGCCCTGCGAATTGCGGCGCTCCGCGCGCTCGTTGCGCATCTGCACGAGCCGCGCGATGCGGCCGACGCTGCGCGTGCGGCGCGCCTCGACGCCCTTGCGGATCCACACTTCTTCCTGCGCCAGCAGCTTGTCGAACTTCTCGTTTTCCACGCGCTCGACTTCGAGCTGCTGCGCCTTGCGCGTCTGGTACGCGGAGAAATTGCCCGGATACGACAGCAGCCGGCCGCGATCGAGCTCGACGATGCGCGTCGCGACGCGGTCGAGGAACGCCCGATCGTGGGTGATGAACAAGAGGCCCGCACGCTGCGCGACCAGCAGCTCTTCCAGCCAGCGGATGCCGTCGAAGTCGAGGTGGTTGGTCGGTTCGTCGAGCAGCAGCACGTCGGGCTGCAGCACCAGCGCACGCGCCAGCGCGACGCGCTTCTGCATCCCGCCCGACAATGCGTCGACCTGCGCGTCGCCGTCCGTCAGGCCGATCTGGGCGAGCGTCATCGACACGCGCGTGCGCCAGTTCCATGCGTCGTGCGCATCGAGCGACGACTGCAGCGCGTTCATTCGCGCGAGCAGCGCGTCGTGCTCGGCGCCTTCCGGTGTTTCCGCGAGGCGGTGCGCGATCGAATCGTATTCTTCGAGCACTTCGCGCGTGTGCGTGAGCCCCGATGCCACGGCGTCGAACACCGTCGCGCCGGGTTCGAATTCGGGCTCCTGCGGCACGTAGACGGTCACGAGCTCCTGCTGACGCGTGATCAGCCCGTCATCGGGCTTCGCCAGCCCGGCGACGATCTTCAACAGCGACGACTTGCCCGCGCCGTTGCGACCGATCAGGCCGACGCGCTCGCCGGCCTCCAGCGAGAAATCCGCGTGGTCGAGCAACGCGACGTGACCGAACGCGAGTTGCGCGCCGGTAATGGAATAAAGCGACATGGGGAGACGGCGAAGAGAGAAATCGGAAGCGCCCATTGTACCGGTGGCGGACGCCTGCGCCGGGATAGCCGGATGGACTAGGCCGGCGGGCGATTCATTTTGTGCTGCGTTTGTGCTGCGGCGGCATGACGGCGCGCGCTCGGCGGACGGGGCCGGCATCGCGCGCATCGACGTCATGCGGGGCCCGCAGCGGGCAGCCGGCCGTAGCTTCCCGACCGGGCGCCCGCAAGCGGAAGGCGCAATTACTTCACGTTGACCGTGATCGTCGAGCTCAGCTCGGGACCGTACGAACGGTGTGCGCCGTCGCCGAGCTGCAGCGTCAGCGTGTGCTGGCCGGGCGGCAGCTTGATCTCGGTTTCGGTCTGGGCCTTGCCGAAGTGCAGCGAACGCTCACTTGCCGGAATCACATCGCCCTTCGGGATCGGTCGGCCGTCGATCAGCAAGTGGTGATGACCGGTGTTCGGCGTCATGTCGCCGGCCGGCCGAAGCGCCATGCCTTCGAGCCCGAACTTGACGTGCACCGGATTCGACACCGTCGCGCCGTCGCTCGGCGCTTCGAAAAACACGCGCGCCTCGGCCCGCGCAAGCGTGGACACGGCCATCGCCGCCACGCACACCGCACCTGCGATCCACTTTCTGTTCAGCATCGCATTCTCCTTATGATTGGACAGCCCGGGAAGCATACACTGCACGCGCGGCGTACGCGTTTCGGTTGCATTGTTCGCGATGCGCACGTTTAAAACGACGTTACGGAGGTGTTCGGCGAAATTCCGGTAGTATTGCGCCTTTCGTCCGCCGGCCACGCCGCGGACGGCATCGCCGAATTTCCATTTTCCCGAGCGTCACATGAGCGAAGTAACCGAATACCAGAGCTGGGTCTGCCTGATTTGCGGGTGGGTCTACAACGAAGCGGAAGGCCTGCCCGACGAAGGCATCCCCGCCGGCACCCGTTTCGCCGACATTCCCGCCGACTGGCGCTGCCCGCTGTGCGACGTGGGCAAGGAAGATTTCGTCGTCGTGGATTTCTGATTCCGGTTTCCGAACTCGACTGATCGCGCGCGGCGCGTATCGGCACGCATTCCGTCCGCCGATGCGCCGCGCGTTTGCTATACTCTCCGCGCTGTCCACATCGCCGTCCCGTTCGCGTCCTTTGCGCGCGATATCGCGGACATGGCTCTCCCCGTAGTTCAATGGATAGAACAAGCGCCTCCTAAGCGCTAGATACAGGTTCGATTCCTGTCGGGGGGACCAATCTTCCATCTCGTGCGATCCCCAGAATTCCGGCAACCCGTGATAGCATAAGGCTTCGCGGTTTTTTTCAATTCCGTATACGTCCCGGGACGTACTGCGACAGCCGGGGGTATTTGGGGGTATCTCTCGGGGTATCCAAGATACCCCTTGGAGGGATACCCCCATGCCCTTGACCGACAAAGCCGTCAAAAACGCGAAAGCGGGCGACAAGCCTGTGAAGTTGTTCGACGGCGGCGGAATGTTCCTGCTCGTTACCCCGGCCGGTCAGCGCTACTGGCGACTCAAATATCGCGTCAACGGCAAGGAAAAGTTGCTGGCACTCGGCGTGTACCCTGACGTTTCACTAGCAGTCGCACGCAAAAAGCGTGACGAGGCGCGGGAAAAGCTTGCGGCGGGTATCGATCCCAATGAAGCAAAGAGAGAAGTCAAACGAACGGCGCGCATCGCAGCCGCCAGTTCGTTCGAGGCGGTTGCGCGCGAGTGGTTCGACAATCAGCGCGCAGGATGGACCGAGACCTACGCTGAGAAAGTCATCCACTCGCTGGAGATCGATGCATTCCCGAAGATCGGCTCACGGCCCATCGCCAGCATCGAAGCGCCGGAAATGCTGGAGATCATTCGCGCAATCGAAGCACGGGGCGTCCGGGAAACCGCCAAGCGACTGTTGCAGCGTTCGCGCGCCGTATTCCAGTACGCCATCATGACTGGCCGTTGCACCCGTAACCCGTCCGCTGACATCGATGCGGAAACGATCTTAAAAAAGGGGCCGGGCGTACAGCACATGGCCAGGGTCAAGCCGTTGGAGATCCCACAGCTCATGCGCGACATCGCCGCGTATCCAGGTGAGCCAGTTACCCGACTGGCGCTAGAATTGATGGCCCTTACCTTCGTCCGGACGAAGGAAATGATTCGCGCTCAATGGGCCGAGTTCGACGAGACTGCAGCAGAGTGGCGCATCCCGCCCGACAGAATGAAAATGCGGGACCCACATATCGTCCCGCTGTCAGGACAATCGCTGGCGGTGTTGATGCAGCTCCGGCAGATCAATGGTGATCGGCCACACGTGTTCTACAGCGTACATGGCCGAGCACCAATCTCGAACAACACCATGTTGTTCGCGCTTTACCGCATGGGCTACAAGTCACGAATGACCGGGCACGGCTTCCGTGGACTCGCCGCCACGGTGTTACGTGAACTCGGATACAGTCGGGACGTTGTAGACCGCCAGTTGGCGCACGCGGAACGCAACCAAGTTACTGCTGCGTATGTTCATGCCGAGTACTTGCCCGAACGGCGCAGGATGATGCAACACTGGGCCGATCATCTCGACAAACTCAAACAGGTTAGTAACTCCCAGCCCCTGTCTCACCACCGCAGTGGCTAGCGCGACATTTTCCTCAAGTGTTTGTTTGACGTCACAAACAGCTCGGCGTCGATAGGCTTGAGAGCAGCCACTCCTCAGCGCTCTCCTTGACCCCGGGCAAGACCGGTAAAGAACGTCACTCATGCCTTCCGCAGCAACGCGCAGAATGACGTCGTCGCATAACCTAATCAGTCTCCATCGTCAAAACCCTCTCTGTTTTCTTAGGTCGCTTTCCCATCGCCGTATGCGAGTCAAACTGCACCTTGACACGTTTGAGCAACTTTTCCGCTGGCTCATCGTTCGGGTCTTGCGGAACGAGCTCGCCGCGGAAAGCTTTGGCGAGAAGTGCTGGCGTGAGGCGGTCGGCAAGCGGGAGCGAAGCGTCCAAGCGGGAATTGATGCGATCAGCGAAGGCGAACAGCGATTCAACGCGTCGCACGATCTCAGCTTGCTCCTCCGGCGACGGCAGCAAGATTGGCAACTCACACAACATCGTTTTATTTATTGAGGCCAAATTCGTAGTCTGCTTACCGGATCTTCGAAAGTATTCAAGCCCGCGGGAGTTACCCCACCAAGAAATGTACTTAGGTTGGTTGCGTTTGTCGCGCAAGCGGGCCCTGAACACATGGTTCTGGAAAGAGCACCGCGGAATCTGATTTTCCCAAATCCAGCCCCGTCCAAGCTTATCGAGATCGCCCCCTTCGTTGAAAAGAACATCCCCTTCTTCAAGCAACGAATCATTTAACTTCTTGGCTGGAACACGAATATACTTAATCTCAGCGAGGTCTAGATATCCACGCTGAACGTTCGCGACTCGAAGGTATGGAACCTCCTCATCAGACAACGACTGCTTCTTTGAATCTTTCGTCACGCCGCCTTGCACATCGGCTATTTCGCCGAGTCGAACGTCAAGCCATTCATTGGGAAGCCCCTTTAGCAAGCGCCAGTCCTCCGTCAACCGACCTGAGGTTGCAGCGAAGAGAACCGATTGCCGGAATCGCTTTAATATCTCCGAGACATTGGTAAGGCTTTCGCGGCATGCATTCACGCGCGCGAGCAAAGAATCAAGCTTGTCGGCAATGCGTATCTGCTCAGCCATAGGAGGCAGGAGCATTCTGATATTCGCGATATCACCTCGCCGGACGGACGGAACCGCGGTAGCAACCGCAAACCTACCTACGTCAACCGTTCGCATAAACGCGTAGAGAAATTTTGCAGCGAGCTTGCTTTCGTCCGGTACAACGGCCATGCAATTGTTATCCAATAGCGCTGGACGCACGGTAAAAGCTCGTCGATTGAGCTTTAGACCCTCTCCGATTTTCGCAAATACCGTTGCTCCAGCAGCGACCGGCCTGCCACGCAGAGCTGTAACTTCTGACTGTGTAACCCAATTTGCCGCATCGCTCAGAAACCCGTTGGCATGCAAGACAGCGTTGGATATGTCTCTAACCTTCGCGAACGGGTAATCACCTTCGGCTTTACCTTGCAGTCGTGGAGGGAAGCCTATGCCAGAAACACACTCAACGAGATCTCCGAGGACAGTTTCGGCCCAACCATTTGGAAGCGCACTCATTCTTCAGTAGCCTCCACTCCCAATTCGTCCATCAAGCTGCGCAATTCGTTGAGTGCATCTTCCAATTCGTCGATCACCTCTTGGGCCAGCACTTCCGGCTTCGCCATGTCGCCGTCAGCGCCATCGCTCTCGTCTCTGAGCCAGGCAATATCCAAGCTATCGTTGCGCTCGGTGATCTGCTCGCGCGTGAAGTAGCGGCAACGACCTTCCTCGCCCGTATCAACGCGTGCGTCGCTTCCGTCGGGTTTTCTTCCGTAAGCCTTCTCAAACTCGGCGAAATGCTCCCGCGTCAGCGGCGTGCGCTTGCCGAACTGAGGCATGTTCGCGCGGAGATCGTACACCCACACGCCCTTCGTGTTGCCCTTCTCCGTCTTGCCGCGCGTGAAGAAGAGCACATTGGTCTTCACACCTTGCGCGTAGAAGATGCCCGTGGGCAGGCGCAGGATCGTGTGCAGGTTGCACTTGTCCATCAGGTCGCGGCGAATGTCCGCGCCCATGTTGGATTCAAAGAGCACGTTGTCCGGCAGCACAACTGCGGCGCGCCCACCCGGTTTGAGTGAGCGATAGATGTGCTGCAAGAACGCGAACTGCTTGTTGCTGGTCGGAAAAGTGAAGTCATCGCGCGTGGGCAGCCCACCGCCCTTCTTAGTTCCGAACGGAGGATTCGTAATAATCAGATCCGCTTTGGGCAGTTGCTGCCCCTCGCTCGAGAGCGTGTCACCGTAACGGATGCCGCCGCTCTCGTCCGAGTCCAGATCATGCAGCATCAAATTCATCAGGCCGAGCCGGTGCGCCGCCTGCACGATTTCCATGCCGTGGAACTGGAGGCGATATTTCTTGTAAGCCGCTTCGGACAACGCCTCAATATCGTTGTGCTCGCGGATGTAGTGGTTCGCTGCGATAAGGAACCCTCCAGTTCCCGCGGCCGGATCTTGGATTATTTCGCCCAGTTTGGGCTGCATCAGCGACACAATGCTGTCGATCAACACGCGCGGAGTGAAGTATTGACCCGCGCCTGACTTCTTTTCGTTCGCGTTTTTCTCCAGCAGCCCTTCATAGAGATCGCCGAGTCCTTCGGTCTTCGCCGAGTACCAATCAATCGCATCGATCGCGGTGATGAGCGCGGTCAGCGTAGTGGGCTTGTCAATGAACGAACGCGCTGCGGCGAAGATCTCTTTTGTGATGATCGAGCCATGCGTGCCAAGGTGGATCAACATGATCTTATAAGCTTCGAGCCGCTCAGGCGCAGCCTTGCTTTCGAGGTCGTCCCATCGAAACCCCTCCGGGAGCCT
This sequence comes from Burkholderia sp. Bp9143, assembly GCF_003853645.1. GTDB lineage: Bacteria > Pseudomonadota > Gammaproteobacteria > Burkholderiales > Burkholderiaceae > Burkholderia. Next base: position 356 of record NZ_QTPO01000014.1, on the reverse strand, counting down.
GTCCTCGGTGCCGGTTTCCTTGGCCATCTTCAAGAACAGCAGATAGGTCAACTCGGTCACGTACTCGTGATACGTCACGCCATCGTCGCGCAAAACGTTACAGAGGTTCCAAAGCTTCGCGACTATGTCGTGGGTGATAGTGCTCATCGGTACAGTCTCATTGATTGGCAACTTGCTGCCAGATTGCTTCATTCATATCAGCCAGCACGTCGTTTAGTTGCTGGTCGAATACTTGGTTCAGGCGCTTGAAGCCGCCCTGCTGCCCGAAGGGGCCTTCGTTAGAGAGCGTCAAGCAGCACGGCCGGTCAGCGACAACTATTTTGGCCGGTCAACGGGGTAGTTGTCGTTGGGTATCA
>NZ_QTPO01000013.1 GCF_003853645.1 Burkholderia sp. Bp9143 | reverse complement strand
CGCGAAACCGCGCTGATCCTCGGCAGCTTCTACAGCACGATGCTGCGCAACGAGATCTTCGATTTCGCGCAGATCGGTGCGTTCATCGAGCGGGCGGACAACACCGCGCGGATCCTCGACGTGAAATACCACCTGCTGCTGCCGTCGGTGTCGCACGTCGGCACGCTGCTCGATACCAACCACTGGGAGTCGATCTTGCGGTCGGTCGAAGCCAACAACTCTTACCGCTGGGTATACGACGTGCAGTACAAGCCGATGAACATCGCCGATTACCTGATCCTGAACGGCCGCATGCCGCGTTCGCTGCGCTATTGCTACGGCCGCGTGATGTCGAGTCTCAACCTGCTCGTGAAAGAGCATGGTGCCGCTCACGCATGCCACGACACCGCGGCCCAGATGCTCACGATGCTGTCCGACAGTACGATCGAACGCATCTTCAAGAACGGCCTGCACGAATTCCTGACTGGATTCATTCGGCGCAACCACCGACTGGGGCTCGAAATCGCCCAGGCGTACAACTTCAACTAAACGCAATCATGCAACTCTCGATTGTTCATACGTCCCGCTATGTCTACGATGCACCCGTGCAGCAGGCTATTCAACGCATGTGTCTTCATCCACTGTCGAATGCGTGTCAGACGGTCGTCGATTGGGAGATTCGGGTCAATGGCAAGCAGCCCGGGCTGTCGTATCTAGACGGATTCGGGAATCGAATCGACCTTGCAGACCACGTTTCGAACGCGAGCGAGATTGTGATCGAATCCGTCGGAAACGTGACGACGCGCGACGTGACGGGTGTGGTTGGCTACCTCGATGATTGTGCTCATCCGTGGCTGTTTCTGCGTGAAACGCAGTTGACCAGGGCGGGGGGCGCGCTCGAAGCATTCGCGATGTCGTTTTCTGGCGTATCGAATCAGCTGATGGTGCTCCATGACCTGATGGAGGCGATCCATGACCAGTTCGAATTTGCAACCGGCGTCACGGATGTCGATACCGATGCCGAGACGGCATGGACCGGCGGAAAGGGCGTTTGCCAGGACTATGCGCACGTTTTCATTGCAGCCTCCCGCCGGCTCGGTATTCCGGCACGCTATATCTCGGGCTATCTGCTGATGGACGGCCAAGAGCGACAGGCGGCCAGCCATGCGTGGGCGGGAGCGTATGTGGAGGGTCTCGGCTGGGTTGGCTTCGATCCCGCGAACAACATCTGCCCCAACGAACATTACGTGAAGCTGGCGGTCGGCATGGATTATCACGGCGCATCTCCAGTCAGAGGGTGCAGCAGACAGGGGGGTGGCGGATCCCTCAGCGTGGAGATCGATGTGCGTCGAGCGGTTGCGTGACGCATTCGTGGCCGGCTCATCGGGATGGCAGGCGTCATCAGGTTAGTCGAAATGCGCATATCCCTTGCCGCCGGAAATTCGGTTGGGTACGTTGTCCGTACGGATTTCCAATCACTGTGCGTTGGCGACAAATAGCGATTTCGGATCCGGAGAAACACCGAATGGGCGGGCGTACACGCATATCCGAACGCCGATCCCGGATGGTGCGGGAGGACGCCGAGGCGACAAGGCGGGTATGTGCGCTCGAAATAAAATCAGGATGCAATGAATCAAATGGAGATCGTGATGACGACGTCGGCAAATATGCAAGTTGCAATGGAACGGGAAGCGAACGATGCGGGTCATGAAGGCGTCGACGCTTTCGATGACGAAAGCGTACGCGAGGCGCTTCGCGATCGACTCAAGCAAGTCAAGAAGAGGGCGGCGGAAGCGCAGGTGATTGTCGTCGAGAAGGGAAAGAAGACCGCTCGTGTCGCGAACGAGTACGTGCACGATCGACCCTGGACAACGGCGGCAACTGCGCTCGGAGTGGGGGTGCTGATCGGGTTGCTGATCGGTCGGCGATGAGCGCAAGCGCGCCGGCCCGGCTGGCGCGTTGAACTGGACTTCTTTCGGAACGCTGACCTGTTTACCAATAGTGCTGGGCAATTGCGCCTCCGGCGGCAGGTTCGGCAGATCCGGATGCAAGAACGATCGTCATCCGATATCTCGGTGCAGCATCACCATTGCGAAGACGTCGTCAGAGGAATTCGTGCGGTCCCGACGGATTCCGGATGACGAGAGACCGCTCTGTAACGACGCTTTCGGCCTATAACGCGTGTCGGCTTCAAGTAATAAATCAACAAGTGATCGAGTAGCTGAAATTTTCCGGAATTTTCCCGGAGAAGATGAAAGATCAAGGCTACAACGAGCGTTGCAAGATGGGGGAACGGGTTCGTGTCGACGGGGATGTTTCGGGTAATCCTGGCAGGATTGATCGCTTGCGCAGGCGCGTCTTTCGCGCACGCCGCCGAGACAAGAAAAGTCGACGTCCTGCTGGTGGGCGGCGGCATCATGAGTTCGACGCTCGGCGTTTGGTTGCACGAACTGCAGCCGGACTGGTCGATGACGATGGTCGAACGCCTCGACGGCATCGCGCTGGAAAGCTCGAACGGCTGGAACAACGCCGGAACAGGCCACTCGGCACTCGCCGAGTTGAATTACACGCCCGAGACGCCCGATGGTCGGATCGACATCTCGAAGGCCGTCGAGATCAACGAGTCGTTCCAGATCTCGCGCCAGTTCTGGGCGTGGCAGGTCAAGCAGGGCGTGCTGAAGAACCCGCACTCGTTCATCAACTCGACGCCGCACATGAGCTTCGTGTGGGGCGACGACAACGCACGCTTCCTGAAGAAGCGCTACGAAGCGCTGCGCGCGAGTCCGCTGTTCGGTGGCATGCAGTATTCCGAAGACTACGACCACATCAAGCAGTGGGTGCCGCTGATGATGGAAGGCCGCGACCGCAACCAGAAGGTTGCGGCGACGTGGACACCGATCGGCACCGACGTGAACTTCGGCGAAATCACGCGGCAGTTCGTCGGCTACCTGCGGCAGCAGCCGGGTTTCACGCTGTCGTTGTCGAGCGAAGTGCGAGAGATCTCCCGCAACACGGACGGCACATGGCACGTCTCGTGGGTCAAGCGCGACGCAAGCGGCGCACAGCAGTCCGTCGACGCGAAGTTCGTTTTCATCGGTGCGGGCGGCGGCGCACTGCACCTGCTTCAGGTGTCCGGCATCCCCGAAGCCAAGGAATACGGTGCGTTCCCGGTAGGCGGCTCATTCCTCGTGGCCGACAACCCGGAAGTCGTCAAACAGCATCTCGCGAAAGCATACGGCAAGGCGTCGGTCGGCTCGCCGCCGATGTCGGTGCCGCACCTCGACACGCGGATCATCGACGGCAAGAAGATCATCCTGTTCGGGCCGTTCGCGACGTTCTCGACCAAGTTCCTGAAGACCGGTTCGTACTTCGACTTGCTGACCAGCACCAACACTAACAACGTGATGCCGATGATTCACGTGGGCGTCGACGAGTTTCCGCTCGTAGAGTACCTGGCCGGCCAACTCATGCTGTCCGACGACGATCGATTCAATGCGCTGAAGGAATACTTCCCGAACGCGAGGAAGGAAGACTGGCGCCTGTGGCAGGCCGGGCAGCGCGTGCAGATCATCAAGCGTGACCCGAAGAAGGGCGGTGTGCTGAAGCTCGGTACCGAGATCGTCAGTTCGCAGGACGGCAGCATCGCGGGCCTGCTTGGCGCATCGCCGGGCGCGTCGACTGCCTCGCCGATCATGCTGAGTGTGCTCGAGAAAGTGTTCAAGGACAAGGTCGCGACGTCCGCGTGGCAGCAGAAGATCCGCCAGATAGTGCCGAGCTACGGCACGAAGCTGAATGACAACCCGGCGAAGGTCCAGGAAGAATGGAACTATACGAGCGATGTGCTGCAGCTTGTGCCGCCGCCGATGCTCGACATGGCCGCGTACGCGCGGACGAATCCCGTCGCCGCTGGCCGGCCACCGAAGGTCACCGCCGACGTAGCGTTTTGAAGCGCCTTCCGCGAGCAATGACAAGCGGCCATCCTGAGGGATGGCCGTTGCCATGAAAGCGTACTCGCGGCGAGGCAATCGTGTGGAATTCGGGCGTCATCCGTCGTTCACATTTGCGGTGCCGCGTTCTTCAGCCGCTGGTCTGAACCGCAGGTGACTAGCCGGCGGCAGGCCGCCCACGCAGACCAGGCCAACGGGGCGGCTTCGAGTCGTTCCGCCATATCGATGGCACGCGCCGAAATCAGCCAATTCTCGACAGATCCAATATGAGTCATCCTTCTCGACGCGACCGGCGGCCACTCACGAAATCGATGCTGCTTCCGCTGCCTTCGGTGGACGTGCGACGTTTGTCGCTGAGATTTCACCTTGCGCTTGCGGCGATGAGCTCAGGTCACGGAGACGGTGATCAGTTCATGACATTGCTCGGTACCATCTACATTGCATTCTTCTTGCGCGATATCGAGGTCGACGATGTCGATCGAGGCTTGTACAAGCGTGCTGAAGATGCGCTGGAGCAATGCATGCAACGCGTCGAGCAAGGGCAACCATGGACGCTCCTGGTCGATGAGCGGATCGCCATCGAGCAAATGGTGACGTTCCACGACATACAGTTATTGATCGCCCCTGCGCATCGCTATGCCGATGCCTGGGAGCGCGTGCGATGTGTCGTCGAGCAGGGACGCCCGTCGCCAATACCGGTATGAACACGCGACATGGGCGGCGGCAGAAGCGGTTTCGCGCCCCCGACCGATCGTTCAGCACGGACACGTTCGCGACGGTGGGTGAACCGTCAAGCGCACCGCTCTTCCGGCGGTTTGCAGTTCCGGCTTCGAGAGCATTCGTCACCGGCAAGTGCCAATCTCGATCGAATAGTCGCGTGTACCAGGCGGGTGGCGTGTCGGCAGACAGCCACCGGCGTTGGTCGGAACAGTGCGCGTGACCCGTGTCAGGCGTCTGCCGGGTGAGCAAGCGTCGCGGCGAGTTCGGCATCGATGCGGGCCGCGTTCGCGTCCGCCTCGGCTTCCGACAGCAGGCCACCTTCCCACTTCGCAATGACTGCGCTCGCAATGGAGTTTCCGACGGCGTTGGTCGCCGAGCGGCCCATGTCCAGGAACGTGTCGACCCCGATGATCAGCAACAGGCCGGCTTCCGGAATGTGGAACTGAGTGAGCGTTGCGGCGATCACGACGAGCGAAGCGCGTGGTACGCCGGCCATCCCCTTCGACGTGAGCATCAGCACGAGCAACATGGTGATCTGCGTCCCCAGCGACAGGTGAATGCCGTAAGCCTGTGCGATGAAGAGCGACGCGAACGTGCAGTACATCATCGAGCCATCGAGGTTGAACGAATAGCCCATCGGCATGACGAAGCTCGAGATCTTGCGCTTCACGCCAAAGCGATCGAGCGCGTCGAGGATCTTCGGATAGGCGGCCTCAGAGCTCGCGGTGGCAAACGACAACATGAATGCTTCCTTGATCAGGGAAAGCAACTTCAATGCGCGCCGTCCGAGGAACATGATGCCCGCAAGCGTCAGAAGCACCCACAACAGGATCAGACTGAGGTAGAAGTCACCCATGAAGACCACGAACTTCAGCAGGATCGAGATCCCGTTGACTGCGACCGTCGACGCCATCGAGGCCAATACGGCCAGCGGCGCGAGCTTCATCACGTAGCCGGTGATCTTCAGCATGACATGCGACAGTTGATCGATCGCGGTGACGAGAACTTTGCCGTGTTCGCCAAGTGCGGCGAGCGCAACGCCGAAGAACATCGAAAATACGACGATTTGCAGGACCTCGTTGTTGGCCATCGCCTCCGCAAACGAGCGCGGTACCATGTGGCCGACGAAATCCTTCAGCGTGAACTTCGACGTCGCGAGGTTTGCGGATGCACTGATATCGGGTAGCGACAGGCCGAGGTTCTCACCGGGTCTCAGGATGTTCGACATCAACAGGCCAAGCAGCAGCGAAACCAGCGAAGCGGTCACGAACCAGGCCAGCGCCTTGGCGAACACACGCCCGACGGACGCAGCGTCGCCCATGTGCGCGATGCCGACGACCAGTGTCGAGAACACCAGCGGGCCGATCACCATCTTGATGAGGCGCAGGAAGGTGTCGGATATGAGAGAGATATAACCAGCAATTTCAGTCGACACCTTTTTGTCGGGAAATTGCGTATAGATCATGTAGCCAACGGCAATGCCGATCAGCATTGCAATCAGGATGCGAATGGCTGAGGCGTTTCCTTTTCTTTTCACTTTGAATCTCCATGTTTTGCATCGAGTGACTGATGCGGGAAGCGACGAAATGCGACGTGGTCGCTTCCGGCAGCATCAGCGTTGTGACGCTTTCCGCAAGTCCGGTTGCCGGCAGCCTTCCTCGAACGCGGTCAGCGATTGTGTCCAGCATTCGTTGGGCCACCGGAGTTCCGCCTGCAGGGTCAGCGGGCGATAGGCAGCCGAATAGAGCGTCCCGTAGCCGCGCGACCACGCGTCCTGATACAGGGGTTCGTACAGAAGGGCATCAATCGCCTGCTGGGCCGTGCCGGCCATGTGGCAATGCGTTTGCAATGCGGTCAACCGCTCTCTCGATCGGGTCGCGTGCGCATGTTCGGGCCATTCGACCACATGCTGAAAGTTGGTGACGGCGGCGCGGCGCGTGATTTCGGCAGGGCGGTCCGGGTTGACGAAGACGGTGGCCCAATCTGCATGGCGGTCCAGTAGCGTGACGCTGTAACTCATATGTACCGGCACTCGCTGCAGAATGGATGCTGCTTCGGCAGTTGTCTGTGCCGTTTCGAGCACGTACCGCAGCACGAGCGGGATGCCGAAACCGACGCCGGACACGGTGCGCCCGCCGAAAGAGAGCGATACGGCGAGCCCGCTTTCGTTGATGCCGTCGAGCGCTCCCCACAGGCAATCGACCATTGCTGCGACGCGCGGCCCCACCCAGCGCGTGGCGAGCCAGTTTCCTTCCAGCAGCGCGGGCGCAAAATCGTAATTGCGCAGCAGCATCGGCTCTTCGTGGCCGGCAGGATCGATCCACACGGCCTGCGAGCATCCTGCAATGTAGGGCGGAGGACACCACAGCGACAGGAAGCGTGCCTCGACATCGCCCCCTCCCGCGAGGTCGACGAGGCGCTCCCAGACGGGAACCAGTTCGGGCATGTGCTCGCGTAGTGCGCGCCGGCACATGAGGTAGCTGGGGCGGCCGGCTACACCCCCCCGCAGGAACCATGCACGATAGCTGGGCCACGCGTGTTCGAACAGCACGCGCCATTTGTCGTCGGGGGTATCTTCAGCGATGGCGCGGAACGGCACACTGATGGACATGGCGGTGCCTTACAGGATCTTGAACGAACCGGGGGTGGGCGCCGCGTTAGGCGTCGGTGCCATGAGTGGCTTGCCGGCGTAGTAGTTCTTCAGCCCACGCACCCAATCTCGCGCACGAACGTTGAGCCGGAAGTTGTCATCCATCGACCGTCCCCGCGTGATCAGGATGCCAAGGTCCGCGCCCTCGTAGCGATAGTCGCCGGGGCCGGTTATGCGCAGGAAGAATGCCTCGCGCTCGCTGTCGATCGCGCGGCGGTGGTAATCGAAACGGTGGTAGGACACGCTGCCGTCGTCGGCCATGCGGTAGATTCCGGTTGCCGGTGCGTGCGTGACCTGGTCGACTGTGTCGTCGTTGAACTTCAGAACGACTTGCGACCACGAATCGATGAAGTGTGGTTGCGCCCATCGCTCGTTGATCTCCTTCACGTTCAGATTGAACGGCACGCCGGAAAATTCGAGCAGGTGGAACAGGAACAGCGGTGCGTCCGCGTAGGCGAACGCCGCATGGTTCGTCATCGGGCTTGCACCGCAGATGCGCGGATTGAGTTCGCCGAGATACACTTCGCCGGAATCGACGTCGATCAGAAAATCGAGGTCGAAGTAGCCGCGGTAGCCCTCGTTCAGGAGCTGGTTGCCGAACTTCTCCGCCATCTCGCGCGCCTTCGCACGAACTTCCTCGGTGAATGCCCCCGGGAACACCTCGTTGCCGCACCAGCCGCCCTTGTACGGCGTCAGCTCACGGGCGCCGACCACTTCGGTCAGGAGCGGGCCGACGAGCGTGCCGGACTGCGTCGCGCACGCTTCGAGCGTCGCGCCGCGACAGTTGATGCGCTTCATGATCTTGACTTCGGGATCACCGACGATTTCATCCTTGTGCTGGTTGAAATCATCTTCCGACGCGATGAAGAACGTCGTGTGGCCCGAGTCTCCGAATGCGGACTGCACGACGAGGTCCTTGCCCAGATGGTTGCGATCGGCAATTTGCAGCAGGTGCTCGTAGCTGTCGACTTTCTCGAGCGCGTTCGGCACCGAATGCACGCCAGCCTTGTTCCCGATGCGCACGGTCTCCATCTTGTTGTCGCAGCGGGTCCGCAGTGCGGCCGGGGGAAACCAGACATCCAGGCCGATCTCGTCTGCAAGCGCCTCTGTCTTCTCGTCGAACATCAGGAACGTCGCGACCGGTCGGCCGCCGCGACGCTCGATCAGGTCGATCACCTCCTTGTGCGCCAGCAGATGGTTGTTGATGTCCTCGATCGACTGGAATTCGTCGTGCGGCGATTCGGATGGCACGAAGACGTTCGGATGGCGTCCATCGAAGCAGTCGATGTAGTTGATGTACATGAATCGATTCACCCATCTGTCCAGGCCGAGCAGATTGAAGTTCGTTGCGCTGATGAAGTAGATGGGCCGCTCGTTGCGGTGGAACATCAGCAGGAGATCCGCGATGCTGTTGACAGATTTGCTCACTTGTTGCTCCTTGTATCGATTCTTGTTCGATTTCGTTTTGCTGCGTCTTGGTTCAGTTGTTAGTACCGGGCGTTACGCCTTGGCGCAGGCGTATGCGGGTTGCGATGGCGTGAACGTGACTTGACGAGCAGCCGCAACGCGTGCGGCTGTGCCCTGCGCCGCGCATTCGAGCGCCGTCTCGGTGAAGATTCGAAAGCCCAGTTCGGCGCGGAAGCCATGGATCTCGCGCACGTCGAGCGCGGCCATGAACTGAAGGATTTCGGGGCTGATGATTTGCCCCGGCACGAGGATCGGGAAACCGGGCGGGTAAGGGATCACGAACAGCGCGGACACGAGCTCGCGGCCGGACGTCATCGCGCGAGCGGCTTCGTTCATGTCGATGTATTCGCAATTTGCATCGTCATATGAAAGGAAGAACGCACTGCGGATGTCGCCGTCGCGGGTTTCCGTGCGATCGTCGACACTGCGGCCGCGAAACGCGAAATGAAAACGCGAGAAATCCGGCAGCGGCGGTTGCTCCTGTGTCAGCGAGCGAACCCGTTTATCGTGAATCCTCCGCTCGACCGCGCTCATGTCGGCCACGCGCGCGTCGACATCGCGCGCAATCTTCACCAGAACCTCGATGAGGTAGGCGATTGCCGATCGGGTCGTGCCGATATTCGTCATGAAAAGAACCGTGTTGCGCGACGTCTTGTTGATCTGGATACCGTACTTATCCATCAACTCCGTGTTCTTGAACGTGTCGCCATCCATGCCTGTCGAACCGATGACGAGTGTCGCGCGCGTCGGATCCAGCACGAACTCGTCGGTACGCCACGCAGCTTCGAGATTGCTCCACCCGGTCTCGTCGTTGAAGTAGCTGCTGACAGCGGACTCCCGATAGGCCGGCGGCACGATGTCCCCGACGCGCAGGAAGCGGAAGTAGCGACTGAGAAACGGGTGTTGCTTGACCTGCTCGCGAAGACTCATCGCGAGTTCGAGCTGGCGCTGGATCAATTCATAACCCTCGAGTTCGACCTGACGGCGTCCGACGTCGAGTGAGGCGAGGATTTGATAGTTGGGAGACGTCGACGTATGCGTCATGTACGCTTCGTGGAACGATTCCTCGGCCTTGTCCTTGAAATCCTGGTCCCACACGTGAATCATCGATCCCTGGCGCAGCGCAGTGAGCGTCTTGTGTGTCGAGTGCGTCGCGTACACGCGCACCCGCGCACGCGACGGGTCGGGAAGCAGGCGCGCGTCCAGAAGCTGCGCGTCGTCATTCCAGTCGAGCGTGGCGGCGAACGCCGCGTGACGCTTCGCGTAGGCCGGATCCTTGAACGTTTCGGCGAGCTTGGCCGCGTTCGCCATCGCAGTACGCTGCCGATAGATCGGGTGACAGCGCGCGAACGCAAACCACGCCTCGTCCCACAGGAAGATGAGATCGGGCTTGATCGCCAGGCACTCCATCATCACGCGCTCGACATCGTAGACGATGCCGTCGAACGTGCAATTGGTCAGCAGGACCATCTTTACGTGATCGAGTCTTCCGGCGCGGCGAAAATCAAGCAACGTCTCCTTGATGTGACGGATGGGTACGGCGCCATACATCGAGTACTCGTCCAGCGGATAGGAGTCGAGGTATGCCACCTGTGCGCCTGCGAGCACCAACCCGTAATGATGGGACTTGTGGCAATTTCGATCGACGAGCACGATGTCGTCGGGCCTGACAAGTGCCTGAACGACGATCTTGTTGCAGGTCGACGTTCCATTCGTCGCGAAATAGGTGCGACGCGCGCCGAATGCACGCGCGGCGTACTCTTGCGCGAGCTTCAGCGGTCCGATCGGATCGAGCAGCGAATCCAGCCCGCCCGACGTCGCGGAGGTCTCGGCCATGAAGAGATTCATGCCGTAGAACTGCGCCATGTCGCCGATCCAGTTGCTGTTCATGATCGACTTGCCGCGTGCGAGCGGCAGTGCATGGAATACCCCGGTCGGTTGCTTTGCATAGTCGCGCAGGGCATTGAAGAACGGCGTGCGGTGACGCTCGGCGACACCTTTCATGATCGAGCCGTATAGCTCGCGGTGGTCTTCCTCGCCAAAGAAGATTCGCTTGAAGACCTCGCCGACGCGCGCGGCGATGTCCTCGACGCTCACGTCCGTCACGAGATACAGGTCAAGTTCCGGGCGGATCTGCGCGATCCGGCGGCCAAGCAATGGGCCGCGCTCGGATTCGGGCATGGACTCGACGCTGTCGTCCACCCCGTCCAGAAAACGGCGCAACATGTCGTTGTGGTTCACCGATCGGAACGGAAAGCCGTGCCGAATCACCACTGCCTGGAGATTGAAGTTGACGAGGGTCGCGATCAGTGCATCTTCGAAGCTCGGCACGATGACGATATCAAAGATGAAGTCGTCATCGGGGCTGCGCTTTCGCTGGACGCGGCGACGCAGCGCGTCTTCTTCGCTCGACGACATTTCATCGACAATCAGCACTTCAAAATAGGGGCGTGCCAGCTGTGCCTGTCGTTCGCTATCGGTTTCGATTTGCGAAGGAAGCTCGTTTTCGCTGTCGAGCGTGTTCGCGTCGTGACGGTAGGTGCGGGCCGCCAGAACGCGATGAATGCGGCGCGCTGCCTGATGCGCGCGGCTCATTTCCTCGCGTTCGATCCATTGTCGAAGCTCCCCGAACACGCGTCGGCCCGGGAACGCCCAGTAACTTTCGATCGGTGTGAGCAGATCGACGGTGCGCCACACGCTGGCCAGCCGCAGTACAAACTCCGGATCGTCTGTCGACAGGATTGCCAGACGGCTAAGATCGTCTACCAGATTGATCCAGCCATCCATACGTCGCTCCCAGACGCTGCGATGGTTGCTCAATTGTGTAACGAACGGTGGCAACGGTTGCTCCGATCTCATATCTTCCATCTCCTTGATTGGTTTTTTTCCGGCCATATGGTTCGGAATCCGTCCGGCGGTGCTGGTGAAACGTTGATATTTCAATCCGGCTTTATAAGTGATCCTAATGTATTAAGATATGAAAAATCGGGATTGTCTCTTTCGTAGACGGGGAAATCGCAGCTTCTGTCCCGGAAGCTTTTCAGAGGCTGGCCGAGATTTCGCAACCCGTGTTCACGCTCTCGACGCACGCGTTCGAAGTCGACTGCGATCGGGATGATCTCGCCGCCGCTGCCGGCCTGATGCAGTACGTAGCCGGATGGATCGCAAACAATCGAACGGCCGACACCACCGTCTTCGACGCCGTTGATGTCGAAGAAGTAAAGCTGGTTCTGAGCGGCTGATGCACGGGCGATCGAGAGCTCGACGTCGCGGTCGATCGTGTCCGTCATCGTGGGATGCAGGACCACTTCCGCTCCCATCGCGGCGAGCGTGCGCGTGGTTTCCGGAAACCACATGTCGTAGCAGATCGACACGCCGATCCGCCCCACGCCGGGCACGTCGAACACGCAGAACTCGGTGCCGCCCGCGACGTCGCGCTCGTACGGGCGGAACGGAAACAGTTTTCGATAGCGCGCGACGACATCTCCACGCGGATCGATTACCGGGGTGGTGTTGTAGATGAGCGTGCCATCGGGTCCGTCGATACGCTCGAACAGGGAACCAGGAATCAGCCAGAGCCCCGTTTCATGCGCAAGCTCGGCCAGACGCGCCTCGGTGGCACCAGGGAGCGATTCAGCGTTGCGATGCAGCGGACCCAGCGGCGCGAGTTCGGAGAACAACACCATGCGTACCCACGGAAACCGGATGCGGATGTGGCGCAGGTAATTGCCGATGACTTCGACGTTGCTCTCGAACGCGGATACCCGCATCTGGACGCCGGCGATGCCGAAAGTATTGTGCATGGTCTTTCTCAGCCTTCGATGGAGTTCGGGAAAATGCAATCTGCCGTCACGACTGCATCAGGATCGGGCTCGACGCCAGGACGGTGCGACGCACGCGGCTCATCGAGGAAGATCCATGTCGGACCATACGCAGTGTTGTGGAGACGGGAATGCGAGTGGTGGCGGCACGACGGAATGGACTCGGCGCGACGCGGGGTATCAAGCGGATGCGACGCGATGGCGGGGGGTGAAGCGCGAGCGGTAGTGAGTGGAAGCATGATTGATACGTTCGTCATGACAGTCTGCTGAACGACAATGAACGGGATGACAGGTGGCATGCATTCTAGAACCAACATGCGTGAGCGAATGGGTCCAACAAATTTATTGTGGTTGGATCCAAGTCGGAAAAGCGGCACCGGCTGCCCCAAGGGAGGGCGCGTCGTATCGATGCGCGGAGCCGTGCGGCGGGTCCGGAGAGCGGGACCGAGGCGATCGAGGTCGTGAAATTTCAGCTGCTCGTTCCGCAGCTGCCGGCTCCTCTGTCCGATGCAGCTAAGCCCGGGCCGAATCTCGCCCGAGGCATGCGTTTTTTCGCAGCACATTATTCGGATAACGCATGGCCTTTGCGTACCGAATATCGGTCGCATACCGTCCGAAAGTGGCGGATATCGAGCATCTTCGCTTCACTGATATCGCCGCAGGCCTGTCAGGCGGGCCGGTATCGTCCATATTGCCGTTGCCGGCGGGTCCGTTGACCTCGGCAGCGGGAACCAGCCGGAATGAAGCGGGCGAATTGATGGCAGGCTGCAACATGAATGGGTACGTGCGTGGTCACCACGAGTCGGGTTTGAGATCGGGGGAAATCCGATGAGAGAATCCCCGTTGATCGAATGGCTGCTCACGCTGGCGCATTGGAGTCGCCGCATTCCGTGCGGGACGCCACTGAACCGACGGCTGTTCGACGACCTGCGCGAAGCGATTCTTTCAGGGCGCATTGGCCCGGGCGCGCGGTTACCGGCGTCCCGCGACCTTGCTCGCGAATTGCGTGTGGCGCGCAATACGGTGATCTACGCATACGATCGTCTGACTGCGGAAGGGTATGCACGTGCCTCGAGCGGCAGCGGCACATATGTGAGTGACACGGCGCCTGATGCGTCGTTGATCGATCGCACGGCCAGTGCAAGTCGGACCACGAACGACTGGATCACGCGCAAGGGATCACGACTCGCGGCCCGTGCTATGGATCTGCTCGTCAACGCAGGCGCATCGGATTATCAGGTCGGTGCATTCGTCCCGGGCATTCCGGACATCGGCGAGTTTCCGCGTGTCGTATGGCAACGACTGATCGCAAAGGTCTGGAGAATGGCGGGGCAGGGACAGCTGGGCTATGGCAGTCGTCATGGCTATCCGCCGCTCAAGCGCGCACTGGCCGAATATCTGACGCTTGCCCGTGGCGTCGCATGCCTGCCGGAGCAGATCATCGTGACACAGGGTTCGCATCAGGCGATCGATCTGTGCGCGCGCCTGCTTGCCGATCCGGGCGAACTGGTATGGATCGAGGATCCGTGCTATTGGGGAGCGCGCAGCGTGTTTCGCGGCGCGGGGCTCGATCTGGAGGCGATACCGGTCGATGCGCAGGGAATCCAGTTGCCGGTTGCATTTGGCCGGAGCCCGAGACTGATCTTCGTCACACCGTCGCATCAATATCCGAGCGGCGTGGTGATGAGCCTCGCGCGGCGCAGGTTGCTGACGGAAATGGCGCGCGCGCAAGGCGCCTGGATCATCGAGGATGACTACGACAGCGAATTCCGATATTACGGTGCGCCCGTGCCGTCACTGCAGGGGCTTGATCCACATCGGAACACGATCTACATCGGCAGCTTCTCGAAGGTGCTTTACCCGGGGTTGCGACTTGCGTTCCTGATCGTGCCGCCCGATCTCGTCGACGCATTTGCCGTTGCCCAATCGGAGGTCTATCGCGGTGGGCAATTGACCATCCAGGCGGCCCTGGCGGAGTTTATCGACAATGGACATTATTCGGCCCATGTGCGGCGGATGCGCAAGATATACGCGGCGCGGAACACACTGCTGACGACGTCGCTCCGCCAGCATCTTGGCGATCGTATCGACGTTGCAGGAACGGATACCGGGCTGCATCTCACGGTGGCACTGCATGGCGTGAACGATCATCTGGTATCGCAAGAGGCGTTGGCCCAAGGGATCGTCGCCCGGCCGTTGAGCTCGTATTTTGCCGTGCCGTCGAATGCGCGAAACGGTCTGGTGCTGGGATACGGAGGGGTGTCCGACGATGCGATCGAGGGGGCGGTGCGGAAGCTGGCGATCGCGATCGACGCAGCCGAGACCAGCGGGCGATGCGCGCAGGAGACAACGCCGATTTGACCGGCCGCGATCGAGGTGGCTTGGGGGCAGGATTTGTTCGGCTTTGACTCGCACGATCTTCGCCACCCGTGCCACCCCATCTTTCGTCGCTTCGCCCAATTCGAGCGACGCTGCAACTGCTCTTCGCGATACCACCGGTACGCCTGATTCCGGCCCAACTGCCAGCCTTCGCGGCGCAGCAGTACATGGACACGTCAGCCGGCAAGGCTGAAACGTGCAGCGCCCGTCTTCTCGTCGTCATTGAAAATCATTCAATCGCGAAGCCAATTATCAAGACCGACCGACGTGCAACACAATGCGGCATGACTCTTTCGCATAGACATGAATCATGCATTTCGACCACGCCACCATCGTCACGGATGACATTGACGGCACCCGCCGCTTTTTCGACGAGGTTGTCGGCCTCGATACCGGGCCTCGACCGCCGTTCAGCGTGGATGGCTATTGGTTGTACCTCGATAGCCGCCCGATGATTCACGTTACGCGCGCAACGCTGCCTGCGCAGAAAGGCCGTAGCGCACCGCGTATCGATCACATTGCGCTGCGCCTCGACGCACACCGCGAATGGGAGACGTTGATCGAGCGGCTGACCAGCAGGCGGATCGATTACACATTGAGTGACGTACCGTTGTCCAACGAACGTCAGCTGTTCGTGTCCATTGCGCCGGGCGTATGCGTTGAATTCGTCACGACGCTCGCAACCCATGGTCAATCCGGGATTCCGAACAAGTGAGTTGGTGTGTCGGCCGTATGTCACCCGTTCGCGATACGGCCGCCACGCTCGCCGGACGCGACGTCACGCACCGGGTTTGCGGGCACTGCCTTGCGTACGGGAAGACGCTTTTCAATGGAGGAAACGAGCGATGAGACTCAAGGATCAAAAGGTGTTGGTGGTCGGTGGAAGCTCAGGGATCGGTGAAGCGACCGCGCGTGCATTCGCGGAGTGCGGGGCGAGCGTGATGATCGCATCGCGCGACGCAGCCAAGCTGGCGGCAAGCGCAGACAGGATTGGCTATGGCGTGCGAACCGGCGTGATGGACATTACCGACGACGCAAGCGTACGTGCGTTTCTTGATTCGGCAGGCGAATTCGACCACGTTGTCGTGTCGGCCGCGCAGACACCCACGGGGCCGGTGCGTGGTCTGGAACTCGCCGGCGCCTACGCGGCGATGGACAGCAAGTTCTGGGGAGCCTATCGCGTCGCACGGGCCGTACGCATTCGGCAAGGCGGTTCGCTGACATTCGTGTCGGGGTTCCTGAGCGTGCGGCCGAGCAAGACTTCGGTCTTGCAAGGTGCGATCAATGCGGCGCTCGAATCGCTGGCGCGAGGGCTTGCGCTCGAGTTGTCGCCCGTGCGCGTGAATACGGTATCCCCGGGCCTGATCGCGACGCCGCTCTGGTCGAAGCTCGATGCGGAATCGCGCGACAGGATGTACGAAGGCGCTGCGGCGCGATTGCCGGCCGGCCGTGTCGGGCAACCCGAGGACGTCGCGAATGCCGTGCTCTACCTTGCGTCGACCCCGTACGCGACCGGTTCGACGGTGCTGGTCGACGGTGGCGGGGCGATCGCGTAGCGGGTTGGCCGGTTGAGTCTTGATCCCCGATTCGTCGCGGGCTGCCGAACGCCCGCGCCCGATTTTCGCGTGCCGGGTGCGTCGTCGGATCAGCTTGAGCGCACGGGCGCGCCGCTGACCTCACCGCCGCCTGCCGGTGCCGCCCGTTCATGTCTTGTGCGGAATTCCTGTGCGAGTCGCTCACGTCCGTACGGCGATGTCGAGACCGGACGACCGGATCGTTTTCGACATCGCTTCTTCAAAACGTTCCATGGCGGGCGTAAAAGTCTTGCCGCGACGCCAGCGCAACGCGGCGATGCGCGACAGGCGATCGTCCACGATCGTCGCCGTCACGATCCTCGAGCGCGGCGGTATCGCCAGTGGACTCGCGATCGTCGCGTAATCGGCGCTCTCGACGAGCCGTATCAGCGAGTCGACATTGGCCGCCTCGACCCGCACGTTCAGCGCAATGTTTGCGCCGGCACATGCGGCGTCGATCTGTCCGCGCATGGCAAACGCCCGATTCAGCAGCGCGAGCGGATGGGTCGCCACTTCCCGCAGGCTGACGGTCTTCCGGATCTTGCGACCGGCGGATCGATGAACCAGCGCCAGCCGTTCGGTGAACAACGTTCTCTGCTCGACGTCCGGATTCGACAGATGGGAGAACGATACGCCGATGTCCAGTTCATTTTCGACCAACCCCTGGTCGATCGCCGCAGCCGGAAGTTCGTGAACGGACACGTATAACTGCGGATGTCGTGCGAGCAGTGCCGATATCGTCGGCATGACGAGCGATCGTGCGTACGTGTCGATCGCACCGATGCGCAATGCGCCATGAACTTCGCGCGAGCGGTTTCGGACATTGGCCAGCGTCACGTCGAGTTTCGACAGGATGGGCTCGACTTCCGCGAACAGATCCGCACCGGCTTGTGTCAGCAGGATGCCGCGGCCCACCCGATCGAACAACGTCACGTCGAGCAGGTCCGCCAGCTCGCGCAGGTGTTGAGACAGGGCGGGTTGAGTGAGGTGCAGCCGAGCCGCCGCTCGCGTCACGCTGCCCGCGCGTGCGACCGCAATGAAGCTGCGCAGCAGGCGAAGATCGATCGCTGAATGCATAACAAATCCTGATGAATCAATCTGCAAGACATTAATTTACATCAGGCGGACCAAATCCTAATCTCCCGTCGATGCATTCTTTCAACGGAGGTGAAGAGATGCCGCATCTGATCATCGAATCCACGCCCCTCATTGCGCGCCTGGTCGATTTCCGGTCATTGATGGGTACGTTGCACGAACGGCTCGCGGCGCAAGGGCACGCGTTGCTCGCCGAATTGAAGAGCCGCGCCTATACGGCCGATCAGTTCCTGTCCGGAGATGACCCGACAAACGAATTCATCGTCGTCAGGCTATTGCTGACGAAGCCCAGGACCGAGCCGGTACTGCACGACATGGGGAGACTGATTCACGACGTCGTGCGAGATGTCGTCGAGCGTGTCGAACCGGCGTTCGGCTGGCAGTGCTGCGTGCTCGTCTGCGATTTCAGCGGTTCGCCTTATATCAAGACGGTTCGTGACGGGACCCACACCGAGACCGGCGCGTCTGCATGACGCGGCCCGCGTCGACAAGAATTCATGGAGACTGAAATGGACATCACGCGCAGCACCGGGTGCGATACCCCCGACGAACGAAAGACAATTCCGGCCGACAGGTTGCCGAGGAATCTCGACGCGCTTTATCGGCGCATCGGTTGGAAGCTGATGCCATTGCTTCTGGTTGCACAGGTTCTCGCGTATCTCGACCGGGTCAACGTCGGGGCTGCGAAACTGCAGATGGCGGGCGAGCTTGGATTGAGCGACACCGTCTACGGTCTCGGTGCCGGCATATTCTTCGTCGGCTACTTTCTGTTCGAAGTGCCGAGCAACCTTCTGCTGCATCGTGTGGGCGCGCGCTTGTGGATCGCCCGCATCATGGTGACCTGGGGCATCGTTTCGGCGGCTGCCGCGTGGGTACATTCTCCCGGCACGTTCTATCTGCAGCGGTTTCTGCTCGGCGTCGCGGAGGCCGGATTTTTCCCCGGCATCGTGCTGTACCTGACCTACTGGTTTCCTGCTCACCGGCGCGGCCGGATGACGACGTTGTTCATGAGCGCGACGGCGGTCGCAGGCATTGTCGGCAATACCTTGTCGGGCTGGATCATGACGCATCTCGACGGCTTCGGGGCGCTGTCCGGATGGCAATGGACGTTCGTGATCGAAGGCCTGCCGACGGTCGGCGTGGGGCTCGCCGTGCGCTATCTGCTGCCGAGCCGGCCGACGGACGCGCGCTGGCTGTCGGCGGAAGAGGCCAACGCGGTATTGCGAGGCCTCGATGTCGACGCAAGTCATGGCGCGGATACGCGGCGCGCATCCCGGTTGTCGGCCTCGGAGATGGCGTTGCTGACGACGATCTATTTCCTGCTTCTCGTCGGTCTGTACGGGATCGGCTTTTGGCTCCCGACGCTCGTCCAGGACACGGGGCTGACGAAACTGTCGTGGATCGGCCTGTGCAGTGCGATTCCTTATTTGATTGCGGTGCTGGCGATGAATTTCGGCGCCCGCCGCGCGGACCGCGGGGGCAACTGGGCGGCCTATGTTGCAGGCGGCGCGGGTATGGCGTCGGTCGGTTTCATCGTGAGCGCGTCGTTCAGCGGCATTCTGCCGGCCGTCATCGCGGGGCTCTCGCTGGCGGCCGCGGGCACGCTGACGGCGTTGCCGCTGTTCTGGCACCTGCCGACCATGCGATTGACCGGCGCGGCCGCGGCGGCGGGGATCGCGACGATCAATTGCTTCGGAAACCTGGCGGGTTTCGCGGGGCCGATCGTGTTCGGATGGTTGAAGGACCGCCATCACGATGCGATGGCGCCGACCTTGCTGCTGGCGCTGAGCGCTTCGGCGGCGATGGTGCTCACCGTCATTTACCGACGGGCATCGACGCATTGAAGGGCGGTCGACCGAGACGGCCTGTCGTATCTCGACGGCATACGAATTATTTGGTCAGGTTTGAAAGTCTATTCATTTCAAGGCCCATTTTCAGAATGGAGCGGCTTGCCGAAAATTCGTTGTACGCGCACGAATCTGCGTGACATTCAATACCCGTTCATTCGTCATCATGCATCGCGTTGCGGTGCGAGAGACGCGCTTGCGCGTCATGAGGAGATTGTCCATGGCAATTCAAGTCGATCATGCCGATCGTGATCCGGTCGAGCAGGCGCCCGATCACCCGACGCGCCGTTCCTTCCTGACCAGGGCCGGAATCGGCGCAGGCGCTTTCGCCGTCGGTGCGATGCTCCAATCCGCACCGGCCGATGCGCAAACGGGCAGCCCCCGATCGAACCCGGCGGCCGCGCCCATGCAGGGTGAATTCTGGCCGAACGGTGCGCGGCTGGTCATTTCGATCTCGATGCAGTTCGAGGCGGGCGGACAGCCGCCGAAGGGCGCCGACAATCCGTTCCCGAAAGTCGATTTTCCGGCGAGCGTGCCCGCCGATCTTGCCGCCGAAGCGTGGTTTGCATATGGGTATCGCGAGGGGATTCCCCGAATGCTGGATCTGTGGGATCGGCATGACGTGAAGGTCACGACTCACATGATCGGCGAGGCGGCGAAGCGGCATCCGCAGGTTGCGCGCGAAATCGTGGCGCGCGGCCATGAAGCGTCGGGCCACGGGCCGACCTGGAATTCGCAGTATGCGATGTCGCGGCCGCAGGAACGTGAATTTCTGATCCAGGCGCGATCGATGGTCGAGGCGGTGACGGGCCAGCGTCCTATCGGCTATAACGCGAACTGGCTGCGACGCGGTCCGAACACGCTGTCGCTGCTGCAGGAGCTGGGCTACGTGTATCACATCGATGACACGAGCCGCGACGAGCCGTTCATCGAAAAGGTCAACGGCAAGGATTTCGTCGTGGTTCCGTATACGCTGCGCAATAACGACATCCTGCTGGTGGAGGGCCGGAATTACTCGCCGGACAAATTCCTCGAACAGATCAAGTTCGACTTCGATCAGCTGTACGAGGAAGCGGGAACGCGTCGACGCATGATGTCGATCAGCGCGCACGATCGTATCAGCGGAACGCCGCAGATGACGCGCGCATGGGATGCGTTCCTGCGCTATGCGAAGAGCCATCCCGGCGTTGCGTTCATGCGCAAGGACGACATTGCACGGTTCGTGCTGCAAAGCCCGATTACGGTCCGCGAAAGCGAGACGATCTAGGCAGGCAGGCACTCGACACGCTGCCGCTCGTGGCAGCCGCCGTGACGTTGCTGGCCATTGCGGTGACCGCTTTCGCGTCCCGGCTCGATCGACGCGAGGCAGCACACGCGAATCGCGCCGCACGTCTTCCAGCCTGGACGTCCCAAGTTGCATCACTTCCGGATTCAGTCCGTCCATCGCGCACACTTTCAAGGAGCCTGACATGAAAACCCGCACCGTCCTTTCCGCCGTTTTCCGCATCGCGCTGGTCGCCGCCACCGCCGCTGCCGCGTTGCCTGCCGTTGCGGCAACCGACGACAATCTCGTGCAGCCGAAAACGCTGATCGTCGACAGGAATCTCTCGAAGCAACAGGCCGAGCAACAGATCCGCGCGGCACGCCTTTACGATACCTTCTGGAGCACGGGCGACGAGGCCCAGGCCCGCGAAGCGCTGGCGGCCGACTTCACGGACCGCACGTTGCCCGCCGGCCGGCCGCAGGGCATCGCGGGGCCGCTGGCGGCATCGAAGGGCTTCCATCGTGCCGTGCCGGACGTCCACGCCGAGGTCGAACAGATGATCGTCGCCGGCGACCGCGTCGTCACCCATCTGCGCTTCACCGGTCACTTCACTGGCACGTTCAACGGCGTGCAGGGGAAGGGGCAGGCGGTCGACTTCATCGCCACGGATATCTATCGCATTCGCGACGGCAAGATCACCGACAACTGGCATCTCGAAGACAACCTGACGTTCCTGCAACAGCTCGGCGTGGTCGCCAAGTAGGCGGACCGGGGGCCGATGCTGCCGGTCGGCCTTTCCTGCGCCTGTCCGCATCGCGTTACCATCCCCGGGGCCGCGCGGGGCATCGCGCGGCACACCCCAACATTTTTTTCGCGTGACGCGACCATGGACAATCTCGGTGACATTCGCCTTTTCGTTGAAGCAGCAAGCCAAGGCAGTCTGTCGGCTGCCGGCAGAAAGCTCGGACTATCCCCCGCCGCGGCGAGCGCCCGGCTCGTGAAGCTGGAGGGAGAACTCCATACTCAGCTGTTCGAGCGTTCGACCCGCAAGCTGCGCCTCACGGACGAAGGCCGTATGTATCTCGTACACTGCCAGCATGCGCTGCAAACGCTGGAAGATGGGCGCGCGGCGTTGCAGGCCGGACGGGCATCGGTGAGCGGGGCGTTGCGCGTATCGGCCACCTCCGATTTCGGGCGCACGGTGCTGCGTCGATGGCTCGACGCATTCAACGAACGCCATCCGAACGTCACGCTGACGCTCGTGCTTTCCGATTCGCTGTCGCACTTGCTGCAGGACGATATCGATCTCGCGATCCGCTTCGGCGTGCCGGCGGACAGCTCGATGGTCGCCAAGCGCCTGGCCGACAATCGCCGCGCGCTATGCGCGTCGCCCGAGTACATCGCCGAGCACGGCATGCCGAACCATCCCGACGATCTGCGTGAGCATCGATTCATCGTGCTTTCCTCGGCGGCCGGCGCGGCGAACAACTGGCGTTTCGCGCGCGATGGGGAGACCGCGTCGTTCACCGCGCCGCTCGACAGTTCACGGCAGACCAACGATGGTTCGCTTGCCCGCGAATGGGCGATGGAGGGCCGCGGCGTGGCCATGAAGTCGATCTGGGACATCGGCGCCGATCTGCAGGCCGGACGGCTCAAGCTGCTGCTGCCGGAGTGGCGCTGCCCGGACGTGCCCGTGAACGCGCTCTTTCAACGCACGCTTTATATGGCCCCGCGCGTGCGCACATTGCTCGACTTCCTCGAGCAGCGGTTCTCCGAAGCGTCCGAGGCATTGGCGCCGTTTCTGCGATAGTTTTCCGCGATCGCCGGCTGTCGATTCGGCCTGTATCCGCAGAAATCATTGCGGCCGGTCAGCGAGGCGACAGCCTGTCGGCGATCCTCATGGTTGCGCCTCGGAGCCTGCGCGAATGGGTAAGGCGACAGCTCGCAGGCCGACCGGACGCTCGGTTTTTTCGACCGATTGCGGAGTACAGGAGCGGCACGGCTCGGGTCTCACGCCGGCCGCTCGAGCACGGCCACGAACCCGGTTCCCTGCGCAAACAATACTTGCTTCAGCGTCAAATCCGGATGTTCGTCAATCAGCTGATTGACCCGGTCCTCAAGCGCCACCAACGTCGCGCCCGTGACAAATTGGTACTTCCCTTTCTTCTGGCGGTCCGTTTCGGCGGAGTCGTGGGCCGGGTGCTCCACCTTCCCCTCCCGGATTTGCGCAGTCGGCTTACGCGCAGTCATGGCAGCCTCCCTCATGAACGTCGAAAGACGAACTCGGCCGCACGGTCTCGCAACAACGTTCGATGACTTCGTAACGGCACAGCACGAAAACCCGCTCCGGCCCGCAAATGCGATCGGCAAAGTTTAACGTCATCGTATGGCCCGGATTGCAGTTGTCCAGCGGAGCGATACGAATCTCTCCGCTGCCGTGATACAGCCCCGGCCAATCGACGCTGCTCTTGCATTCGATTTCGAGCTCGTCCGGCGAACATTCGCTGTCTGGGTGGTCGACGGTCACTTCGACGAGGTGGCTGCCGCGCTTCACCTCATGCGCGCAGGGGCACTCGTTGATGCACGGACATGCCTGCTCGCAGCAATGACTGCTGTCGAAGAGCAAGGCGACCTTGGTGACCTTGATCGACGGATCGCCTGGCAAATACGGAAACAGCCTCCTCGAGATGGGCAGCGTCATGACGCCGCCCGGATGCGCCTCATCAACTCTGCTCCTCCGCACGCCGCCCTGCATCGCGCTGCGCGAGCGACGCAGCTGCTCCCACGCATCGGGAAAGTCGCGATGCACGTCGAGATAGATCCATCCATTGCCGGGCAGCCTCTCCCGCATGGCCGCGCGAGCCGCATCGCGCAATGCGGTGCCGCCCTCGCGTGACGTATAGTTCAGGTGCAGTATCGTGTCGGCTACCGTATCGAGATCGAAGTAGTTGCTTTCTTGCGGCAGTTCGATGCGCCAACAGCTGACGGCGCCGGCATATTCGAATGGCAAATGCCGATCGTCATGGAAATTCAATTCGAACAACCCCGCATCGTTGCGGCCACTCGACGTCGCGATCGCCTCGCGCGCACCATACAGCTTCGCGCCACGTGGATCACAGCATTTCGCCTCGTAATGCTCGTGCAAGGGATGACGGCAACCGCAGGCGCCCTTCGGCTTGTCATTGCAGCAATGCGTCACGGGGCAGGGTAGACACGGGTCGATACGCGTCCAGCTATGCAGGAGCGTCAGCTTGCAATGCACGCCCGCATAGGGTCCGGTTACGCACGGTATCGTCACGCTGACACTTTTGAGGCGCCGCATATACTGCCCCGGATAGTCCATGTCGAACATCCACTCGGGTATTTCGATTTCGCAGTAGCCGGTCAACCTGAGTTGCAAGAACTGCAATGGAAAATGCAACGCGAGCGACACGTGCTTGGTGAGCTCGTACTCGCGCTGATGGCATTGCAGATATTCCTTTTCCATCCGGTCGAGCGCGAGTTGCAGTTTGTCTCCCGCGAGCAAGCCTTCGTGCAGGCCGTTCCAGCTTTCGCACGGCAGGTAATTGCGGTCGGTAAAACCGAGCTCGAAATTGAACGCCCGCTGTGCCTGCCGCACGACATGCTGCGCCAGCTCGTACATTTGCCAGTACATGGCCATGCCTTCCTTCTGCAGGTATAGCCATAGCTCGTGACTCGTAAACTTGTCGCGCAAGAGGTTCAGCCTTTCGCGCGATTGCTCGAGCGACTGCTGGTGCAGATTTAATTCGAGCAAGGTTTCGTGGGCCTTTCTCTCCGCGGCGAGGATCTGGATTTCCATCTGTTCGATTTCCAGATCGAGGACCTCGACCTGATGCACCCACTCGTCAAGCCTGCGCTGCCAGCCTGCTTGCGTCAGATCGAGTTGCGCATTGAGGCCGGCGATCTCGCCGATCTCGTTTGTAATGCGAGCGATCGTCTTGAACATGCCGGCGAGCTTGGTGCCGAGCGGAAGCCAGGTTTCTTCGCATGGGAAGCCGACGAATAGGTCTGGAATCAGCTCCATTGCCTCCGCCACGGCCTCGATCTCGGTTGCCGTGCCGCGCAGCCCGATCTCGTTGTTCATATTGTCCTGATAGTCGAGCTCCCCATTGATCAAGCCGACATCGATCAGGTGCTTGGTGTACCGGCGGTTCGTCTCCTGCACTTCCTTGCCCTTGCGCAGCGCCTGCACCTGCCAGTCCGCCTCGCGCCATTGCTGCTGCCGGACATCGACCGTCATATCGGCCAGCTCCGTCTCGTGCCGCGCGTGCATCTGCGCTAAATACTCGCCGTCGCCGCGTTCGAATGCGCCCAGGAGTGCCGTGCCCATTTCGCGCAGACGACCCACGCATTCTCGCGCTTTCTGCATCAACACGACGAAGCGATACTGCGTGAGCGGGTGACACCAGGCGCCGTCCTCGCAACAAACGGGTTCGTCGCACGGCCGGTGGGGAGCCGGATCGCAGCAGCACGGATCCTGTCCCCAGTACGGCGAACCGCACATACCCGCCACATCCGGGTTGCGCAGCCGCTTGTCGCTCAGGCAACGATGCACGAGCGAAAGGCCGTCCCGCACATGGCAATACAACTGCATCAGCCGCGGATTGAGCGGCGGGTTCAATGGCACGAACGTCGCCACGGTCCCCGTGTTTGGCCGTGACGGATTGCGCACGGTCGGTGGACAGGGGCCGAGAATGGCCGAAGCGGTGTCGAGAATCAGCCTGGCCTCTTGCGCCGACTCACGCGAATTCTTCCGCAGCAGCGCGCGCGCCCATTCGACGAGCGTTTCCGCATAAGCGAGCACGATCGCACGATCGCGCGCCGTCTGTGCCGAGATCTTCGTGCTGTCGCAGCACATGTCGAGTGGCGCACGTCCACGGCCGGGCACATCCACGCTGTCGGTCGAGGGCAAATGCGTCGCCGGCGGCTGCTCCGCCACCGCAACGTCGGCCGGTTGCTCGGCCACGTCCACCGTTCCGAGGGTGCCGCCGCCCAGCCGGCTGTCCGTGCCGCAATGCACCCACATATTGTCGGATTGCAGCGGATTACGCACGAGCTCGTACCACTTCAGTGCCGGTTCGAAATGACAATGGCAGCGCAGCACATCGGCAATTGCAATCGAGGGACTGAACATCGATTCGATGAAAAGCCGCTCGCCGGGCTCGACGAAAACAAAATAGGGATAGGCCGGCAACCCCGCGGGGTAGGGACTCGCGACGGGCGTCGGATCCTGCACGAGCGGCAGCGCCACGCACTTGTCCACGGCCATGTCATAGCGGAAGCCCGCGGCGTCCGTGCCGTTGTAACCGAGGGGCGTGGGCGCAATGCCTCCGGTTACAGCGAAAGTCAGCGAGTCGTCCAGCCTCCCGACGTAGGTCAGGTCAGGCGTCGCGCCGGTAGACAGCTTGACCAGTTCACTGGAATGACGCGGCTGCTTGAATTCGCCGTTATGCACTCGGCACCACGCAAGCCGCACGGCCGATTCCGGTTTCCAGTCGAGAAGCGTCGGGATCTGCTGCGGGTCGTGCCAGTAATGGGAGATTTGTTCCGATGGGTCGTAATACTCGTCTTGGAACGGCGCCTCGAATGTCTGCGCCGGCACGAGCCAGAAATAGTATTCGTCGACGAGTGGCGGATGCACGCAGCCACATTCGGTGCAGCAACCCGGTTCGGAATGAAAGTCGCTCGGAACGAACGCCGCCGCGGCAGGCGGCACGCCACCCGCGGCAACGCGGATGAAGCGCACGCCAAGACGGATGGCCGCCTCGATCCAGAACGGCAGCTTGTCGGACGCGGCTGCCGGTGATGCGCTCGAGGCCGACGTCGCGACGACAACGCCCGCGGCACTCGTGTCCGCGACGCGAGCGATGGTGGGCGATGGTGGATTGTTCGGGCCTTGGGGTGTCCCTTGAGGCGCACCAGAGTCAGGCGCGAGCCACGAGGGCCGGGCATCACGCTCGGGTGTCCCCAGCACGCCGAGCCCTTCCCTCGGCGGCGTCAGCAAGCGCAGTGCGGAAGGCGTGCACTGTTGCAGCAGCTCGACCGCCGGATGCGATGGCGGCAGCGACGCCGCCCAGTATTCGAGGCCGCCGGGCGCGGCCAACGTCAGCGTCGAGCGGCGCAATTGATCTTCGAGAAACTGGAACGCTTCGATTCTGCGCGCTTTTCTCAGCTCGTCCCACGCGATCCAATTCTCTCGATAGAGCGTTCGGCAGCGGCAATGCTCCCAGACCTTATAGCTGGCAAAAAGGTCCTTCCACAGACTCAGGAACGACGGTCCGATCGCCCAGTCCTCCAACCCCAGCCGTGCGCGCTGCACGAACGTCTGCACCGCCGTGATACCTTCTTCGATACGGCTGGCCTTTTCGCAGAAGCCGGCTTCGACGTCAATGAGGAGTAGGGCGCTCAACGCTTCAGGTGACTTCGCGTAACCACCCCACGGCAGCGGCACCCGATTCATTCCGCACAAATACGCGAGCAAATGCGCTCGGGCATGCTCGCGCAGGCAATCGTTGATCTTTCGCAGATCGTCGTAGCGGCGCAGATCGGGTTCGTCGGGCTCGATCATCGCGTTTTCGACAAGGCGCACCAAATTGACATTGCCGGTTTGCGCTTCGCCGGGCACCAGAGCGCCAGGGTCGTCCGATGCCCATAAGTCCGGCCGCGCGAGACGAATGTCATTCGGCGGGCAACGTTCGATAAGTTCGTCGATCCAGTGGTTGGCATGCCAGACCCTGACAGCCCATCGATCGTCCGTCAGGTCGTTGCTGACGATCTTGTAGACGGGTGTCGTCTGCGTCGAGAAATACGACAGCACGCAGGGTGCGTGATCCAGGTCGACGTCGAGATGGCGCAGCAGTTGAGCGGGGTTGTCGGGCTGCTTCTCAGCCGCTTCCTCGAACAACAGCCAGACGGGTCTTGCACGCGCCCACGTCTTCTTTCCGCTCTCGTCTGCCCTTTCGTCCGCGGTCCAACACATTCGCGAGTAATCAAACATCCGCTCCCACCAATCGAACAGCGCCTGCTTGCGCTGGATGCTCGGAAGGGTGCGTTGATCCTGGCTCGCTGCCGGTGGATGATAGTAGTCGAGGAGCGGCAGCAGGTTCATGTCGAAATTGGCGGCGTGCCTGACAGAACCCGGATTGCGGTAATAGCTGACGCCCGCGAACAAGTCCGCATGCGCGAACATATAGCCTAGCTCGGACTGCCCGAACGGCTTCGTTGGACGGCCCGTGAGCGCGAAACGATGCGCGAACAGCAGCGCCTTGAACGCGCGTTGGTAAGTACGACGTATGTCGCGCAGCGTGCTCGTGTATCTCAGGTACAAGTACTCGGCAACGCTGCTGTCTTTCGGAAAGCTCATTTTGCCGATGAGCTGCTCGTCCTTGCTCGCGCAAAACAGCTTGTCGAGCGGCAGCACCACGAGTTGCCCATGCGTATCGGCGCCCGAATACTTGACTTCGAACCCGGTATGCAACGGATGCACATCGTCTTCGCCCGAAAACTGCGGTTCGTTCTGGGAAAATTCGACTTCGATGTTGTATGCGCCCGACTTCAAATGCAGTGACGAATTGCTTTCGGCGGGTTCGTCTTTCCAATGATGTGACAGCACCGCCCACGTCTTCTGCCCGCGGCTCAAGGTGACTCGCCAGCGGCGTTCTGGAATGCATTCACGCTCGTCTTCGCCCGTCTCCTTGCCCGCGTTCCCGCGCGGTACGTCAGCTTCGAACTGGTAGCGTCCTTCCTCGTCGACCATCAGAACGCCATGCCACTTGATATGAAAGCCGGCAGCACCGCCAAGCTCGGTGCCGCGGCGGTTCTGAATCGCGAAACCGTTACGCACGCCGAAGAGCTTCAGTTGCTCGGGAGAAAGGCTCAAATCGAGAGCCGGCAGAATCGTCGGCAATGGCGTGTTCCTTTCGTTCTTCTCCGAATCGAACGCCCGTATGTTCGCACGGAGCTCGCGCCAGACGAGCTCACCGCCTTTGGTGTGAAACTCGCCCATCAATCCTGTGCCGACGAGTCCCAGCAGCGCCGCAAACGCTCCGCCAGACGGCAACGGCTTCCACATGACGTCGGGAATTGCGCCCGAATCGTTTTCCCACGAAGTCAAACCGCGATTCTCGTCGCCGAAGAGGTGCCGCAGAATCAGCCATGCCGTTTGCGTCTCGTGCGGCGACGGCGCGTCAGTGCAGCCGCATGGCGAAGCGCTCGCGACAGCACCAACATGGCCGACCAAATGCGCGGCAATCACATGGCAGCGCTTGACCATCAGCGCAAACCGCTCGCGAAACCAGTGCCAGCGTCTTTCTTCGTCGTGCTCGGCAATCAAATGTCTTTCCGCCGCCGCGAAGTCGGGGAACAACATCGCAAACGGCGCGAGGTCGACGCGCGGCATCGCATACAGGTTCTGCACCGCGTGTTGCTCGTCCGGCGTCAGGTCACGGACGTGCACGAGTTTTTCGATCACGGCGTGATCGGTCAGCGGAAGCTGCGTATAGAGCTCGTTGGTCGCCGCGTCGAATCTGAATGGACCTTCCGCCGGCGTATTCCACATATCGGGAGACGTCGTCGTCAACGGCGTGCGGTATTGCCGATTCGTCGCCCCGACGGCAATGCCGGCACGCTCGAGCGTGTGGGGAAAGAAGTGCTTGCCGAGCGACGTCAAGTAATCGGTGCCGCCCGGCGGCACGACATAACCGAACTCCATCTTCAACGCGCTTTCGACGCGGTGCCATGTCCAGTCGTGAATCTCGCTCTCGTCGACGGCGACTGCCAGAAGCTTCTTGCGCAGCGCATCCAGACTGTGGCCCTGCGCACGCTCTTCGTTACGCTCGTGGTTCTGTCGTGGCTCTTCCTCGGACAGATCGAAAGGATAGTCGAGCGATTCGTTGGCATCCTGCAGCGGGAACGGATCGTCGCCATCAAGATGCGGCTCTACCGAAAACAAGTACAGCAGTTCGCCGATGCCGAAATGCGAGGCGGTGATTTTCGCGAGAACTTCGGCAAACCGCAGTGTATGGGTCGGGGCGGCATGCCAGGTGTCCTTCGCGGCGGTCGTCGAGAATCCGGCCAGTTCCGACAGCGGATCGAGGTTTTCGACCAGTAGCTTGATAAAATGGGGCGGCCGTTTCGGGCAATGATCGATGCGTGTCTGGGCATGGCGCATGACTCGATCGACAAGCTGGCGCATGGCCCAATTCCACTTCGCTGCCGGGGGAGGCGCCTTCCATAGCGCGAGCAGATGCGTCCTGTCCGCGCCATGTGCACCTTTCGTTGCCGTGCCATCGGTCAGACGCAAGCCGAACTGGTCGCGCAGAATCTGGAACGATATCAGTTGACGGATGAAATCAGGGTTGATGCTGCCGCCGATGAAAAGCTGAAGCACCTCGCAGATATCGCAAAGCTGAGTGAACGTGTAGCGCGCTCCGCATACGGCTCCAAGCTTGCGCCACAGTCGCAGGTATACCGCGAGAAACCTCAGCGCATCGAGAGGATTCTTGGGGTCCTGGAAAACGATCCGGTAATGCTCGGGGCAGCAAGGCTCGCAATCTGGTAGCCCTCCTGACGTATCGCCCGCGCTCGTCGCATCCGTGCCGGCAAACGCGTTGGTATTGCGCGGCCCTTGTTGCTGCACAACGGCGAACCGGAAGCAGTTCGACTTTTGCAGCTCGACGAGTTCGCAATAGGTGAGGCCCGTACGCTTCAGAAATTCAGGCAACCGCAGTACGATGTCGACCCAATTAGAGCCCCCGGGGTTCGCTACGGGGAAGCCGTACAGCTCGTATAGCACCAGTTGGCCTGGCGTCGGTACAAGCGCAATGTCTTGGGTGAACAGAAGCTCATACTCTTCGGGATTGATGCCGAGATACTCGATGCCGATATCGATATTTACCGGGTATCGCCATAAATGGCTTTGAAACGTCGGCGCAACGACTGTCGGGTCGAGCGCGAATTCGGTGATCTCCTTCCTGAAGCCGCGCATTGCCGCAAAACGGCACGATGAAAGCGCATCGAGGTACGCGCGGTTGACATCGAGAGGCTGCGAGTACGGCAGCGCAGGTGACGAAAAATCGGTTTTCAGCGCGTCATACGCCGCTTGGTTTGCAACCGGCGTAGCCGGCGAATTGAACTCGGGCAACGCGCGAAACAAGCTGGCTGGCGGGTGGCAATTGTCCGTATTCTCGATCACGTCGGCACACTCGTCGGCGGAGCACAGCTTATGATCGTTCAGGTGATGTTCGGCCGTGTTGTAAACGCTGCCGGAAGCCGGTGGCGCAACAAGGTTTTCGAGTTGCTCGATGACGATGTCGACGAGCGGTAGCGGCGTCATTGCGTTTGCCGCGCTCACGTCCAGCAAGCCTGGGTCACTGCGGCGGGCGGCAATTGCCTCTTCGAGCGTCGGCCTGCCTGGATCGGGCGTCGCAGCGGGCGTCGCGCAGGTCGAATTCTCCGAAAGCCGCAGCAGTTCATGCAAATACTCGACCGTGCCCGTGGGCGACAGGTAGCACGGCGGCACGCAGTTCTCCAGTCCGCCGGGGTTCACCGGCTGGAATGGGCCGGGTGGCGGCGGCGCGGGAGGATTGACACCGCCTGCCGCGATCCAGATTGCATTGGACTGATCGAACGCGACGGTCCCGCGCATCGCATCGGCAAAATCCGTTTGGTCCAGCCGGTTGATGTCCATCGCGCTGGTGAAGCCGCGCGCATACAACGCTTCGGCGATGGAAAACGCCACACTCGGCACGGGCGGCATCACATTCGATGCAACGCCGGCCAGTTGACACAAAGCGTTCAACACCGTGACGCGCTGAACGAGCCACGCCTGCGCCGATGGGTCGCCGGGCAACGCCGTTTGCGCGGCAGCGGTCACGTCGGCATCCACGAGTGCGCCCGCGCCGAAGGAAAAGGTGCCGCCCACCAGCGCCTGATAAGCGCTGACCCAGTCGGCGATGACGTCGATCGTGGGCGAATCGAGCACCGGTGCGGCGGGCGCGGCGGCGGACGGCATTGTCGCGATCCCGAAACCGACCGCGAAGAATTTCTGGACGTGGCGAATGAACGCCGCCACGCGCGCTTTAGCCGTTCCCGGCGCAGTGAAGGGCGGCAGCAGCACGATGTTGGGCGGCATGCCAAACAGATTATTCCAATCCGTGACCGACATCAGCGACAGTTGGCTCACGCTCGTCACCGGAATGGCACGAATCGCGGCGATCAACGGCTGGTGGTCGTTCGTCACAGCCGCGAGGTCGAGCGAGAGATAGGCATTCGGCTGCGCGGCGATTTCCGGTGTCCAGAACCCGACGGTATCGTCGCCAGGGTGATAGTCTCGCCAGTTGGCTGCGGACGGATACGCAAGCCAATCATTGATGAGCGGCGTGAGCGTGGCGTCGACTTCGCAGTGCGGCGCGGTCGCGTCGTATTGCACGCCGGGCACGAGTGCCGCAATCCGCCGAGCCGCCTGTGCCGGATTGACGGCAAGCGAATCGCTGATCGTGCCGGCATCGACTGCCGACGTCAGCGCAGGCAGCGTACGTTCCTCGTTGTCGCGGCATGCGAGTTGATATCGCTGCTTCGCCGACATCTGCATGGGCAGCATGACGCCGAGCGCATAGAAATACTCGGCCGGCACTTTGAATGCGGGCGTAAGGGTACCGCCGCCGCTTTGGACCAGCACGACATCGGCGCTGCTGATCAATGTGGTTGGGCTCGGTACGCCGGGGTTGACCGGAAAGACCATCAACGCCATCTCGGCGTCGATGCTCATCTTTTCACAGGCCATCGCGCAACCGAGTGCAAACGTGTATCGAGCCAGCCGATCGACGTTGGCGTTATGCGTTGCGTAATAGCTGTTCAAGTTGCCTTCGAACTGCTGCCGGTTCTGTTCGAGCTGGTTGCCGATCGTGCCGTCGTTCGGGGGATTTGTATATAACGCGCCTAGATCGTCGAATCCGGTCGTACCACTTGCAGGTGCCGCCGGTAGCGGATCTTGCGGGCCCCAGATGATTTCATTGGCGATATGCGTCGCCTGGGCGGGCGTGATATCGGTGATTGCGGGCACTGGCCCCTGATCCGCAGCCAACACCGTTTGCACGGCGGTCTTGAGCGATTCGAAATCGGGTGCCTGCCCCTGGCTCAAATCGATTTGGGCGAGACCGGGCGACAGCGGGCGAGGGAGGGGCAGATAGATCCCGACCTCGCTGGCCGGGATGGCAGGATACGTTGTCGGCGCAGGCAACGCGCCGACGGTCACGACGTTGACGTCATAGTAGACGAGCCTGCTCGCGATCTTCGTGCCACCTCGGCTGATTTCGAGCCGGACGTCGAGTGTCACGTATTCCTTGTATCCGGCGGGCAGCGTGATCGGGATCACCGCCGTTGCTTCGGATTCGGCGTAAATCGTGAGAGGCAGCGGTGGAATCGGCGGCGTGTAATGCTGGACGATGGTCGTGCCTGGGTCGGGGATCGGGGGCGCGGCCGGCGCCACGAATGCGGCATCACCGATATGCTGGCCCACTTTGGGATCGCCGACGCTCAGATCGAAGGCCGAGATTTTCAGGCCGGTCAGAAAATCGCTGAAACGCGTGCCACCGATGGGTGTGTCCGGGTGGAGCCGGATCACGAGTATTTGCGGCATGGTCTATCTCCTCGGCACAAATCGAGCTGTCGCCCGGAGTTTTGTTTCGTCGAAGTCGACGTTGCTCAGCAGTAGCGGCTCACGTGCGTTAACCTTCCCGGCGCCGCATCAGGAGGGGTTTCAGAAGTTGATTCAGCAGCGCCAGTCTCGATACGAGCGCCGAGGCGCGAGGGCCGAATGGCCACAGTCTTCGTCGCGTATCGATCATGGCGTTATCCGGTTACCGGTGGTGGCCAACTGCGCCTTAAGCATCGAGTGCGGCGCCCGGTCGCAGGACCCGAGCAGAAAGACCCGATGGCCGAAGAAGTGGCTCGCGAACAGGAGGGCGGCCCAAGCCCGCACGCCATCGAGTTTGGCATGGCGATGCCCCAGCACGACTGGGCCCATCCTGCCCATCATCAGCCAGGCAAGCAGCGCGCCCGGCAGCAGGACGGAGAAGTCGTCCGTCGGGTCGATGAAGCATTCGTGAGGAACTGGTTTCATACATTTCCGTTCGCAAATCGGTATAAATCAGGATGCGAGAAATAGTGAGCGATTCAATCCGGCTTCGCGCTCGTTTTTCGCTTCACGACATTCAAGTATTTTCCTTTCAAACTTTCCGTTTTGATCGAGTTTCCCTGTTGCGTGAATCGATGCCAGGCAATGTCGCTATGGCGCCACGGCGTCGATTTTCGCTGGTCGGTGCCGTATGATGAGACACCTTCGCTGCCGTAGACTTCGAGGCCCGTAATTTTTGCGAGCCGATAAGCGAAGGTATCCTCGATCGGTCCGGTCCATGTGGACTGACCGACATGCGTACCTTCTTTGCCGCCCGCGGTTCTGCACCCTGCCAAGACAATCGTCGCGGCCTCATCGAACACGATCTTCTTGTCGTTGATCATTTTTTCCAGGTCCGATAGTTTGGCCCCACGCTTGGCGTCGAACGTGGCACCGGGGGGCGGCTTGTCGGTGTATAGGCCGCTGCCAGGTCCTTCACCGCCAGGTCCCCAGGGAGTGCCATGGTGCAGGATCACGAGTTCCTTGATCGTCCCAGCGTTCTGGAGTGCCTCGAGTAACGCTTTGCCGGAATCGACTTTCACGACATCATAGCCTTCGGCTTTCAGCGCCTTCTCAGACGCCAAAAACTCATTTTGCGACTTATGATAAGCACTCCACGCCTTCTCGTTTGCTTTGTATTCTTTCAAATCGGAATCGTATTTCTTTTTCGCTGCTTCATACGTTTTCATCCCTTCCGAGAATTCTTTCTCGGCTTTACTCTTATCTTTTTCGTATTTCGCCTTTTCTTTATCTGAAGCATTCTTTCCGGGATCTTTGATCTTCGCCTTTTGAGGTTTTACGGGCTCCTTGGGTTTGGCGAGTTCCTTTCCCGCCGGCTTGGATTCATTGTGGATGACGATGGCGAGTTTTTTGCCGCTCTGGCCGTCAGGATCGACGAAGCCCGTCGGATTATCGAAGCAATATAGGTAGAGGTTGAGACCTTCCTCCTCGCCTGCCGGATCGCAGGCCGTCCATCGCCCGAGCCACGGCGCGTAGTACCTCGCCCCGTGGTAATACAACCCGCTCTCCTCATCCCGCTCCTTCCCCGTATACCGATACCGCTTCGCCGTCTCCGTCTGGTTGCGCACCGCCTGATAAGTCGAGCTGCCGTAGGGCGCGTATTCCTCGTAAGAGATGATCTGCGCCTGCTCGTCCAGTTCCACGTAACTCGACCCAAGGTGATTGCCGAACTGGTAGCGGGTGAGTTGTCGTGGCGCCTGGTCGTCGCCCGCCGTGTCGA
This sequence comes from Burkholderia sp. Bp9143, assembly GCF_003853645.1. GTDB lineage: Bacteria > Pseudomonadota > Gammaproteobacteria > Burkholderiales > Burkholderiaceae > Burkholderia. The sequence goes on along the minus strand of NZ_QTPO01000013.1, from coordinate 140,211 downwards.
GCGTGCGCGTCTCCACCAAGGCAATGCGCTGCTTGTCGTCCATCACGTGCAGCGTCGTGCGCTCCAGCGCGGCGGTGTTGGTACCGATGGCACCGCCGTGCCTGCGGAAGATCTCGAAGCCGCCGAGGTAGATGCGCTCTTCGGTGAGACCCGGCGCCTTCTCCCACACCTTGCGCACGCGCTGGCCTGAGGCGTCATGCACGTAGTAGGCCGTGCCGCCACCGCCCAGATTGGCCTGCCGCAACTGGTCCTTGTAGTCCCAGTGCATATTCGGCCCAGGCAGGCCGCCGCCCAGGTGCGGCATGCGCAGCATGTTGCCGTGGGCATCGTGCATATAACTTTCCGGCTGCGGCGTGTTGCCTGCCGGGTTCAGCGTCGTGCGGGTCAGGCGGTTGCCGGCCTTGAGCAGGGCACCACCGTTACCGTCTTCGATCAGGCTTGGATCAAGGTAGTCGTAGGCGCGCGTCCAGCCCGCATTTGCCGGACCACCGCCGCGGTGCTGCATCTGCAGGAAGTTGCCGACGGCGTCGTACACGTAGCGCTCGATGTACGTACCCATGGCGTTGCCGTCGTTGGGGGCGAAGCGCCCGGCCGCGTCGGCACTTGCCAGGCCCACGCGCCCGGCGTCATTGTGCGAATGGGCGATGGGGGTGCCGCCCCGGCCCAGGTGCTCGCGGCCCGTGGCCTGGATCAGCCGGTATAGGGCGTCATAGACGTAGTCGTTGCTCGGCTCGACGCGCTTGTTCCTGAAGTAAATCGTCTGCTGCGCGTCGTCCTGGATATGGGTGATGTTGCCGGCCGGGTCGTAGGTGTAGTGCAGCTTCTGCACCTGCTTGCCCGGCCAGCCGGCAACGGGCGGCCGCGGATCGTCGCCGGGGAAGTCCGCCGCCTTGCGCTTGGTCAGCAGTTGATCAAGTCGGAAGGTGAGCGGGTCGTAGCCATAGAAAGTGCTGGTGCCGTTCTTGTAGTCGATGCGCAGGCGCTGGCCTTTGGCGTCGTAGTCGATGTTGGCGACGCCGACCGGCGACGGGGCTTCGCTGGCGGTGTCCAGCAGTTCGACGGGTTCTGCCGCGCGCTCCAGCCACACGTCCACCCGTTCCAGCAGATTGGCCTCGTTGAACACCGGCTGGATGACGTTGAACTGGCCGCGTCCCAGGCTGCTGTGCGGCGGGACGGACTGGACCGGGCGGTCGAGTGCGTCGTAGCGGGTGCTGCCCTCGAAGCATTCGTCGTCCAGCTTGGGATTCAGCCGCCAGTCGGGGATGGCGATGTAATCGCTGACCAATTGCCGCGTGCTGCGCAGCAGGTTGCCCTTGAAGTCGAAAGCCTTGATCGGGTTGCCATTGACATCGAGCCGCGCGTTGATTGCCACTCCCGAGGAATCGGAGTGCCGATAGATGCGGGTGCGCAGGTTGAGCACTTCGGCGTTCGGCAGTGTCTCGCCGTACTCGATCTTCTCGACCAGGATGTCGAGGTTGAGCGTGCGCGGGTCGGACTCGCTGGTCGTGCCGCGCACGGTTTGCTCTGTCGGGCGGCGCAGCGCGTCGTAGCGGGTGGTGAAGCCATGGCCGCGGCTGTCCCAGGCGCGGATGGGTTTGCCGGCCACGTCGTTGAGCATCCAGCGTGCACCGGCCTCCATGCTGAGCTGGTGGATGCGGTTGCCCAGCATGTCGTAGGCGTAGCGCATGACGATGCGGCCGAGCGCGTCGCCGGCCTGCTGGATGGCATCGCGCACGGCGCGCCGGTTGCCTTCGATGTCGAGCTCGATGCGGGTGGCGAAACTTTCTTCGCTGCCATCGAGGTCGTGGCCGGGGCAAACGACGCGGTTGCGCGCCACGGTCAGGAAGGGGCGACCCAGGACATCGAAATGGGCGGTGGCAGGTGTGTCGGCATGCGCTTCGGCGCGCAAGGCGGCGTTGCGTTCGTCCACGCCCATGGCACCGCCAATTCGCTGCGCGCGCCAGGTCTGCCAGGTGGCCGGTTGGGTCCTGAAGTATTCGGCGACGTAGCCACCAATGTCAGCGTCGGTGCGCGGGTCGCCGGTCTGCACGTTGCGCGGCGCGCACGTGTCGTTGACGTCGTAGGTGGTCTGCTGCCACGGGTCGAACACCACCTTCTCATAGGTGTGGTTCGGGTGCAGCGTGGCGACGACGCGCTCGGCCGGGTCGTAGAACAGCACCGGGCTGACGCCGATGCTGACCGCGAACTCGAAGCGGTGGGTGTCGGTGAAGAAGGGCTCGAACTGGCGAACCGGCTTGCCCTTGTTGTTGAAAACCGTCCAGCCACTGCCGGCCCAGCGCGGGCTCACGTCATTCGGTGTCGTCACGGGCTGACCATCCGCGCCGATGACGATCCTGCCGGTAGCGTCACGCCGGGGCACCGGACCGGGTTCGGCCTGGATCTTCTTCTGGATCTCGCGACCGAAACCGTCGGAGTACGAAAAGCTGAGCTGGATCTTCAGGCCCTGCGGCGGCAGCGGTGCGCTGACATGCGTTTCGCGGGCGAGCGTGGCGGCGCAGGCCGGCTGCCACTTATCCGGATTGTTGGGGTTGGCCTGGCGAGTACGGCGAAAGCGGTCCAGGTCGTAGACGATGCGCGTGGTCGCATCTTTCAGCAGCCCCACGGCGGCGGCATGCGGATCGTCCGCATCGAAGAAGCCGTCGAGCTGAGCTTGCGTGAGGTTTGCAACGAAGCCGGCGAGCGTGTCGCCTTCCACCGGCGCGGGCGCCGGTTTGCCCATGACCGCGGTGCCCACCACCATGCCCAGCGTATCGAACGCGACGTCGGTCCGGTTCCCGTTCGGGTCGCTGACCAGACACGGCTGCAGGACGCGATAGTCGTTGGCGTGGACGGTCACGCGGTTGCCAAGGGCATCGCGGGTCTCCGTCATCAGCAGGTCGTGGGCGTCGAAGTCGACGAAGGCGTGCTGGCCGAACGGGTCGCGGTAGCGGCGCGACAAGAAGAAGTGGTCCCGGGCCTGCGCCAGTTCGGTAGAGGCGCTGTCGGCGGGATTCGCGCTGTAGAAGGCTTGCCCCGACGGCACCCACCAGTGATCATCCGCATCGCTCGACGGGAAGCGGCCATCCGCCTTGAGAATCCGGCTTCGCAGGTAGCCGCCCCGGTTGCCGGCCTGGCCACCCAGCACCGCCTCGGGATCTGGAAGCAGAGGCTCGTCGGCCTGCCCCTGGCGTGGGCGCTGGAAGACCTGGTCGAGCAAGCCGTCAGTGACGGCAAGCTTGTAGCTTTCGCCGGGCAAAGCGCGCGGTTGCAGCTCACCAAGCGGCAGGAGGCCGCCGAGGTCGTCGCGCCGATAAAGCGTGCGTCGCGCTTCGATGGGGCGACGGCGCTGGCGCCCGGCGGCAGTGGCCTCGTAACCGACTTCCGGGGCGGTGAACTTGTGACGCAGGCGGCCGGGAGCGGCGGGATCGGGCTCGACGAAATCGGAGGCCCGGTAGCGACCGGCCGCGCCGGTGGCCGTGTAGCCCGTCAGCTCGAAAGTAATCGCCTCGCAGGTCAGCGGATTGCGATGGGCATCGGACGATCCGATGGCGTTGGTGACGCGGTTCTCCGTGTAGGTGAGCAGCGCCGTTGTCTGGCGGTCGCGATCCCATTGCGTCCACGGCGGCGAGATCCGGCGCCCGTAGCCGATTGCGGCCTGCTTGAGTACGTTGCCGAAGTCATCGACTTCCAGGGTCAGCGCGTGCTGGATGCGCGGATCTGCTGGATTGCGCTCGTAGTGATAACTCAGCGCCTCGTTCACATGGCTGAAAAAGACCGCGTGGAGGTTCAAGCCGCGTTTCTGCAGGGCGCGGATGGTGAAGTTCTGCTCGGTGACGGTATAGGGCGTGCGGGCGCGCCGGATCTGTTGCGGCGTCGCGCCTGGGTGATCCGCGTCGTCGGCATAGACCTCCTGGCGCAGCATGGAGCCTTTGAGGGCACGGCAAGCCTCGCGCTCTTCGTCCGGCGTCAGGTCCACTGGGACAGTGGAGTCATCGAGCAAGAGCGGCCGCGCGGCTTCGACGGTCAGTCCGGGCTCACGGAAATATTCGCTTTCGAAGTGGCGCGAGCGGCGTTCCCGACCGAGGTAGACGCCAGTATGGAACCAGGTCTTGGTGTGCACGGGCGGCACATGCGATGCAGCGGCGACATTATCCGCCAGGACGCTGCCGTCGGCGACGGCCGCGAACTGTTCCGTGTCCCATTGCTCCACCATGCCGAAGCCGCGGAACTCGCGCTCCTCGCCGTCGAAATAGCCATGGTGGTAGGCGTAGCGAGTGGCGAAGTGGTTACGGCTGATGTGGTCGTAGGTTTCCACGCGCTCGACCACGTGCACCGGGAAGGGCAGCCGGGTGATCCACGGTTTGCCGTCGCGCTTGTCCTGCAGGTAGAACTTGGTCGAGGGGGCGTAAGCGACGCGCGTTTCCGTGCCAAGGTTGTTGACGGTCCTGACCAGCAAATGGGCCTTGAGGCCACCCATCAGGTTGACATAGCGCATCGGCCGTCGCGCATCGCCCGGCAACGGGGAGGACCAGACCAGGCTGGCGGTGCCGTTGCCGAGCAGGTCGGTCGGGACGATGCTTGCGAGGTCATCGATGCGTGGAAACACCTTCAGCGTGTGCGGCTGGCTCCAGCCGTTGCCGGACTGGTTGAAGTACAGGCGCACGCCGTCGCGGTGGAGATAGATGATGTCGGTGGTACCGCTGCCGTCGATGTCGGCCAGGTGGATACGCGCGTGGTCGAACTGGTCCGGGTTGTCGAACCAGGGCGCGTTGTCCATCGTGACCTTGGCGCCGAAACGGCCATAGCCCAGGTTGGGCCAGTAGCAGGCTTCGCCGTTGCGAATGCGGCAGATGTCGGTAAGGCCGTCGCCGGAGAGGTCGGCCAGGTAGATGGACTGGGTGCCGTCGGAGAAGACGATGCGCGGGCCTCTTTCCTCGTCCAGTTCCTGTGCGACGCGGCGGGCGGGGCCGAAGCCGTCGTCGGCGAGTGACGCATGCCAGACGAAGGCGTCGTCCTCGGTGATGAGCACGTCGGCGCGGCCATCGCCGTCCAGATCGACGAACTTGAGGTTCGGGTCGCGCAGGTCGAGGTTCAGGCGCGAGGTGAACGGGCGGAAGGGCTGCCAGCCCTCTGCGTCGTCATGCTCGTACAAGCCGGGGACGGGACCGTCCGTGATAACGACGTCGGGCTGACCGTCGCCCGCGAGGTCCATGAAGTCCGCCCCGCTGCTCAGGGCCACATTGGGCTTGAGCACGACGTTTTCGAGCGGCGCGAACGCTGCCGTGCTGGTCAGCGGGCTCAGGTTGCGCTTGTAAAACCAGGCATCGGCCTGCTCGGTGAGGATGCCGGGAATACCTTCGCCGTGCAGATCAGTCCATCGGTAAGCGTTGCCGCTTACGCCAATGGGGAGATTTTCGAGACTCGACGGATCGACTTCCTCGACGGTCTCCTGCACGGTGGGCTTGCTGTATTCGAACTGTACCGGCGGCAGGCTGCGACTGTCGTAGCTGCCATTGTCGCGGCGGTAGCCGGTCTGCGCGACGGCTTCCAGAAACGTGTAGACGGGATTGAGGGCATCGGTGGGGTTGACTTCGTCCGAGTAAGTGAAGTCGGTCGAGCGCACGAGGCAATTCCGCTCGACGCCGACTTCGCCTGGAAAATGGTGGAACATCAGGACGCGCTGGCAGAGCCGATAGGTACGAACCTCAAACCCTGCGCGGCAGGACGAGAACGGATCCGGTCGTGAGGGCCAATGCTCTGCATCGTGAGGGGCCGGCGCATTGGCGTCGTGTTCGCCGTAGTCGAAGACAACCTCGAAGTGCCACGCATCGCTGCCGTCAGGCACGCCGGCATCCGGAGGTTCCGGCCAGGCCGCGTCGGCCTTCAATTCCGGAAAGTAGGGCGAGCGATTGCCGTAACGAATGCGCTTCAGATAACGCTGCGCTGAACGGGACTGATGCGTGCGGTTACGTTCGTGGGCCTTGGGCAGGTTGGTCCCGGCCGAATCCTCGAAAACTTTTGCCGAGTCCTCCGCCTTGTAGCCGTAGACGACGACGTTGCCCTTGTCATCGTGACTTTGGCAGATCAGCCAACTGAAGATGCGGCGTGGGTCCGCAGGATCCGCAATACGGCTATCGGCCGTCTTCCCGTACCAAGCGGTGATGTTGTCATGAGTGATGGAGCGCCAGAACACATCGGTCGCGTCGGTCGTGTTCGTCCATCGCTCGATGTGCGCAAACAGGCCCTCGATGCGCGGTCGGTAGCGACGGATGCGGAAGATCCGGCCATTTACCGTTCTGGGTGGAAGCGCTTCTCGCACCCATTTGCCGCTGGCATCCTGCACAAGGACAGGCACCAGGTCTTCCGCGCCAGAAACGATGAAAACGTCCGAATCGACAGCGTCGCAATACTGCGGTAATCCCTTGTCGGTCTTGCGCGTGACCGACGGCAGGGAAAGGCTCCAGCCGAAGCCGAACGGGCCATTCCCGGCGCCGGAGTCGTAAGAGAGTGAGAGTTGAGGCCCGAAACCGGAACGGCCTGGGCTGGTGGCGATCGGCACCGACATCGATCCCGTGCCGGTCACCGGATTGGCGGCGAATTTCTCGCCAATACCGCGAATGGCACCGCCGCCTTTGGGAAGCGTCAGTGCAGGCGTGCTGACACCGGTTGGGGGGGCCGCCGCATGCTCGTCGTCTTCACGTCCTCGCTGAAGATTGGCCAAGGTCCCCACCTTTTCAGTCGTCTACGTTCTTGTGGCTCCAAGGCCATCGACTTCAACGATACGTGCGCCTTAGTTATGTCCTTTCAAATGTAAATGTGCAACGGAAAGTGTCCGAGGAATGTTGTCCATTTATAGTCGAGGAATACCGCTTCTAGCAAGGAGCTGGCACGCGCAATCCGGGGGAGAAATCGCGACATGAAAGATTTACCTGTCTGTCATGATTTTTCGTTCCGCCGCATTATCGCTGGCTCAGGCCCCGACCGTTCCACTGATCCGACTGTCCGAGTTTGCGAGGCCATCTCTCCGGGCCGAGTGTTGGCGTCAAACGACCTTCGATGAGTGGATTGAATTTACCGGGCGACTCGATATCGTGCTGGCGTGAACGCACGCTACCGCGCCTGCATCCGCTCGCGGATCCAGCGCAGACGCTCGCGCGGATAGGGCCCGTAACAGCTCTCGTCGACGAACAGCGCCTGCGCGATCCCGGGTAGCCGCTTGTTCAGCGCTCTTTCGAACCAGCGGATGGCGAGGTCGGCGCGCCCCATGCCGAGCGCGACATCACCCAGCACGCAGCACGCGTCGGCAAGCGCGGGATCGAGGCGATATGCGGCCATCGCATAGCGGCGGGACGCCTCGAGGTCGCGCATTAACAGCGAACAGGTGGCGGCACCCAGCACGGCTGTGTAGCGCCCCCCCTGGAACTCCGCCTGCCGCCAATAGCGCAGATAGAGGGGAATGGCCTCGGCATGGCGCCTTGCGAGCCTCAGGGCGCGCGCATGATAGAACACTGCCCGCAAATCGTCGGGATCGTCGCGCAATGCCAACGCGCAAAGACGCAGATCGCGCTCGACCGCCGATTCCTTACCCGTCTTGTCTGGCTGGTTCGTGAGCGTGGCGCAGTCCGTCCGGCACGTTGGTTCCCGCAGCGCGATCCATTCGTGCACTATCCCGTGCCACGTCGACCACGGCTGCTTCCGGAACACTCTCGGCAAATACCAGCGCGTGCCGCCCGACAGGATCACCAGCTCGATCGCCTGCAAATCGCGCCTGCGGATCAAGCGCCGCCACTCGGCGCGATCGTGTATCGACAGCACCTCGTCCGCATCGATCGACAGGACCCAGCCGTCGCGTACCATCGCTAGCGCCGCGTTGCGCGCTGCGGCAAAGTCGATCAATCTGCCGTGCGCGTCCGCGAGAGCCGGCATCACCTGCACGCGCGCGCCGAATTGCCGCGCGAGATCGACTGTCTCGTCGGTGGAACCGCTATCGACGACGCAGCATGCATCGACCCACGGCATCAGGGACGTCAGGCATCTCGCCAATACGCTTGCTTCGTTATGGACGATCAGGCAGGCGGTCAGCATTGCTTGAGTTACGCGAAATAACTGAATTTCAAGTTATATCTCCTATAATCGGTGCACGCAGTCACCATGCAACGATTACCGTGACATTGCGGCGCGTCGTGTGTTGACGGGGGTTCCCTCCACATCGTCATGGAAAGGAGCAGACGTGGCAACTACAAAGAAATCCAACAAAGTTTCCGCCGTTAAATCCACCAGTCCCGCCGCCAAGCGCGGCAAGAAGGCACTGACCATTTCCATCGATCTCGACGCGCTTGAACAGCTCTACAAGCGGCGCTATGAAATCACGCTGGATGGCGGCGACACGAAAGGCGGATCGATCCGGCGCGCCGACGGCGACACGACGGGCGGCATCATCATCCGGCCCGGTGAGCAACGCATCAAGACAGCTGCGAAAAAGGCGGCCGTGAAAAAACCCCCCGCGAAGAAGCGTTCCGCGAAAGCCAAGGTCTGACCCATCGCGCGCGCAAGCACATCTTGTCGATGCGAGGCGCTGCGGCGTTAACCGACGCGGGTTGCGCCGTGCTGCGTGCGCGTGCGCGGGACACGGCACCGATCGGCTGCGGGCAGCCTGACTGGCGCCTCGACCCGCGTGACGAACGCATCGCCTGGGGGGCGACATCGCCGGACGACAAAGACCTCGACGTCTCGCGTGACGAACGAGACGCTCTGATCATCCGGCGCGGGTTGCGCGCGCGTCGCCCGCTCTATTTTCGGGTCGAGCGCGACAGGATCGAATGGGATCAGGATCCGCTTCGGCTGGTCCGGACGCTCGGGATCAAGTGCGAACTCGACGTCGGCTCGCTGCTGCATTGGGTATGGCGAGGCCGGCCGCGGTCGGGGCATGCGCTGCTGCACGGCATCCAGGCGCTGCAGGTCGGTGAGGCACTGATATGCGCGCCGGGTGCGCCGCCCGTTGTCCGGCGTGTCGCGTGGCCTCTTCAAGTCGCTCCGGTATCGCACGATCCGTCCTGCGTTCAGGAAGAGACGCTGTCGCGTCTTCGCGCGTCCGTCGATCACGTCGTCGACGCGGCGCGCGGCATCGCGCTGTTCCTCTCGGGCGGCGTCGACTCGGGATTGCTTGCCGCGCTCCTGCGCGAGCGCCATGCTGTCACCGGCTATACGATCGCCTTCGACGACGACTACGGTCTCAACGAAACCGACTACGCCGCCGTGGTGGCGCGCATCACCGGCATCCGCCACCGGATCGTCCATCTTGACGTCGATCACGCCCGGCAACTGCTGGATCGCGTCCTGGCCGCCCCGTTTCCGCTTGCGGCGCCCGCCGCCGTGACCCATGCGGCGCTGATCGAGGCGACCGTCGCGGATGGACACGCCGTTGCGGTTTCCGGCCTGGGTGCGGACGAATGCTTCGGTGGCTACCACAAGCCCCTGACATGTCTCGCGGCCCAGATGCATCATCAGCGCCGGCTCGGCGTCGACCTTCCCGGTTTGTACAACCTGCCGACCGCACGCCTGCTCCGTCTCGACGACGTGTTGTTCTTCGGCATCGCGGAATTCTTCTCCCTCGACGAGATGCGGCGCCTGAGCCGGGATCCCGAGGTTGTCGACGCGTTGCTCGCGGACGACGTCGCGTTCTATCGGCAGTTGCTTACGGTCAAGCCCCAGGCGCTGCCGACGGAGGCGATGTCCGCGCACGAGTACGTGTTCCGGATCGGTGAACTCCTGCTGCCGGCGCTCGCAGACAATGCGCTCATGCACGGCACGCACCTCGATTTCCCGTTCCTGCGCGAGGATGTCTACGGCTGGGCGTCAGCGATCGATCCCGGCCTGAGCTACTGGTACGAGGCGGATGCCTGGTGGGCCAAACGCCTGTTGCGTCAGGTCGCCGCCCGCTACCTGCCACCGGAGATCGTGATGCGCAAGCGGCAAGTCCTGCTCGCGCCGATCGCGCATTGGCTGCTGGACCCACGGTTTCGCACGCGGGTCCTCGATGAGATCGCCGACTCCGACCTGTGGAGAATCGCGCCGCTGACCATGCGATTTCGGACCACCTTGCTGTCGAGGCTGCGCGCCTATGACCATGTCGGAGACGACGGCCGGTGGCACGAACAGCTCTGGGCGATCCTGGTTCTGTGTGGCTGGATCAATCGTCATTCGGCATCGAGGTAGGGGAGTGATTCGGTCATGCGCGACGTCGATCTGATCGTGGTGGGCTCCGGCTCGCTGGCTCACGCGGTGTTGATGAGTCTTGCCGGGTGCGGCGACGCGCCGATGGACGTGATTGTCGCGGCGCGCAACGAGACGGCCGTGCATCACATGGCGACGCTCGCCAATGCGCTCGGCGGCGAAAGCACGGGCCGCATTGCCGTGACTCCCGTCGCATGCGACTACTCGTCCGCATCATTGGCGCGCTTGTTCGACGCATATCGGCCGCGCGTCGTGTTGACCCTGGCGTCGATGCAATCGCCTTGGGCGATGACGCGCGGATGGCAAAAACTCGTCGCGCGGTTGGGCTACGGCTGCACGCTGCCGTTGCAGGCCGCGCTCGCGGACCGGGTCATGCGGGCAGCGGCGGCTGCGCATCCCGGCGCCCATCTCTTGAACGGCTGCTATCCGGACCTGACCAATCACGTGCTGACCGGGCGCGGCATTCCGGTCGCGGGAGGGATCGGCAATATCGCCATCGTCGCGTCGATGTTGCGCATTCGCACCGATCACGCGCCGCTCTCGTTGCTCGCGCATCACGCGCACGTCGGCGCGATGATACGCGGCGCATGGGACAGACTGCCCGCGCCGGCGGTATGGCTGGACGGCCGCCGTCTGCCGGAACATGAAGCCGCTGCATTGATCATGCCCGGGCGCCTGCCTGCCGACGCCACGCTGAACAGCCTCACGGGCGCGCTCGCCGCGCCGATGCTGCGCGCGCTGTCAGGTCGTGCCGACGCATGGCTGGGGCACGCGCCGGGTCTGCACGGACGGCCCGGCGGCTATCCGGTGCGTGCGGACGCCGCCGGTCTCCATCTCGCGCTGCCGCCCGGCATGACGCCAGGGCAGGCCGAGCAATTGAACGGATCGTATGCGTTGCACGACGGCGTGACCGTCGAGGACGGGCGCTATGTATTGACCCGCTCGCTCGACGATGCGGAACGCGCGCTCGATATCCGCTTGCCGGCGGCGATTGCCGCGTGGCGGGCCGACGCGCTCGACGAACAAGTCGCGTTGCTGGTGCGCTTGCGCACGACCATCGATGCGATGGAGGCCTCAGCTGGCTGACACCGGGCTGCGCGTCGTCGAGCGCAAGGCGTCTTCTTCATAGGTCCCGAGCCAATCCCCGCGATCGTAGTTGGCCAGGGCTTGCCGGAACATGCGGTCGCGGCTTTCCCAACGATCCTGAACGGGGGGATAGTGACGAATGCGCGCGTCGTCGTCGTGGGACACATGCAGCACGGCGCCGCTCTGGCGCCGCGTGAGCCCGGCGCTCAGCGTCAGCCGCGCGATCATGTCCTGGTCCTCCCAGCCCCAGCCCACCAGGTATCCGTTGTAGCCGCCGATGCATTCGAAGCCGGCGCGACGCACCATCAGCAAGCCGGGCGCCTGGCGTGTGCCGTTCGCTGCATCCTCTTCGTTGTCGATGATCTCGAGTGCACGTCCGTTGGCAAGCCGCAGCTTCAGCTGATAGCCGAACATCGCGACCTGACCGGCCTTGCGCGCGTTGCGCACGGTCTCCGTCACGCCCGCGACAGTTCCGAAGGCGTCGGGTTCGGTTTGCAACTGCCGGACCAGTGCGTCGAGTTGCCCGTCCGGAATGACGATGTCGCAATCGCAGAAGAACAGGAGCGGACGACGTGTGTGCGCGGCGCCGATATTCTGGGCGCGGGCCTTGTTGAACCAGCCGGATTCGTCCACGTGCACCACCTGGACGTTCGCCGCGTGTTCGGCCATCAGGTCGCGCAGTTGGTCGGCGTCTCCGCCGTAATTGACCACGGTGACGCCGCCGTCATGCCGGGCGGCGAGTTGGCACAAGGAGGGAAGCGCCTGTTGCAGCTCGTGCCGCCCTCTCCAGGTGACGACGATATCCAGGCTGAGCGGCTCGAGAGTTGACATGTTGGCTTTCCTTGAGAATCCTAATGTCAGGGCAGTATCGATCCCCATCCGGCAAAGGGAATCGCATCCGAGATGAAGAACACTACCGGCAAGCGCGCGACGTCCGACAGACAGCTGGTGCGGCCAGAACTGGCCGATCCCAGTGTAGCACCGCGGGTGCGGGATGCGATATTGGCGGGTTTGCGCGCCAACGGCGGCGGCCACCTGGGCGGCACCTTGAGCTGCGTCGACATCCTGCTCGCGTTGTTCGCCGCGCGTGCAATGTTCGCGCTCGATGCGACAGGCGACGCCCTGTTGCTGTCGAAAGGCCATGCGAGCATGGCGCTATACGCGGTGTTGCAGCAGGCCGGCGTCGACCTGGGTCCACTCGGCAGCTTCGGTACCGCCGGCTCCTCGTTGCAGGGGCATCCCGATCGTACGCGGCTGGCCTGCATTGACTTTTCGTCGGGTGCGCTTGGGCAGGGCGTCGCCGTCGGGCTGGGCATGGCGCTCGCGCGCGACGCGCGCCACGTGTGGGTGGTGCTGGGCGATGGGGAGTGCCAGGAAGGCATGGTATGGGAAGCGGCGATGCTGGCGGCCCGCTACGGCGTGCCGAATCTGCACGTGATCGTGGATCTCAACGGGGAACAGGAATGCGGCTGGGCGCACGACGCGCGACTGGATTCCACTCCCTTGCCCGACGCCCTCGCCAAGTGGCGCGCATTCGGCTGGCGCGCGGACGAGGTTGACGGGCACGACATCGACGCATTGGTCGACTTCGTGCATGCCCATGCCGAAGGGCCCCGGCATGGGCCGACCGTCCTGCTGGCGCGTACCGTCAAGGGTAACGGCCTCGAACTCCAGCTCGATCGGTTTCGTCGTCACTGCACCCAATTGTCCGGGGACGAGTGGGCGCGCATCGCGGGCTTCGGCCACGCTCTGGATCGATGAGAGGCTTGCCGCATGAAACGACTGGCGATTTCGATTGTCGACGCGCTGCGAAGGAGGGCGGAACGGAGCGACCGTCTCTGGGTGCTCGACGGCGACCTGGGCGATTCCTACGGCTTGTACGATGCGCTGGGGCGGCCGGTGTTCTCCCGCTTCGTTCAGGCCGGCATCGCGGAACAGGCGCTCATCGGTGTCGCAGCCGGACTGGCCGCGAGCGGGCAATGGCCCTGGGTGTTCTCGTTCAGCGCATTCCTGTGCCACCGGGCCGCGGATCAGATCCGCACCTGCGTCGCATCGCAGGGGCTGCCCGTCGTGATGATCGGCTCGCACGCGGGCGCGGCGAGCGGCACCAATGGCGCGAGCCATGCCAGCCTGTCTGACCTCGGTGTCCTCGCATCGATCGGCGGCGTGGATCTATGGGCCCCCGCGGATGCCGCCGACATCGAGCTGATCGTCGGGTCACTGGTCGATTCGCCACGGCCGGCCTACGTGAGAACGAGCCGGGAGCCGGTCGGTGACCTGCGGTTGCCGGCGGGTGTCGTCCGAGGTAACGGCGTGGTCGGCGAGACCGTGCTGCTGTCCTGCGGATACGCATCGCACTGGGCGCAGGAGGCAGAGCAGGCGCTAACGGCAGACGGTGTGCCGATTCCGTGGCGGCACATCGCGCATGTTTGCGAAGCCGTGCTCGCCCAGTGGATCGCGAGCCAGCCGCGCCTGCAGGGCATCGTGGTCCTCGAAGACCATGGACCGGCCGGCGGCCTGGCCGACACCGTTCGCAGGATCGCACCGCCAGGCGTGACCGTACGCGCTTTGTCGTGGCCGTCAGGATGGTATGGTGAATCGGGCGCGATCGCCGACCTGAGACGCGCGCATGGCCTGGACACCGGTGCTCTCGTGCGCCGTATCAAGGAATACATGACGTGAAAGCACAAGCGAACCCACGCGGAACCCTCGCGAAAATTCTCGATCCGATATCGATCGACGCGTTCCTGCGCGAGTCGTTCGGCAAGCGCCCGCTCCTGATTCGTGGGCACCCGGGGAAATTCGATTTCCTGATGAAACCCTCACGCGTGATCTTCGGATTGGACAAGGTCACCGAGATTCGCTGCGTGTTCGGCGGCTTGAAGCAGGCGACCATCGATCCCGCCGATATCCGGGAGATGTACGAGGCCGGCGCCACCATCTGCGTGACAGACATGCAGCTCGCGCACCGTTCGCTGCGGACGGCGGCCCGCAACGTCCGGCGGGAAATCGGCTTCGCCGGCCGGGTCGATTTTCGCGCGTACCTTTCGCCGCCGTCCTCGGGCTTCGACTTTCATTACGACGCGAGGACCGCCACCACGTTGCAACTCGATGGAGAGAAGACCTGGTGGTACGCCACGTCGCCTCATACGTTGTTTCCGACGGAGAATTCGGCGCGCACCGACATGGCCGTCGTGCACCGAGCTGTCGCGCGGCAGACCATCAGAAAGGTCACGCTTTACCCGGGCGACCTGCTCTGCCTGCCGCCCGGCGTGTGGCACAAGGCGCGGGCGGGCGGCGGCGGATCGCTCGCGCTGAACATGGCATTCAACCACAGTGGTGCGACTGTCGGCGACGTCCTGGTCGATGCGTTGAAAGCGTCGCTGGCAGGCATGCCGGACGCCATGCGGCCGTTCGTGACGGGTGCGAGCCGTGCCGGCGCCGCCGAGCTGGAACCGCATATCGCAACCTGTATCGCCGCGCTGCGAGACACGCTGGCATCGCTCGACGGGAAGCGCATCGCGTCGCGCCTCGCAAGCGTCGCCGACAAGGCCGGACGTACTTGAGCGAGTGGCCTGCGATGCGCGACGCTCCAATCGAAGCCGATCGTCTGAACGCCACGCTCGCCCTCGTCGCGGATGCGATGCGCATTGCGCATTCCGGCTCGACGCTCTGGGATCACCTGCTGGGGACCTACGAGGTGCTGTCGGGGTGGGGCACCGATCCTGACATCCGTCTGGCCGGCCTGATTCACAGCATCTACTCGACCCAGTACTTCCGCCATCGCGTGGTGGCGCCGGGCGAACGCGCTCGGGTTGCGATGGTGGTCGGCCAACGGGGAGAAGCGCTCGCAAATGCATTTTGCGTTCTCGATCGGGACAGTCTTCGTCGGGCGTCCGTACGCCTTGATGTCGAGCCGGTGCGCAGGCCTTTACGCATACAGACGCACGCGGGCGACGGTGAAATGCGTGTGTCGGTCGCGCAGTGCCGGGCATTGCGGCTGCTCGATCTCGCCAACGAAGCCGAGCAGCGCAGAAGCCTGTTCCGGATCGACAGGCCGTGGTTGTCCGGAATGTGCGAAGGATTTCGAAGCATCGGTTTCGTGCCGCGATCGTTCATCCGTGCGCCCAACATCAGCGCCGTACAGGAACGGCGGTTATCCACGCTGTATGAGCAGGCACTCGCCGCGCCCTCCAGCCACGCCCCGCAAGCGCTCAGGGCCTGCGTTCAGCTCGTGCCCGAATGTGCGGAGCCGAGGTTCCTGCTGGCCGCCTTGAGGCTGCAAGTCGGCGATTTTCACGCCGCCTATGTGGAGGCCTCGACGGGAATCGCCAATCTCGATGGCTGGGGCGCGCCATGGGATGCACGGATTCCCGGTCAAGGGTGGCGGTTCCTGGGGGAGCAACTCGCTATGGCTGCACGTGCAACGAATCGGAATGCGCCCGGGATCTATCGGCAGATCCTGAGCCGTATCCGTCAATAAGCCCGTGCATGCCGATTCGTCCTGGCTTACATGCTGGTGATCATCGGGGCCAGCCCCTTGGCCGACATTTGGATGTCTTGGTGAAAAGGTTCGAGTTCGACCACCGTGTCGGTATAACGCTCCATGAGGAAATCGGGCAACGCACACATACGGAGCGCCATCAGCCGACGACGCTGCTACAGCGCAGTGACGGGTACGTCCGCGGCTCGGCAGTCGGGCAGAAGTATGGCGAGCTCTTGGCACAGGTCACTACGATCATGATGTTCGGCGTCGGGTTTATGATTGCCGGCTCGGACATGAATGCACCAGCAAAGGCTTTTCGCAAACACTCAAGTGCGGCCTTGTTATGCGGCGCGCTATTCGGTGCGATGTCGTTCGGATGCCATCGTATTTGCCGTTGGTATTGGGGATACAGTTGCTTCCGGTACCATGGCTGGCGCAGTGTGATGCCTGAATGTCGGCCGAGTACGAGGCAACCGATATGACTGATATGACAGCGCGGATGACCGCTATGCGCTTGACAGCGGTCGTCGTGCTAGCGCAGCCGAATGTGACCGTTGAGGGGCGGCAGCGGTCCTCGGGTGAATCGCCAGTTCGGTGTTCATGAACGTCGATCTCGCTGATTGACACGGCCCCATGATTTCGAGGCCCCGATCGCAGCCGCCGATCAAACCGGTTCACCACTCCCCCTATTTGAAGCGCTCCCGTTTTGTACTTCCGCGCTGGAGCAACGGTGCGTACTCGTGCAATTCCCGTGGCGCGATGTCGAAGGCGCGACGAAATGCGCGCGTAAAGCTCGACGCATCATTGAAACCCAACCCCGAGGCTACGTCCTGTACCTCCATATGCGGAAAGCGCACCAGCTCATCGGCCGCCATTCTCAGCCTGCGGTTGCGGATATAGGCGGCCAGGCCACCTTCATGCTCGAATATGCGATACACGCTGGCGCGTGAGAGATGTAGCGATGCCAACACGCTGTCAGGCGATAAATTCGGATCATGCAGATTTGTCTCTACATGCCGCCGCACTTGCCCGTAAATGGCAGCGCGCACCGCCGCGCGAGCGTTACCGGCAAGACCTGCTTGACGGCTGAAAGCTGCAACGATCAACTCTACAGCGGTGAGAAAGGACTGATGCGCTTCCGTCTTGCTCAGACCGACGATTTGTCTCCTGAGCGCCACCACATGCTCAATCAGCATGCGCGTCAGAGGGGTAGTGGCGTGAACCCAGCGGCCATGCAGGGAGGCTGCATCAGGGAATGACCTTTCCACCAAAGCGCGAGGCACGAAAAGGAGAAGTATCCGACCATGAAAACTCCGGATTGTGCACGGCTGATCCATGTCCAGCGCGAGGATACTTGGCAATTGCGGCATGTGCGGCACGTCGGACCGTGGTTTGCCGCCCAGGAACTCGGCCGGCGGTCCTTCAAGGAATACGCTGAACGTGATGTCGCGAATGCTCTCGGTCGAAACCCGACCCAATGATCGAACGGCCAGGTTCGGCGCGGTGCGAAAGTCGAAGATGCTCAGATTGTCGATCGTGTAACGGGACAGCGATGCATCGAAAGTATCCTCGGCTTGCCTTGACGAAGGGCAAATGTCGTAGACAGGACTCATGCGCTCCTGCCAGGCCAGGAAGCTTCGACGGGCGTCGCCTTGAACGCTGAAACAGCTGTGCGCGATGCCAGGCGCGAGCGTCGGCCGCTCCGGCGGCAGCAACAAGCGGCCTGGCGGTATCGCAGTATGTAGCGGGTCGTCGTTCAATGCAGCGGTCATTGTTGATTTTCATCCAGTTTTGATCCGTCCCGCGCGGCCGAACTTTGTATTGAGCCAATGGCCCGCTCAGAACGCGCTAGTGTGGCATGTCAAGCATAAAGTGCGTACTTTGCCGTAGCGCACTGAGGACGGCTTTCAGCCAACTCGATCGTTTCAGTACCCGGAAACGCCACGCGCTCTCGAACAGGTCGACTATTGGTGGCCGCATCACACTTCAGTTTCGGCTTGTTGGAATGACCGCAAGCCAACCGCCGCCATCCGCTGTCCGGCCGCGGTTGGTTGCAGCCAACCGCATTCCGGTCACTTGTCGGCACCTCTCGACTTTCGGAGCGACGCGCCTGGCACAAGCCAAAAAATCACCACATCGTGACAGCAATCGTTTGCGAGTTGCGGTTCCACCTCACGCGCAAGGCCGGGCCGAATCGCTCGTTCTTCCGACGGTGAAGTTCCTCATTTTTGAGACGGAGTGTCAAGTCGCCCCGACCGCCCCTCCTACAATTCTCGGGGCCGTCCGTACATTGGTGTTTGCCCGCTTCGGGCGGCTACGGGCTGTTCGATTCTGCCACTTGATCGTTGCCGAGGGGCGCCCGGATAGCTCGCGTCAACGGGTTCGAGTTGCAGAACCCGGAGCGGACCTCTGCCGGTCAACGACATACTTGGGAATAACCTTGGAACTGGAGCATGCCATGCTGACCTGCTCGCGGAAGCCCGCTGCACGGGTGCCGACGCGAGTTGACATTGCGCTATCCAATGGATTTGCGCTGCACGATGTCGCGGCGATCATCGAGATTTTTCATAAGGCAAGTGCGCTGACTGCATCTCGTCCTTCCGGCGAGGCGCGCTACGACGTAGCGTTGGTCTCCGCCGCTGGCGGCCGCATTGCCACCTCTTCATCGGTCTTCGTCTGGACGGAAAGGATCGATTCGCGGCGGCGCGTGGACGGCAAGCACATCGTGTTCGTCGCCGGCGGAGCAGCCGCTCATCTGGCTTGTCAGGACAAGCGGCTGATCGATTGGCTGCGCCGCGAGCATCCGTTTTGCGAAGGCGTTTATCCGATCGCTGAAGGAAGGCATCTTCTGGATGCGGCAGGTCTTTCGAGCGGATTTCGTGCCGCCAACGAATCTCCAGACATATACGCCACCGGGTCGCCGAGCGACGAGCCTGACGCCGTTCGCATGGCGTTGCGAATTGTCGAAGACGACTTGGGTGAAGTCCTCGCGAGGCATGTGTCCGGCTCTCCGGCAGAACCGGCTCTTGCACCGTTAGGTTTGCCCGTTGCGGCGAGCATGGCGCCACGCGTGAGCGAGCAGATCACGGCATCCGCGCGCTGGTTGGAGGCGAACGTCGACCGGCCTGTCTCGATCGACGACGCGGCACAAGTTGCGGCCATGAGCGAACGCAATTTCCTGAGAAGGTTCAAGAGCGAGATCGGCATGACGCCCTCCGACTATCTGCAGCGCGCGCGCCTGAACATGAGTTGCAAGATGCTGGTGGAATCGAGTTTGCCGGTCGACAAGGTCGCGCGTCGCTGCGGCATCAACAGTGGCGCGCAACTGGCGAGGCTGTTCCGGAAATACCTGTCGACAACGCCGACCGAATACCGCGCGCGTAACGAAGCGACCGCTGGCATCGCATGAGCCAATCGCTCAGTTCCGGCCGTCACAATCCATGTCGGCACATTTTCCGATCAGCGAGTTCCGCATAGTGATGGTGCTATTGTCATAAGATAAGAAGGTTATCGATATGGGCAGCATCGAACGACTCATCTTGTGTGGCATCGATCCTGGGATGACGGCGTTCGGACGCGCAGGCAGACGATGAAAAACACGAGGACGAGCGCAAGTGCCCGCAAGGCGGCTCAATGAGCGTCCTCGAAAGACACCAGACTTCGATACACCGGCTGAGCGCTTTCAGCAATTCGTTGCATCGACGGGTTGAATCCGCAGTCGATGCCGGACGTCGACTTCACGCGGAAGTGCATCGTTCGACGCCCGTCATGGATGGGACCGCACCGATAGACGCAAGAGTTGAATTCCGGTCTCGGTCGAAACAGCGGCCATCTAATCGTGGAGTAGTATTCCCCCATGTCCGAATTATTGATCGGCCTCTACGGCGCACAGGACATCCATCCGTGAGGGCGGGAAGCTCGTTAAAGGGTTTGGAAACTGCTTCGACGATACCTGTGGTGGCGCTGGCCGTGATGACGGTATTGATGGGATGCATCATGTCAACCGAGTGGAAGCACCGCGTTAGACTGTTTGCCCAGCGTTTCTGGCAGCCGACCAGTGCGTGCATGACCTGCATGCCGGGGAGCTGGGGAAATATCATGAGCCTTGCCCACTGGACTATTGCATTTCATACAGGGCTGCTTACCGGACTCCTGGCTGTACTTTTGACTTTCACGCCTGCGGCAAAACTCTACGCGCATCGATACGGTAATGCGCTGGTGGTTGCCGTCCTGACAACGTTGGGCGACGCCTACTCACACACGAGTCACTACCGTATCCCCTATGCCGAACACATCGCGACGGGTGCAATTTCAGGTCTCTTGACGCTCGCGGCCTCATATCTCCTCGAAGACCGCGCGCGACGCCTTCGGGCGGTATGGGCTCAGGTTTTCCGATAGCTTGTCCGCTGACTTTCTGAACCCACCGGGTCAAACGGAAAGAGGCTCCCCGGTGAGGCTACGCTTCATGATTGGGAGGCTGCGCATGGAGAACGGGAACTCGCGACCGTTACATGTCCCGGCGTCAGGAGGCGGCCAGGAACGGCCATACGGGCCTCGATCTTCTAACGGCGGTAGTCGGATCCTGATCGGTCATTCGATATCGCTAACTCACCGTAGTCGGATCGCCGACTTCCCAGGCAATCCCACCGCCCCGATCCATGCGCTTGATCGTGGCCATGTCGCCCTCGTCGATCGAAAAGCCGAACAGATCGAGATTCTGGCGCATCCGTTCGGGGTTCAGGCTTTTCGGCAACACCGCATAGCCGTTTTGAACGCCCCACCGCAGAAGGAACTGTGCTTCCGACACCCCGTACTTCGCGGCCAATTTCGCGAACACATCGCCGTCCCGCGCCATTTCAGCGGTTTTTGCGCTCGTCTGGCCTGCTCTCCAAGTCGATAGAGGGGCAAGGCTGCTGTATGCGATGGGCGCAATGTTGTTTTGCCGCATGTACGCCACCAGATCCGGCTTCTGCGACCAAGGGTGCAGCTCGATTTGATTCGCTTCCGGTGCGGGCAGCCCAACCGTTTTCAGCTCTTCGAGATGTGCCTCATTGAAGTTGCTCACGCCGATGCTGCGCGCCTTGCTGGACTCTTTAAGCCGCACGAGCGCCTGCCATTGCGCTACACGTTCGCTCCCTGCATGTGGCGAATGGATGAGATAGAGATCGACATACTCGAGGCCGAGCTTGACGAGGCTTTCGTGGAATGCGGTAACCGTCTGTTCGCCGGACTTCGGCTGCTCGCCCCACGCAGCAACGCCCGGCCAGAGTTTTGTGGTGACGAAGATATCTTCGCGGGTTATTTTGGCTGCTCGCAGTCCTTCGCGAATGCCTTCGCCAACACCGCTCTCGTTGTCATAGACTGCGGCGGTGTCTATGTGGCGATAGCCACATGCAATTGCCTTGCTTACCGCTTCGGCCGTCTCGTTCGGCGGAATGAGGAACGTTCCAAAACCAACTGCGGGAATCTGCGTGTCCGCATTGAGCGGAAAAGTTTGGATATTGAAAGTCATATGTCGGACGTTTTTCGGAGTTCAATCAGGGGGAAAGGCACGCCGTCATTGGAGGCGCCGATGAGGTGCTTGACACTGCCGACAGGATAGAAGGTATATTTCAGTTTGAAAATCGGGCAGCAATTCGCTTCAGTAGTGCCATGACGGAACAAATCGGGCTGGACCGGCTTACCTCTATCATTGCGTTTGCGCGCGCTGCCTCCTTAGGCAGTTACACAGCCGCGGCCAGATCGCTCTCCATCTCACCGTCTGCCGTCAGCAAGAGCGTTCAGCGGTTGGAAGAGCGGCTTGGCGTTCGACTCTTTACCCGCACGACGCGCGCGCTGACACTTACGTCGGAAGGCCAGGACCTTCTGGAAAGAGCGCTGCGCCTTCTCAACGAAGCGGAGTCTTTTGAGCAGGGCGCGATGGCGGCTAGGGCCGATCCGGCGGGTGTGCTGAAGGTCACGGCCCCAATACCAATCGGCGTGCGCCTCATCGCGCCCAACTTGCCGCGATTCAGAGAACGCTTTCCACAGGTCACCGTGGATCTTCGACTCAGCGATGCATTCGTCGACCTGGTTGAGGAAGGGATAGATGTTGCGATCCGCATCGGGGCATCTGTTGATTCGCCCTTTATAGGCCGGAGGCTTGCGGCAAATACGGTTTGCGCGTTCGCCTCCCCTTCATACCTAGAGCGCAGAGGGGTTCCAATGTGCCCCGAAGAACTCGAGGGACACGATTGTGTGAACGTTCGCGTTCACAACTCCGGGCAACCACTTAAGTGGCCATTTCGAATAGGCAAGCGATTGCTCGAAGTTCTGCCGGACGCCAAGTTGATCGTGGACAGCGCCGACGCTGTAGCCGCGATCATCGCCAATGGCGGCGGCATAGGCATTTCGCCGACCTATATCGCCGCTGCGTTCGTTGCGCGCGGCGAATTGGTTCCCGTCCTGGCGGACTATCGGGTGGATCGGAATCACGTCACGGCGTTATGGCCCGAGAGCCGTAGAAGTAATCCGAGCGTCAAAGCGTTCGTTGCTTTCCTCGGCGAGATATTCACCGACCCCACCCCGTGGAACGAAGCCATCTTCGGGGAATCTGTCAACTGACGACGGCAATCAAGGGGGCGCCTGCGGAGGGCAAGACCGCCGCACGCAGAACAGCCCATGGGCCGACCTTCCGGAGATGCTCGGTTATCGGTCATGCACAGCCAATGCAACGAAGGACGGGAACGGGTCGACAGCACGCATTCACTGGCAGGGACAGGGGGGGGCGGCTGCCCCCTTGCCGCAGCTAGAGCGGGCAACACCGGTAAACTGTATACAAATCCAAGTGCACGCGTGTTGTGCCGCACCCTACATTCCGGTATCATTCACGCCCCCCACAAGCTGCGCATACGGATTTCGCACGAGGCATCCCGCCCTCGACTATCTGTGCGTACACGATTCCGTTCGCATCCCGGCAGGCAACCCGTTCTGGCGTCATGCTCGCGACGATCGTCGGCTCATCTGTCGAGGAGCATGTATTGGCAATTTCTGATCGGAACGATTCCACATCCCCTGAAATCACAGCCACGGCAAAAGCCGGCCGTCGTGTGTCAAAGGGAAAGCCCCAGGCCCTGACGCCGACGGACGTCGCGTCCCAGGCACGCCAGAATGAGGAGCGCCAGCACCAGATGCGCGCGTTGATCGCGCTCGGTCGCGAGCGCGGCTATCTCACCCACGCGGACATCAACGATCACCTGCCCGACAACTTTGCCCAAACGGCGGCGATGGACACCATCGTCAGCACGTTCAGCGACATGGGCGTGGCGGTGTACGAACAAGCGCCGGACGCCGAAGCGCTCCTGTTGACCGACGCCGCGCCGGCCGTGGCATCCGACGATCAGGCGGACGAGGAGGCGGAAGCTGCGCTATCGACCGTCGATTCCGAATTCGGCCGCACCACGGACCCGGTTCGGATGTACATGCGTGAGATGGGGGCCAGCGAACTGCTGACCCGCGCCGGTGAAATCGAGGTCGCGAAACGGATCGAAGATGGTCTGCAGGACATGATTCAAGCGATTGCCGCGTGTCCGTCGATCGTGTCCACGATTCTTGCCGATGTCGACCGCATCGTTGCCGGCGAACTGCGCATCGACGAACTGGTCGATGGCATCAGTGTCGACGCCGATGCAAGCGAAATGACGCCGGAGCCCCAGGAAGAGGAGGCGGAAGCACTTGCCGCCGACGATGATTCGGACGAAGACGACGTCGAAACGGACGCCGGGGATTCGGAGAAGGTGAACGCGGCACGCCTCGAAGAACTCACCAACGACAGTCTTGTGATTTTCGCGCGCGTGCGTGCACTGTTCGAGCAGTTGCCGGATGTGCCTGTCACTGGCGATGCCCGATCCGCAGCCGCCGCGCAAGTGCGCACGGCGATCCAGCGCGAACTCGCGCCGATCCGCTTCACGGCCAAGACCATCGACCGCCTGTGCGCCATTGTGCATGGGCAAGTGACTGAGGTTCGCGCGATCGAGCGCAGCATCCTGGCGATTGCCGTCGACCGTTGCGGCATGCCGCGCGACGCGTTTGTCGAGTCGTTCCCGGGCCACGAGACCGACCTCGAATGGACGAACCGCACGGCGGCGACCTCGCGGCAGTTTGGCGCGGCGCTCGAGCGACATCAGCCGGCGATTCAGGCGGCGCAGCAGAAACTCGTCGACATCGAGTCCCGGGTCTCGTTGCCGCTCCAGCAGCTCAAGCAGATCAACCGCCAGATGAGCGCCGCGGAACTGAAAATGCGGCAGGCCAAGCGCGAGATGATCGAGGCGAACCTTCGTCTTGTCATTTCAATCGCCAAGAAATACGTGAACCGCGGCATGCAGTTCCTGGATTTGATCCAGGAGGGCAATATCGGCCTGATGAAGGCCGTGGACAAGTTCGAATACCGGCGCGGCTGGAAGTTCTCGACCTACGCGACCTGGTGGGTCCGGCAGGCTGTCACGCGTGCGCTCGCCGATCAGGCGCGGACCATTCGCGTGCCGGTCCACATGATCGAGACGATCAACAAGCTGAACCGGATATCGCGCGAAATCCTGCAACAGACAGGGCAGGAAGCGCATCCCGCCGTGCTGGCAAAGCGCATGGAGATGTCCGAGGAGAAAGTGCTCAGTATCCTCAAGATCGCCAAGCAACCTGTCTCGCTCGAAAGCCCGGTGGGTGACGATGGCGATGCGACGCTTGGCGACATGATCGAGGATGCGTCGGCGAGTTCGCCGGCTGAGGCGGCGATTCACGCGAACATGCGTGCGGCGATCGACGAGGCGCTCAACGGGTTGTCGCCGCGCGAGGCCAAGGTTCTGCGGATGCGATTCGGGCTCGACACAAACTCCGATCACACGCTTGAAGAGGTCGGCAAGCAGTTCGACGTGACCCGCGAGCGGATCCGTCAGATCGAGAGCAAGGCGATGCGCAAGCTGATGCATCCCAGCCGTGCGGACAAGCTCAGGCCCTTTCTTGAGCGCTGAGGCAAGCCGGGCGTGGTAACCCTTCGACGCCCGGCTCCAGACTCGCAGCGATCACGCGTCGGCCTGATCGTTGCCTGGCCGGGCGTGTTCGCTGAGGGGAAAACTTACAGCGGCTTGATGCTGGCGGCCTGCTTCCCCTTGGGGCCCTGCTTGACCTCGAAGCTGACCTTCTGGCCCTCTTGAAGCGATTTGAAGCCACTTCCCTGAACCTCGGAGAAGTGCGCAAACAGGTCTTCGCCGCCGTCATCCGGCGTGATGAATCCAAACCCCTTCGTATCGTTAAACCATTTGACGGTACCCGTTGCCATACTCTGAACGCTCCAAGGAAATCGGTTGTAAATGATGCGCCTGGCGTGCGCCAGACAGCGGCTACCTTGTATCACGAGGGGGCTGTCACTGACAATCCAGATCTTTTTGTAAGCCACGCCGGCATGGCCGATGCAAACCCCTCAAGATCTTCGTTGACCCAGCCGCACTGCCTCGTAAGCGATTTCGGCGTGAGCGCCCGGCGAACGGAAAAATGGAGTCGACAGCCCGGATCAACTCTTTCTTGACGTCTTCGCGACAAATGGCGTCGGTACGTGTTGAACCTGTTCGCTTCCGCAATGAGGGCAAGGCGGATGAGCCGATGCATGTTCAGTGAGATGCTCGACGCTCTCGAACGTCTTGCCGCACTTCTCGCAACGGTATTGGTAGGTCGGCATGGCATTCCTCCGGTATCGATGCTGCGCGAGGATATGAGTATGGTGCGTGGCGGCTTGAACTTGATATTGCAGTGAACCCGCATTAATGCGATGGCGAGGGACCTGAGCTGCAACGGCGCTCGATCGCACGAACCTCCGTCACCCGTTCATCCTTGACGGGCCGATGTTGGCACTCGAAGCGTCAGTCGGTCCACGGTCGAAAATGTACGCCCCGGGTGCGATTCAACAGCGTCGTCCGGTCGCAGCCGCGCCAATACGGCGAATCCCCACGTTCATACAGCCTGTCACGATGCTTCCAGGCGTATGAGCACGTTGTGCGCTTGGATCGACAGTCCACCGGGATACGCTGCAATCTGCCCATTCGGACGGCGCGTCCAGGCGATGAGAATTCATGATTAGGCTGCCGTGGGACCGTAGGCTTAGTCCGTTACGACGATCTCCATCTCGTCGGCCGGGTCGATCTGAAATTCATTTACCCGACACGCACGGACGTCGAATATCAGGCGATTCAGCGCTTCAAGCTTTGCGTCAGTATCGTCGACTGACATTCCTGCAGCCTGGCCGATGGCAGATTGGCGTGCATCGAGCAATAGCTTAAGCGCGTTCGCTCGCTTCATGAACATGCGATTTGTCACGCCTCACCTCAACTTTGCGCGGCGACGACACGGCGGCCGACCGGCCCCAGGAATGAAAAGCTCGGCGACCTCATAGGGCTGCACTGCATACAACCCTTGGCTTCCAAGGGAGCAATATTTTCATTTTCGTCAATCAGCCCGCTTCGAGCGGGCTTTCGCACATTCAGCATATGAATTGAGGTGCGATATGGCAAGCAGCGCAAAACGTCGAGCCGATCGGGCTCGGCTAAGGAAAAAGCGGCGCGCGTGGTGGGGCGACCGGTGCCAAAACCGACAAACAGCTTGGGCGGCTGATCGACACACCGACGCCATGTAGCTGCTGGATGTGCGGCAAAGTGGGGCGCCGGACGGCGCGCCGTGCCGACTCGGGCGGGGAAGCACGTTGAGAAACACGCGCTCCTGTTGCAACGCGGATACACCGGAACCGGTCCCGGTGCGTTGCGCGGCCGCGGGTATCGCGGCCCGCCTGTCGGGCGGCATCCGACGCATGAGTGTGCAACGGTTCTGGATGAGAGTCGGTTGTCGGCCCTGCCGTCCGTTGCACGGCCCGTTCGCCGCCCCGAGCCGCGCGCGCAAACGGCCCCGTCCGGTCCGGAAATCAGTGCGTGCTTGACACGGCACGTAGCAGGTTTGAAACGAAAAACGCGCTTTTGCCTCGCGATTCTCGTGCGCTCGGCCCGGTACCCCCCAAGGGGCTGGATTTCCGACGGGTGGCACGCTTCTCGCTGGCGCTCGGGGGTAATGCCAACGCCACCGCCGACGCATACGAGCGCTTCGCCTGCATGGCAGAGGTCCGCCCACCGAGGGGGGAGCGATCACGCGCCCGCACTGCATCTCACGGAACGCTGCGGCCGTTGCGATCGTATGAATGGCCGGCACGCGCATACACGCAACCTCGGAAGTGGTGCCCGTGCATTCCTGCATCAATACGAAAAGGTATGACGCGATGTTACACAATCGACGTGAACGGGCGAAGGCGCCGGGGCTCGAATCCGGCGACAGGACGGCTCCTTGTCGACCAGTGGCCGCCGTGGCAGCGAGCACGGCGTCGCTGGCGGTCCTGACCATAGCGGCGGTCGTGCTGAACGGATGCGCGCTGGCGCCGGGGATGAGCTTCAGCGACAGTTCGGCAGGGGGCGCCGCGACCTCGGCCCGGTTTGGCGAAGCGTCGCGAGCGGTCCACGATGCCAAAGGCCCTGGCGGAACAGGCTCGGCTGCATCCGCAAGCGATGCGGCCCCGGCGGGCTCGCTGATCGAGATCAATGACGAGCTCATCCGTACCGAACGCGCCGCCGTCGAACCGGGCATTCCGGCGAACGTGCGCGAACTGTTTGCCACGCCCGGGCCCTATACGCTCGGTCCCGGCGATGTGTTGAGCATCGTCGTCTGGGATCATCCTGAGCTCAACATGTCCCCCCCGATGATCGGCGCCGGCACGGACGCAGCCGGATCGAACTCGGTCGTCGGCGGCTATACGATCGATTCCGGCGGCAACGTGCAATTTGCCTATGCAGGCCCGATCAAGCTGAGCGGCCTGACCGAGATGGGAGCGCGCGACCTGCTGGCGTCGAAGATCGCTCGCTACATCCGCAACCCGCAGGTGACGCTGCGCATACAGGCATATCGCAGCAAGCGCGTCTATCTCGACGGAGAAGTGCGCAACCCGGGCATCCAGATCCTCAACGACGTGCCGATGACGTTGCCCGAGGCGATCAACCGGGCTGGCGGCTTTACCGCCAACGGCGATCGTGCGACGGTCGCGGTGACGCGCGGCGACGATACCGCCGTCGTCGACATCGCCGCGATGATCGAAAAGGGCATCAATCCGGACAAGATCCTGCTGCGCGATGGCGACCTCGTGCGCGTGTACTCCGTGAATGACCGAAAGGTGTTCGTGCTGGGCGAGGTGGGGCGCGCGACCGCGCTGCCGCTCAACAACGGACGGCTGTCGCTGAACGAGGCCCTCGGGTCCGCCGGCGGGGTCAGCCAATACTCAGGCGATGCGGGGCAGGTGTATGTCGTGCGCAGCAAGCGTCCGGGCAAACCGGAAATTTTCCATCTCGACGCTCGATCGCCGGTTGCGATGGCGCTGGCCAACGACTTCGAACTGAAGCCGAACGATGTCGTGTTCGTCGATGCGGCGCCGCTCGTTCGCTGGAGCCGCGTCATCAACATGTTCCTGCCGAGCGCGCAGACCCTCGCCACCGGTCGAAGCGCTGCGTACTGACGGCGGACGAGACCCTGTAACCATTCGTTTTCCGATCATTCAGCGCGCCGCCGTGGCGGCGCGCTGAATGATCGCGTCCATGCCTTCGATCGTGTTGTTGGAACGATGAAGCGTACGCTCCACGCTATTGGTTGTGCATACATCTATATCGACGCCTGTCTCAAGACTTGGTACCGCATCGCGCTCGCATGCAGTGTGCTCTAGCACACCGAAACGGAGGCAACTTGCGCATAACCTTCGTCGTTGAGATGTGTCACTTGATTCGATTCATCGAGTCCGGGCCATTTGCCCGTGCGCACGAAGGCGTTTTCCCGTCGACCGATGCGCATGCCCGGCTTTGACGGAACACGAAAGGGTGACGACGGGATTCGGCGTACGAAAGACACAATCGATGGAGATGTTTCCATGTCGAACGCATACGATTCTGACCAGAAGGTCGCGGTTGTCGTGGTCGGCTGCTCGCTCAACGGGCTGGGCGTTGTCCGCTCGCTAGCCCGCGAGCGGGTTCCGATCGTCGCAGTGGATTGCAAACGAATCGGGCCGGCCTTCTGGTCGCGCCATGTCCGCAGGCATTTGGTCCGAAGCTTCGTGGGGCGGAAGTTCGTCGACGACATGGCCCGTCTCGGCGCGACGTTCGAGCGCCCCCCGGTGCTCCTGCTGACGGATGAGGATGCCGTTCATTCGGTTTCCGAGAACCGCGACGAGCTGGCGAAATGGTTCTGTTTCTCTCTACCCGAGGATCGAAACGTCAAGCTCCTGAGCAGCAAGGCATCGTTTCATGAATTTGCGTTGCAGCACGGTTTCCCGGTTCCGCGCTCCGTCATTCTGCAGACTCAGGCCGACCTCGGCCTGCTCGCCGATCTGCGCTATCCGTGCGTGCTGAAGCCCGACGACAAGCGCTACGTGCTGACGGGGAAGAAAGAGCGGGCGGTGCGCGTGCGGACTTTGAGCGAGGCGCGCGAACACGCGATCGTCATGCTCAGTTCACCGGGCGGCATCGTCGCGCAGGAATGGATCGAGGGGCCGGGCAGCAATATCCATTTCACGCTCTTCTATCGCGGAGCGGGCGGCGAAGTCGTCAGCGTGTTCACCGGCCGCAAGATCCTGAGCAATCCCCCCGACATCGGCAATACGGCGATTTGCGTCGCCGCGGATGAAGCGCGCGACGTCCTCGAGCCGATGACGTTGGACTTCGCGGACCACGCGGGCATGGTGGGCATGGGCAGCATGGAATACAAATGGGACGACAACTACAAGGAATTCGTGATGATCGAGCCGACCGTCGGAAGGACGGATTGGCAGGAGGAAATTGCGACGCTATGCGGGGTCAATATTCCCGCGGCGGCGTATCGATACGAACTGGGCTTTCCGCCATTGCCCGATGAAACGAATCATGCAGCGGTCGCGTGGCGCGCGACATTCCTCGAGCGGCCTCCGCCTCGCCTGATGGGCGCCGATACGAGGATGATCGACGGCTACTTCCGTTGGAACGATCCGTTGCCGGCGTTGCAGTTTTACTGCGCGATCGGTCCTCTGCGCCGCGTAGTCAGAGGATGGAGGGAAAAAAAGCGTACCCGGACTGCGCGACAAATACTCAGGGAGGCAAAGAATGCCATCGACTGACACGGTAATTATTGGCGCAGGTCCGTACGGCTTGTCGCTCGCGACGCATCTGAAGGCCGCCGGCGTGCCGCATCAAATCCTCGGTCAGCCGATGTGCGCCTGGCGAAACTACATGCCGCCCGGCATGCTCATGCGCTCGGAGGCATTTGCTTCGAATCTCGCCGCGCCGCGCCGCGGCTATACGCTGAAGGACTATTGCCGAGTGAAGGGCATCCAGTATCAGCCGGTGGGCATGAAGGTGCCATTGGAAACCTTCGTGGACTACGGGCTTTGGTTCCAGTCGAACCTGGTCGCCGAGACTCGGCCGGTCGAAGTCGTCGACATGCGCCGCGGCGACGATGGCTTCAACCTGAGCCTGAGCGATGGCAGCACGCTGGACGCGCGCAGGGTGGTGATGGCGCTGGGCCTCAAGGGATTTGCCCACACGCCGCCGGTGCTGCAGGGATTGCCAAACACCCACGTGTCTCATTCCGAAAAGTACGGCAACCTGACCTGGGCCGCCGGACGGGACATCGTCATCGTCGGTGGCGGGCAATCGGCGCTCGGGCTGGCTGCGCTCCTGAACGAAGTTGGCGCAAGCGTTCGCGTGCTGGTGCGAGATCAGTCGGTGTTATGGCATTCGACGCCGGAAACCGGGCGCTCGTTCGTGTCGAAAATGCTGAGTCCGGACGCGGGCCTGGGCCGTGGCTGGCGAACGCATGTGCTCTGCGAATATCCGCAAGTCTTTCACGCGCTGAGCCAGCGATTGCGCAAGGTGCTCATCGAACGATTGAATGGCCCGTCCGGCGCGTGGTGGCTGCATGATCGCGTCGTCGACAAAATCCCGATCGCCTTCGACACGGAAGTGCGAAGCGCGGCAATCGATGACGACAGGGTGGCGCTGCGGGTCGCGAACGGGAACGGAGAGTCGACCGTCACGGCTTCGCATGTCATTGTCGCCACCGGATTCAAGACCGACATGACGCGGCACACTTTCATTTCGAAAGAAATCATGGATTCGATTTCACTCTTCAGCGGCGGGCCGGAACTGACGAGCCACTTCGAGACGACGGTGCGCGGACTTTACGTGATCGGGCCAGCTTCCGCGCAATCCTTTGGTCCGGTGATGCGTTTCGTCTACGGGGCAAAACACGCCGCTCCGCACGTGGCATGGCACATCCGCAAGGCGCACCGAAGCGAGACGGCGAAGATCGGATGGCGCCGCGCGGCAGGCCGGCTCCTCGAGCCGACGAGCGAGCGGGACGGCTTGTTATAGGAAACAGGCACCGGCGCAACGTTGCTGAACGGAACCGTTCGAATCGGTTGTTCGAATGCTCAACGATACGGAGAGTCGACGATGATCTCGGGTAAAGCGATATTGAAAGAGATCCTTTCGCGATGTGTGATGACGTTCGGCATCGACCATATGGTTCGCGCGTTGCTATGGCGCGATCGCGTGGCGATCCTGCTCTACCACGACCCCGATCCGGCGACGCTGGATCGACACCTCACCTACCTGAAAACCATATGCGATCTCGTGCCGCTCGACGCACGCGGTTTGCCGGGGAACGGGCGTCCGCGCGCGGCCATCACGCTTGACGATGGACTTGTGGGCAATGCCCGCCTGCTGCCGATCTTCATCAAGCACAAGGTGCGGCCGACGATATTCCTGTGCAGCCGTATCGTCTGCCGGCCGCGCAGACACTGGTGGCTGCATCCAGCCGTGGAGCGGCTTGGCGTCGAGCGCCTGAAGCGACTCGCGAATGATCAACGCCTCGCCGAGCTCCGTGTCCACGGCTATGACCAGGATGGCGACGACGAGCCGACGGGGCTGAACCTGCAACAGCTCGAAGCGATGCGCCCATTTGTGGATTTTCAGGCGCATACGCGCTTTCACCCGATACTGACGCGCTGCGGCGATCACGAATGCAAGGAGGAAATCGTCGAATCCCGGCACGAAGTCGAGGCGTTGACCGGAAACCGTTGCGAACACTTCGCATATCCGAACGGCAATTACGGCAAGCGGGAAATCAATCTCCTGAAAGCGGCGGGCTACAAGAGCGCGCGAACCTGCGATGTCGGCTGGAACGATCACCGTAGCGACGCGTTTCGTCTGAAGACCATCATCATCGACGATCACGCATCGCTCAGGTGGTTCATCTGCAGTTTGACGGGCATCCCGCTGTTTTTGGGTTATCTGCGCAAGGGGGGCGGCTTGCGCGGGAATTTTCCCCAGTTCTGATCCGGCCGCGATCAGGTCGATACGCCAGCGCGTCCGCGATATGGAACGTGCAATGTGCGCTGGTGAACATACACGGCGCCAGCCGATGACAGACTACGGAGATCGCAAGCCGAAAAACTGTGGCTTGGGGACATTTCGGACGTCGAAAGAGTCGTGCATAAGGAGTATTTGACATGATTGCCCGACAGCTTGAAATGGGGACGATCGACGCCAGCGATGAAAACGGCGGTTCGTCTCCGAAGGAGATGATGCGTGTCGTCATCGACAACATCTGGACCGTGATCCTCATCACCGCGGCGGTCACGATAGCGGCGAGCCTTTACTGCGTGTTGGCCACGCGCGTCTACTCGGCCGATGCGATTCTGCAGGTCGATCGATCGAATTCCGGCGGGCTCGGCATCACTGCGCAGCCGAACCCGAACGCGCAGACGCAGCAGCCAGCCACGCCGATGGCGCAGCTGAGCCAGACCGAAATACAAATTATCCGCAGCCGCTCGGTGCTGACGCCGATCATCGAGCAATACCGGTTGTTCGTGTCCGTTACGCCGCGTGTCGTGCCGGTGCTCGGCCAGATTGCCGAGCGATTGGCGACGCCCGGCCATCTCGCCGTGCCCTGGCTGGGACTGGGCGGCTACGGCTGGGGCGGGGAGCAAGCCGATATTGCCGTCCTGGATGTGCCGGCCAGTCTCGAAAGCAAGGAACTGGAATTGATCGCGCTGCAAGATGGCGGCTATTGGCTCTCCGATCCGAATGGACGTGTGCTGGTGGAAGGGGCGGTGGGCAAGGAGGCATCCGCCAATGGCGTGCGGATCCTGATTACGCGACTGGTGGCGTGGTCGGGGATGCGCTTTGCGGTCACCCGCTATAACGAAATCGACGCCATGCAGCGCTTCTTGCGCGATCTGCGGGTGAGCGAGCAGGGCGCGGATACCGGCCTCATCAAGGTTTCCTACGAGAGTGCCGACCCCGCGCGTGCCACGGCGGTCGCCAACGATATCGCGCAGAACTACATGGCCTCGCATATTGCATACCGACAGGACGAGGCCAACCGGATGCTGGCATTCGTCAACGGCGAGCTGCCGCGCCTGCGTACCGAGATGAAGGTGGCGGAAGACAAGCTCACCAAGCATCAGGCGACGACCGCTTCGCTGCAGCCGGCCAGCGAGAGCCAGGTCTACCTGCAAGGGATCATGGACTACGACCGGCAGATCGCGACGCTCACGATTCAGCGCACGCAAATGCTCGAGCGCTTCACGTCGGAGAGCACGCAAGTCCGGACGATCGATCAGCAGCTCGGCCAGCTCAACATGGCGAAGCGGAATTTCGAGGCCCGCTTTGCCAGCATGCCCGCCGCCGCGCGCCAGTCGGCCGATCTGACACGCGACGCGAAAGTGGCCGAGCAGATCTACGTGGCAATGGTCGGCAAGGCAAACGAGTTGTCGGTCACGCGTGCCGGCACGATCGGCAACGCGCATATCCTCGATGCCGCCGTGCGACCCGCAGCGCCGATCAAGCCGCAGAGCGCCTTCATCATCCCCATCGGCGGCGTGCTGGGGCTCATGTGCGGCGTGTTGTTCGTCACCGTTCCACGCCGGTTCTCGTCGAAGATCGAAGATCCGGTTGCCGTCGAGCGGCGCTTCCGGCTATCCGGTCTGGGCGTGATCCCGTTCAGCGAAGAACAGGTCAGGCTCTCGCGTTGCCTGCAGCAGGTCGATGCAACGCAACGCGAACCGGATACGTGCGGCGATGCGCAGGCTCCCCGGATTCCGGACGGGCGTGCAGGCGTCCCGGATGAAGCTGCGCCGCCGAGGTGCGACTTGCGCGCCACGCTGCTGGCGATGCGGTGCCCTCAGGATGTCTCGGTCGAGGCGCTGCGCTGCGTGCGCACCGCAGTCGTGAGCGAGATGGCGGACTTGCCCAGCAAGGTGCTGGTGATAACGAGCCCGACGCCGTCGACCGGCAAGAGCTTCGTCGCGTCCAACCTTGCCGTGCTCCTGGCGGAAACGGGCAGTCGGGTGCTGTTGATCGACGCCGACTTGCGGCGCGGCAATCTCGCCGCTCGCTTCGGGCAGCCGCGCGCATGCGGTCTTGCCGATCTGCTGGCCGGGCACATCGATGCACGCCAGGCGATTCGGCCGATCATCGACGACAGGTTGTCGTTCATCTCGACGGGGCCGTATACCGCCAATCCGTCGGTATTGCTGTCGACACCCCGGATGAACGAATTGCTGGACGAGTTCCGGGCCAGGTTCGACTTCGTCATCGTCGATTCGCCGCCGGTGCTGGCCGTCAGCGATGCGTCGATGGCAGCGCGCAGCGCCGACGCGACGATTCTCGTCCTGCGTGCAAACGTGCAGACCGAGCGCGAGATCGAGGAAACGCTCAGCCGGCTCGAGCGGGCAGGCGCGCGCGTGATCGGCCCGGTGTTCAATGCCGTCGCCATCCGGCGCAGCGACAAGCGCCTTTACCAATACACGGCCGCCTATATCGACGACGAGCCGGCCAGGCGGCAAATCACGTAACGACGGCGCCGGCGCCCCAGGGCGCTGGCGAGAACGGTATCCAACACCATTCGAGCTGCTTTCCGTGGTCTACATCACGCTCATCGCGCTGCTTTTCAGCATAACGAACTTCATCCCGGTCAGTGCGATCGGCTTCGCGCCGATTTGCCTCTGCGCGTGGCGCGTGTTCGACCGGCGCTATCCGCCGTTCGTGACCTGCCTGTCCGTCATCGGGCTGTTGGCGTTGGGGTCGACGCTGCTTTACGACCGGCAAGCGTTGCTGTCGTACGACTTCTACCGCCACGACGGCAACTTCTTCGTGTCTTATGCGCCGATTCTTGCCGGTTGCCTGTATTCGCATGAGCTGGATCTCGACAAGGCGCTGAGACGCTTCTTCGTGTTTGCCGTTCTCGCGAACCTGCCGGCCTATGCCGTCTATGTCGCGCAAAACGGCCTGTTGGCGATATTTTCGGACGCCAACGACTCGTTCGGCAGCTACTTCATTGCCCGTAACGCCGCCGGCGGTTTCCTCGCGATGCTGTTCTGTCTCGGCTTGTCCTGTTACGTGAAGCGCCGCGACAGGCTCGTGCTCGGGTTGCTGGTCCTCAACGCGATGTTCGTGTTTTCCACCTACAGCCGTGGATCGATGCTGGGGGTGGCGACCGCAATCGCGTACCTGTTGCTGGGCCGCAAGCGCTGGTTGGTGGCGGTGCTGATGGCCGGGGTGGTGGCGTTCTCCTTCGGCATGGCCTGGAACAACACGCGTCCGGCAGTCAACTACATGGCCCACGAGTACACGGTGCGCGATGGGGATGCAAAAACGGCCAATGTGGACGCGCGCTTCGGATGGCTCTGGCCGCGGGCATTGGCGTATTTCGAAGCAAGCCCGATCATCGGGATGGGTTTCGGGTCGTTCGACGACGATGTGCATGACGTCGTGAATTATTTCGGCGTGATCGGCCAGCCGCGGGACGTCATCGTGTTCCATACCGATGCGCATGCGCACAATTCCTACCTGCATGTCGCCGCGGAGCTGGGCGTGGTCGGTCTCGCGCTGATGCTGGCGTTCTACTGGTACCTCGTCAAATGGGCAGCGGAAGGCGCCGGATCGACGCTGCCTGCCCGCCGCAGCAGTGTCGGCGCGTTCACGTTCGTCGAGTTGTCATCGGTGTGCCTGCTCGCGATGGGCGCGACAGAGCACCGCCTGACCACGCCGTCGAATGTCCTGATTCTTGCGCTGGTCGTGTCGTTGCTGCTGTCCTGGCGCGTGCGGCGCGTGGGCGGGGTGGCAAGAGTGGCACGTCCCGCGAAGGGCGGCGTGGCGCTTACGGCAGCGGCGTCACGACGAGATAGCCAAGATACGGGCGCGGTTTGTCGTCGGCGCCCGGTCGCGGCTCCGGTACGTAGAAGCTGATCGAAAGGTGACCGCCGGCCCAGGACGAGACGAGACGCGGTTCCGGAATCGGCGTGCCCAGGATGGCATCGACGTATTCGATGCGAAACCGGCCCGATGCCGGTGCCGGCAGGTCGTCGACCGCAAGCCATCTGCGCCCTGGCGTACCGCCGACCTGGAACACGATGCTTTCGCCGGAGATCAGCGCGTTGCCCGACAGTTCGGGGCTGAATTCGATCCGGTGATGAAACGGAGCGAGCGGGCCCGACAAGACGGACCTGAGCGTGATCAGCGAGCGCCCGGACAGGTTGTAGACGCGCGTCGACCCGCGATGCGTCAGCCGGTACGACTCGCTGCCATCCCAGTGATAGATCATCGACACGTACTTGTCGGGGTCGTCCCAATTCCGATCGAGCGCCCAGGCGGCAAGATCGAAGAAGTACGTGGGCAGGTAATTCGGATTGTTGATGTAGGTATCGCCCATCTCGGTCTGCCACAAGCCGCGCACCTTGCCGGTGGCGACGTAGCGCTGGTAAAGCCGGTCGAGGCTGTCGATGCCGAGATAATGTACGTCGAGATAGTCGACCCAATCGAGCATTCGGGCGTGCGCGGTGGGGCTGGTGTATTCGAGCCAGCGCATGTAGTTGTCGAGGCCGCCCTGGTCGGGCCAGCCGCCGTAGACGACGTACGCGTGATACTTGCGGATGATTCGGGCTGCCGGTATGTGAATCCGCTCGACATAGTCGCGCATCGCGTCGGCGTACGGGCGGGCCAGCGCCGGATTGCGGTTGTTGCCCGGTCCATGCCAGAACGAGGCTTGAGGCGATCCGCCCGAAAGCGGGCCGGCCGCCTCGTTCCAGATCTGGAAGTACTTGACGTTGTACGGCGGTGCCGAATACTTCTTCACGACGGCCTCGACATACCGTTCCCACACAGCGACATCTTTCGGCGCGGAAAACCCGTCTCCGGGCACGGACGCATTCCATGCCGGGGTATAGCCGACGAAGAGCAGGGACTTGATGCCGTTGCGGTTGTTGCGCAATATGATCGGCGGCAATTCCAGGCCGTAGCTTGGGCCCGTCCGGTCGATATCGATCCGGCCGTCGTGCGGGCCGGGCTGACCCGGGCCGACGGAATCGCGTCCCCAGCCAAGGCCCATGCGTTGCCAGTACGGAATATCTTCGTCCGAGCTCGGCCATCCATTGGCGCCGATCAGCTCCGTGATTCGGTGTCGCGCCGGCGACGTGCGCGGCGCAGGATTCGTTTCGGCGCCGCTCCCTGCCGGCACGGTGTTTCCCAGTACCGCCAGCGCAAACGCAACGCACGCGCCGCGCGCCGCGCGCGTCATTTCAATGGGACGGCACATGGGCGGGCGCTCCGTTCGCGACCGGATCGCGCGCTTCGGGCGGCAGCTCGGTGTTCGACTCGCCGAGCGACAAGTGACGCATCACCTCGCTCGCGTAACGCGATTTCATGTACAAGCCGACGTCGTACGACAGCTGCGCGTTCGCGAGATGATCGGCGAGCGCATCCAGTGCTGCCATGAGGCTGGCCGGGTTCGCCGAATATTTGATCTTGTTGCCGATTTCGTCACCGAAGGTCGCCATGCTGCCGAGATCATGAACCAGGATCGGCATGCCGAGCGCGGCCGCTTCGACGATCACCAGCGGTGCGTTCTCGCCGCAGATCGACGGGAGCACCAGCGCGTCGAGCGCGCGCGCACGCGGAAACAGCTCGGCATGCGGCAGACTGCCCGCGAACGAGACACGTCCTGCGTCGATCAGCGAAGCGTACCGGCTTTCCAGCCGGCGTCTGTCGGGGCCGTCGCCGAAAAGCGTGATCCGCCGCACGCCGTGAAATTGCGTGGCCGCCAGTAGCTCGAGGAACTGGCCAATGCCCTTTTCCGCCGAAATTCGCCCGATGAACGCGAGCTGCAGGCCTGAATCCCGTCGGCCAGCGCGCCGTGGATGACATTCCGGAATGGCAACGGGGTTGGGGAAGAACACGCTGTTCGTGATGCCGCGCCGGCGCAACGCTTCCCGCATGAACATGCTCGGGCACAGGAACAGATCGAAGGCGCTGCGCGGATCGGTAAGCCGGTCCATGGCCAGCCAGTGCATTTTCCTGAGCGTGTCGTAGACGAAGCCGCGCGGGCTGGAGCGTGTCATCAGCGGACGCAGCGTGCCGATATCATCGAGCGCGACCGGCACCACGCGCCCCCGTGGGTAATAGAGCATCAGTGGGTTATGAAACACGAGGTGATAGTCGTGGCAGGTCAGATAGGTCCTGTAGCCGAACCGCTGCCTGTTTCGCCTGATTACGCCGAGAATCGACGAAGACATGTAGCCGTGATAGTTGTGGAGCCAGATGCGATCCGGCATGAACCGCTGAATCGTCTTGTCCAGCGCCAGCGCGGCACGAACGTTCCATACCGGATTGGCGGCCAGGCCGACCTCCGCGACATCGCCCTTGTCGAATTTCTCGACCACGACAGCGGGCATCTCCCGCAACGTCTCCACCGACAATCGATAGACCTGCTCGGCCCCGCCGAACGCATCGTAGTCGTTCACGATCAGCACGCGATTGCTTTGCATAAGAGGCCTCGGAGCGTACCGTTCCGCCATCGGATCAGGACGCGATGGTTTCGGGCGAATGGCGATGGATGCATGGAATGGCTTCGATCCGGAACGGATCGATTGCGAGTGGTGCCGCTATTGATTCACGAATACGCCCTGGATTTTCTCGATGAAAATCTCAGCATGCGGTATGCCAGCAGTGAAAGAAACGAGGTGTGTCAAGGGTGAGCGCGGAGAGGCGGCATTTGTAAATGCCGAATTCGATGAAAAACGTTACAGGAGTGAATCGTCGGCCCGTGGAATCAGGGCGTGGCGGGGATCTGTCGTTTCAAGAGGGAAACGTTGCGTGGGATAACGGCGCGATCGCTCATCCCGGCGCGGCCGCGGATACTGTCGAACGAATGACGCGATAATCGCGTTAATCTATGATCGTATGAGAAATCTACGCAAACGAATTTCGCCCGCCCGATTCGGTCTGAACATTTCAATCAATTAAAACAAGCCGTCCGGAGACGCTTTGCGGAATTGCGGTATTTCTTTGTGGGATTCATAACAGAGCCCGCCTGCTCCCTTCAGTACGATTGGTCATGGGCTTCAGACAGTCGGGTGCCACGCAGTGCATGCATCCCCCAGCATGACCGCCCGTTCAATATCGATTCGGCAATCCGCGAGGACGCGACGTGATCGTCGGGTTCGGTGCGCCATGTCGGTCGTGCAAAGAGGCACGCGATCCGCGATCGCGCGTCCAGCAGTGTCGGTTGAATCGGGGTGGCGTGCGACAGACGCCGAGTATCGAAGGGACGGGGCCAGCGGCCATTTCCGGTCCTCGGTCGGTGCTGTCGTCATAAGCGGAAGGACCGGCGACGTTAGCGGTTTCGCGTCACGACCGTCGCGGTGGCTGCAATGCTGGGGAGGCTGAAATGCCTGGATATTTCCACAAAGCGATCGACGTCACGTTGATCGTGTTGGGCGCGGTCGGAACGTCGCATGTCGATATGGCCGACATGGGCAGTCCACACCGACTGGATCCATTGTTGGTCGCATTCGTCGCCGCGCTTGCACTGTCGGTATTCCCCGCTTGCGGAACCTACTCGGCGCGATGCACGAAGTCGCTCGCGAGCGCGATCAGCCGCACGACGCTCGCGTGGTTCGTCGTGCAGATGTGCGGCCTTGCATTGCTGTTCATGATTCATCGCAGCGAGCCTCCGTTGTTGCCGTGGTTCATCTACTGGACCCTGGTGAGCGGGATTTGGCTTCTCGTTTCACATACGGTCACCCTCGTTGCATTCTCTGTCGCGCGGCCGGCATGGCTCGGGCATTGGCAGACGGCACATGGTTACGGAATCGGCGGCGCCGCCCCGGCATCGGCCGGCGAAGCGCGCCCGTCCGTGCCGGGGTGGCAGATCGTGAAGCGCTGTTTCGACGTGGTCGGCGGCACCTTGCTGATCGTCGTGCTGTCGCCGCTGCTGATCACGCTTGCGGTCGTCATATGGTGCGACGGCGGGCCGGCGTTCTACGGACACGTTCGCGTCGGGCAGCATGGCCGCAAATTTCGATGCATGAAGTTCCGCTCGATGGTCGTGAACGCGGACCAGATGCTCAAGCAGCTTCTCGACACGGATCCTCAGGCTCGCGCCGAGTGGGAGAGTGGATTCAAGCTCAAGAACGATGTCCGCGTGACTCGTGTCGGCCGCTTTCTGCGCCGCACGAGCCTGGACGAACTGCCGCAACTCTGGAACGTGATGCGCGGAGAGATGAGTCTGGTGGGGCCACGGCCGATCGTCGATGAAGAGCTCGCGCGCTACGGCGCCGACGTCAAGTACTACCTGCAGGTCAGGCCCGGCATGACGGGGCTTTGGCAGGTCAGCGGCCGCAGCAATACCGACTATGCGACGCGCGTATCGCTGGATGTGGCCTATGTGAGGAACTGGTCGCTCCTGCGGGACGTGGTGATCCTGTTCAGGACGATCAAGGTGGTCGTCAAGGGCCACGGCGCGTACTGATCGCCCGGAAGCGATCCTGTCGCCGGGATCGATTACCTCACGCACATACTGAAGAGATGTCGACATGGCCCATGTGATGCAAAGCGATACGGCCGTCAGCGATTCGAGGCGCTTCGGCCGGGTGGCGATCGTGCACGACTGGCTGACGACGTATGCCGGCTCGGAACGCGTGCTGGAGCAGATCATCCGGATCTGGCCTGACGCGGACTTGTTCAGCATCGTCGACTTCTTCCCCGAAGAGCATCGCGCCGCGCTGGGCGGCAAGCATGCGAAGACCTCGTTCATCCAGCATCTGCCTCGTGCGAGAACGGCTTTTCGCACGTACTTGCCGCTCATGCCCCTGGCCGTCGAACAGTTCGATCTCTCCGCGTACGACCTCGTGATTTCGTCGAGCCACGCGGTTGCGAAGGGGGTCATTACCGGGCCCGACCAGGTCCATGTCAGCTATGTGCATTCGCCTATCCGCTACGCGTGGGATCTTCAGCACCAGTACCTGATCCAGGCCGGCGTGACGAAGGGACCGAAGAGCTGGCTCGCACGCGGCGTGCTGCATTACATGCGGATCTGGGATCATCGCACGGCGCATGGCGTCGATGCGTTCGTCGCGAACTCGGACTTTATCGGCCGCCGGATTCGCAAGATCTATGGAGTCGGCTCGACCGTCGTCTATCCGCCGGTAGACGTCGAGCACTTCGACATCGGCACACATCGTGAGGATTTCTATCTGATCGCCTCGCGGATGGTGCCGTACAAGCGTATCCCGCTGATCGTCGAGGCGTTCGCGAGCCTCCCCAATCGACGTCTGATCGTCGTCGGCGACGGGCCCGACTTCAAGCGGGCGAAGGCGCTGGCGGGGCCGAACGTCACCTTGCTCGGGTATCAGCCGACACACGTGTTGATCGACCTGATGCGGCGGGCGCGCGCGTTCGTGTTCGCCGCGGAAGAGGATTTCGGCATCACGATCGTGGAGGCGCAGGCCTGCGGCGCGCCGGTCATCGCGTACGGCCGGGGCGGGGCGCTCGAAACGGTCATCGAGTCGCACGATCCGAACTACGGCACGGGCGTGTTTTTCATGCAGCAGAGCGTGCCGGCGATCGTCGATGCGATCACGCGCTTCGAAGCGCATGAGCCGATGCGTCCGGAGGTGTGTCGCGGCAATGCGGTTCGCTTTACCGCGGAGCGCTTCAGAGCCGAGTTTCTGCGGGTGGTCGACGACGCCATATGCGAGGCGCGCGGGCGATCCGTCGCGGTAGGGCGATGAGGGCGCGCTGGACGGCGGCGGGGCACGAACCGCGCGTTCGCGGCGCGCCTTTCGCCGGGTACGGGCCGCGCGTGATGTTCGCCACACGGGGCATTCGAGGGAGCGCGAATTGATTGCACAGATTGCAGCGTGGCGAAGCCGCCTGTTTCGGCTTCACCCCGACCATCTGCGGATCGCGCGCGGCGCGATCTGGGTTTCGACGTTTGTCTTGCTCGGCAAAGTCGCGGCCGCGCTGCGGGAAATGGCGATCGCCTACCACTACGGCATCAGCCCGGTCGTCGATGCCTACCAGTTCACGTTCAGCCTGATTACATTTCTGCCGGCGGCATTCGTCGTCGGGCTGCAGATCATGCTGGTGCCCACGCTGGTCGGATTACGCACGCAGCCCGTGGACGAGCAGGCCCGCTTTCTGGGCGAATTGCAGATGATGGCGCTGGTGTTCGGTGGCGCCTGCGCAGCGGTGTTGCTTGTTGCGTGGCCATGGGTGCTCGGACTGTTCGAGCGCAACCTGTCCGGCGAGACGCGCGAGATGTCTCGCGTGATGATGATGACGATGAGCCCGATCGGCATCCTGATGATGACGATCTGCGTGTTCGCGGCGCGCCTGCAGGCGCGCGAGCGCCACATCAATACCTTGCTGGAGGCCCTGCCTGCCGTCGTGGTGCTGCTCTTCCTGGTCGTCTCGCATCAAGGGAATTCGCCCGCGCCGCTGATGTGGGGCACGACGATCGGCTTCCTGCTGCAAGCGGCGTGGCTCGGCACGCTGGCGCGCGCCACCGACGGTGTGCAAACCCGATTCTTTTTTTCGCTGCGTTCGCCTCAATGGTCGCGCAACCATCGGACGGTCGGCATGTTCATGCTGGGCCAGCTCGTCTTGAGCCTTGCGGTGCCCCTTGATCAGTATTTCGTCGCGGGCCTGGGCGATGGCGCGATCGCGACGCTCTCCTATTCGGGCCGGCTGATTGCGCTGCTCGAGGGCGTCGGCGCGATGGCCATCGGCCGCGCGACATTGCCGGTGTTCTCGGATATCCAGAGCAGCGGCGAGCCGGCGAGGGCGCGCGAGATGGCGCTCAAGTGGTCGTTCCTGATGCTGGGACTTGGCGTGCTGGTGACGGCGATCGTCTGGCCGCTCGCGCCGTCCGTCATCAAGCTGATTTTTCAGCACGGCGCGTTCACGGATGCGGACACCGCCACCGTCTCCCATCTGGTGCGCTGGAGTCTCGTGAAGTTGCCGTTTTATTTCGCACAACTGGTGCTGCTGCAGCTGTTCGCGAGCGAAGGGCGCCTGAAGGCGTTGGCCGGCATGGCCATCGTCTGCTTCATCGTCAAGGCGCTCGCCAATGTCGTGTTGATCCGATGGTTCGGCATCGTCGGTATCGTGCTCGCATCGGCGGCATCCGCCGCGAGTGCGTTCGCGTTCCATCTGTTGATCCTGGGCTGGGATCGGCACGTTCGAGCGGTGACCGGGAGCGGGAAACGAGAGTCATGATCGTAGTCCATTCGCTGCTCGGCCGCGGCGCGGAGCAGGTGGCGGCGACACGATGAACCGGGCATGTCGCGAATCGAACGTCCAGTGTGTCGTTACGCACGGTCAGCGAAATCGACGCGACTTAGAGTGAACGGGTGAAAGGGCGGGCGCGATCGTCCGGAAGGCATCGCGCGTCCGAATGCGCTTCAGCCGCGGGAGACGGCCGCGCGTTCCTCGACAGCGGAGCAATACCATGTCATCACTGCAAGAAGAGGAGTGCGACTTCGACGAAGGCCGGCAGCCGGCGTCCCGTCCGGTCGTCGACCAGTCGACGGCGCCGACGCTTACCCGGATTCTGCCGGTCATCCTGGCCGGCGGTTCGGGCACACGCCTGTGGCCGATTTCGCGTGAGCATTATCCCAAGCAACTGATCGACGTCGTCGGATCGGATTCGTTGCTGCAAGCCACCGCAAGGCGAATGACCGACCTCCCGGCCGGCTGGCAGGTGTCGGAGTCGCCTGTCGTCGTGTGCAGCGCCGACCTTCAATTCCTGATCGCCGAGCAACTGCGCGCGGGCGGGATCGACGCGCGGTTCATCGTCGAGCCCGTGCGGCGGGATACCGCGCCCGCATTGACGCTGGCGGCCTCGCTCGCATGCGCCGCCGGCGACGACGCGATCCTGGTCGTCATGCCGTCCGACCAGTTGATCAAGGACACGCCGGCGCTCAAGCGGGCAGTTGCCCTGG
The DNA here is from genome assembly GCF_003853645.1 of Burkholderia sp. Bp9143. GTDB lineage: Bacteria > Pseudomonadota > Gammaproteobacteria > Burkholderiales > Burkholderiaceae > Burkholderia. The sequence goes on along the minus strand of NZ_QTPO01000013.1, from coordinate 96,043 downwards.
CCGCGCGCCATGCGGAGGAGGGAGCGATCGCGACGCTCGGTGTGCCGCCGACCCGCGCCGAGACTGCTTTCGGGTACATCCGCGTCGGTGCCGCGATTGGCGACGGCGCGCACCGGATCGAGCGGTTCGTCGAGAAGCCATCGGCGGACCGCGCCGCTGAGTACCTCGCGGCGGGCGGCTACTGGTGGAACAGCGGCATCTTCGTGTTGCGCGCGTCGGTCTGGCTCGCGACGTTGCAACGCCTGCAGCCGGACATGCACGAGATGTGCCTTGCTGCATTCGTCGCAGGCGAGGCGAGCGGCCGCGTCTTCAATCCCGAGCCGGGCGCGTTCGCCCGCGTCGACGCGAACTCGATCGACTATGCGGTCATGGAGCGCATCGGCATGCCCGAATCGCCGTGCGACGGGGTTGTCGTACCACTCGAAGGCGGCTGGTCGGACCTCGGTTCGTGGGATGGCGTCTGGGACGCGCTCGACAAGGACGATTGCGGCAATGTGGCGCGCGGACGCGTCGTGTTCGAAGGCGCGGCTTCCACGTACGCTCATTCGAACGGACGCCTCGTGGCATGCGTGGGTACCGCCAATGTCGTCGTGGTGGAAACGGCCGATGCGGTGCTCGTTGCCGACCGGTCGCACGTGCAGGACGTGAAGCGGCTCGTGGCGCGCATCAAGGCGGAGCGGGCGCCCGAGGCCGATTCGCATCGCAAGGTGCATCGCCCGTGGGGCTTCTATGATTCGATCGATCGCGGCGAACGTTTTCAGGTGAAGCATATTGTCGTAATGCCCGGTGGGCGGCTGTCGTTGCAGATGCATCACCACCGTGCGGAGCATTGGGTCGTCGTGCGTGGCACCGCGCTCGTCACGCGCGGTGACGACCAGTTGCTGCTCACCGAAAACGAGTCGGCCTTCATCCCGGTCGGCGTGCGTCACCGGCTCGAGAATCCGGGTAAAGTCCCGCTCGAGATCATCGAGGTTCAATCGGGCACGTATCTGGGCGAAGACGACATCGTTCGTTTCGACGACAGCTATGGGCGCTGCGACTCGCATGCGTGATACCGAATGAAGCGCTTGCGACATCCGCTGCATCGGCGTCGCCCGCCTTGGCCTGGTGCCACGCCTGCCGGGCCGTCGGTTCGTCGCGGCACGGCAACGCCGCGACGACGCGCGTTCGCGGCCCGGCGCGCCGCTGCCGCATTTCGCGTGCGGGTTAGAGAGAGGGGCTGTGCAACGGGTTGAGTCTGCAAATCGCTTCGTCCTCCGGCCGCCCGAACGTACCTGCCGCGGGCAGGGCCGGGCGGTGCCGGTGCGGCAACAAGCGGTCGAACTCCCGCTTGACGAGGCCATAGCATTCGCAGGCGCTCGCTTCGAGGCCGTTGCGATCCAGCACCCGGATATGGCCGCGGCTATGGAGGATGAGGCCTTCGCGATGCAGCTTTCCGGCCGCTTCGGTGACACCCTCGCGCCGCACGCCCAGCATTTCCGAGATCAGTTGCTGGGTGACCGCGAGTTCGTACGAATCGACTCGGTCGACCTCGATCAGCAGCCACCGGCAAAGTTGCTTGTTCAATGAATGGTGCCGGTTGCACGCGGCCATCTGCGCGATCTCGGTGAGCAGTGCGTGCATATAGAGCAGCATCAGGCGCTGCATGCATTCGGATCGCGCGAAATGGAGCCTGAGCGCCTGCGCGCTCATCCGATACGCGAAGCCGGCGTACTGCACCTGGACGCGGTTCGGCATCGCTTCTCCGCCGGTCAGGACGGGCACGCCGGTCATGCCCTCGCGGCCGACTGCGGCAACCTCGACGGAGCCGCCGTTTTCCATCATGTAGAGTATGGAGATGACCGCTGTGGTCGGGAAGTAGACGTGATGGATTCGCTGCCCCGAGTCATATAGCAATTGTTCCGCGCGCAAACGAACGAGTTCGAGGTGCGGTGCAAGCGCTTGCCATTCATCGTATGGCAGTGCGCTGAGGAGGTGGTTGCCGTGAAGATCCGATTGCAGCGTCAACATGTCAAGTTCTCCATCCGAAGCCGCACGTGACGCAGCTTGTTGCATCCACATCCGGTTTGCACGGCTAGCCCTGATCTGCCGGATGACCAGCGAGCAGGGGCAGACCGGCGTGTCGATTCAAGGCTACGCGGCCCAGATGCAGGTGCTGGATTTATCGAGCAAGTAGTTGATATTTAAAGCTAGAAACATGCCAGCCGAGCGGAAAGCAAGCGCTGACATGGCGCAACGAGTCGTCAGCGCGAGCGCTTGCGGAAATGCGTCCATCGACGATCGAGTTGTGTTTCAATTTCGAACGCCGCTTTCCGGCGAGCGGCGCGGCGGTCTTCCCAATGGTTCAACCGAGGTGATTGATTGGATTGGGTTTTCATGTTGGCGAAGACCCGGGCACGTCCGCTGCGCAAGGCCCGTCAGGCGGCTGGATCTGCAGCAAATCGACGTCCGGCCGTGATCGAATTGTTTCAGAAGTGTTCACGGCGCTGTCCCTATGGCGGACCGCAAGATTCGATGTGCGGTGGGCGAGCGCCGGGGCGACGCCGTCTCGGGGTCGCGCTCGCCGGACAACGCGGCCTATCGCTGCTCGCGCACGTCGTTCCAGCGTGCGTCGCCCGTTGGCCGAACTGCTGTTCGCACGAAACGTGTCGATGTTCAGGTCGTACATCGCCCGGCCGAACGGCGTCACGCGATTGCCGTTCTTGTCAGAGGGCACGTTGCGAAACACGCTGGCCTTGTCGCTGTGGAACGCCCCCGGCTTGCCATGGCGTTCGATGTACGCCCGCGTCGCCTCGACGTAGCTGAACGTCGATTCGGTCTGAGTGAAGGGCAGCATCATCAGCCGACTCGTCGCGTCGTCCACGTACACGAGCAACGTGCAGGCCGGCGCCCGTTCCTCGAACTGACGATGATCGCTGCCGTCGATCTGGATCAGTTCACCGAGGCACGCGCGACGCGCTCGTGGCGGATAAACTTTCGGCGGACGCTGTCGGCGCGGAACCCACAAGCCAGCGTCTGTCATCAGCTTCCTGACCATCTCCTCGGCCAGCCGAATGCAGTGGCATTCCCAGAGCTTCTCGCAGGCCAGCGTCGGGCCGAAATCGGCGTAGCGGTCACGGGTGATCGACAGCGCACGATCGGCGGCTCCCGGATCCAGGTGGCGGTTGCCGGGCTTCGCTCGGTGTCCCGACACCAATCCCGCCGGCCCGTGCTCACGCAGCCGGGCGACCAACCGGCGGATCTGTCGTGTCGTCAACGCCAGCCGTTCCGACGCTCAATGACTTCCTGACTGACCCAGTCATTGCCCGTACGCTTGCTCCCCTCCATCCTGACTACCAATGGCGAAGCAGGACGCCGTGATTGGCCATTCCCGCGGATGGACCGTGGATTCCGCGTCCCTTTCGCTGAGGGGCGTCGTCCGGTTTGACGCGCTGACAGCGATGAGTGATCTACGGCGAGAAACAACCTCTTGACGGTTCACGGCTAGCGAAAGAAGGGAACCGGCCCTAATCCAACCAGCCAGGCAGTTGGCCTGATCTTAGCCAGCAGGTACGTCGTTGCAAACGCGAGCGGCGCAACTGTGATCAGCTTCAATATCACCGTGACGCTCGGCGTTGTCGACCAACCCATGGAGTGCTGGAGCAAATCGAAGCAGTCGATAAATATCGGATGGATCAGATAGATGCCAAAAGTATATTTGGCGATCCTCATGAAGAGAGGAGACCAATGTCGATGCTGGGATCCCAGGAATGCCGTGAGCATCAGCACCGGCGACAGAAAATGAGCATAGAATCCGGCGCCGGTTCGCACCGGCCACTGTGCCGCCGCGACCGCGTCGGCGGCGTAAACCAGCTTCGCCATATAAGCGACAGCGAGCAGTAACAACGATAGCCAAAGCACCAGTTTGCTCTCATCAAACGAAAGCTTGCGTTTCCAGATGCCGAATACGGCGAATCCCGCGAATCCATAGCCGCTGTAGCAGATGATCTTGACCATCCGAACCAGGTAATCACGATAGAGAGGATCGGTGACATGTCCCCACAACCAGCCCTGCACGTAGTCCATCACCTGCAGGGTACCAATGATCGACAATCCGACAACCGGATAGCGGATCGCTGCTTGAAGTGCGGGATATAGCAAAACCAGGAAGAACATCGTCGGAAGGTAGTGCAAATGGTATTGAGCGGAGCCGAGTAGCAGGTAGCCAATCCACGACTGCCACTGCACGATCTGCTCCATGATCGCGGCCTGGTAGCCGAATGACTCGGCTTTGAACAAGCGGAAGAATGCATAAAACACGGTCCATGCGACAAACGGGATCAGAAGCCGCTTCGCCTGCTCGCGGATCAAGTCAAGGTATGCAACATGCCGACGATCGATCTTGAATGCGATCAGGAACATCGAAAACAGAAAAAACAATTCCGATCCGGACAGTTCGCCAGTAATCCGTACGATTGCCGGTCCAACCCGTGCAGAGGTCGGTGCATCCGGAAACAATTGCCCGTCAGGACTCGCACTGATGTGTATCATCACCACGCCAAGGGCGGCGAACACCCGGCACGCATCGAGCCAGTGCATCCGTGCCGAACCAGAAGACACACTGCTTTGCGTCGGTATCTGCTGAATCTGCTGAAGCATTCGATCCTCCGTTTAGGCTAGCGGCTACTGCCTGATGGCAGGAGACTATGAAAACGATGATGAATTCATTACAAAGGCAAGATTGATTGTCCGGTGCAAACCGGACGCATGAGCCGGCGCGGTCGCATGTGCAACGATCCAGGTTGATTTCAGTGAAAGCACTGCACGGAGTGGCGCGGCCGATCGGATATTTTGGGCGCGATTGCTCCGACGACGGCGAGGGGGCGAATATATTCAATATGGATAAATTCCGGTGCTCAGTCAAGCATCGTTGCCAGTTCCCCGCGGCCCCTTCCACTCGTCTGCTAAGCGGACGGGCGACGTGCGGTATCGCGCGAAGTCCGCCGGGCGCAACTGTGTAGAACCCGCGCTACCCGGATCTCCGCTCCACGATGCGCTGGCCACTGCGCAGCCGTAGCCCATGCGCATCCTTGAAGCCATCGCTGTTTCATTCAATTGGTTTTTCGTGAATTTGTCTTAAACTGAGTTCGGTATTCACGCCGGTGTCGACCGAATGATGCGTCGTGGATCTCCGGCAGTTTCTCCGAAATTGCGCGCGCCACTGCTTGCGATATCGACGAAATGTCCATGAACCGGAATAACGCTGGAGGGCAGCATGCTGAAGGTCACGAAAGCCGTTTTTCCCGTCGCCGGATTGGGCACGCGCTTTTTGCCCGCGACAAAAGCCAGCCCCAAGGAAATGCTTCCCGTCGTCGACAAGCCGCTGATCCAGTATGCGGTCGAGGAGGCGATCGCCGCCGGCATCACGGAAATGATCTTCGTGACGGGTCGCAGCAAGCGAGCGATCGAGGATCACTTCGACAAATCCTATGAGATTGAGGCCGAGCTTGAAGCGCGCGGCAAGGCGAAGCTGCTCGAGCTCGTGCGCGGCATCAAGCCGAGTCACGTCGATTGCTTCTACGTGCGGCAGCCCGAAGCACTCGGGCTCGGCCACGCGGTGCTGTGCGCGGAAAAGCTGATCGGCGACAACCCGTTCGCCGTGATCCTCGCGGACGACCTGCTGGACGGCTCGCCGCCCGTGATGAGCCAGATGGTCGGCATGTTCGACCACTATCAAAGCTCGATCATCGGCGTGGAGGAAATTGCGCCGCAGGACACTCGCTCGTACGGGATCGTGCTCGGCAAGGCGTGGGAGGATGTGATCATCAAGCTCGCGGGCATCATCGAGAAGCCCGCGCCGGAAGATGCGCCGTCGAACCTCGGCGTGGTCGGCCGCTATATCCTGAAGCCGCGCATCTTCAAGCACCTGCGCGCACTGCAGCCTGGCGCGGGCGGCGAATTGCAGTTGAGCGACGCGATCCAGGAATTGCTCGTCGACGAACAGGTGCTCGCGTACAAGTATCTCGGCAAGCGCTACGATTGCGGCAGCAAGCTCGGCTATCTGAAGGCGACCGTCGAATATGCGCTGCGCCATCCGGAAGTTGCCGCCGAGTTCGCCGGCTATCTGCGCGAGCGCATCTCCTCGCGCGCGACGCCCGATTGACCGTCGCGGCGGGCGTGAGTCGCACTCACACCCGCCGCATCGTTGCACGTTGCGCTGGCTAGAGCCCCCAGATGTCGCGCGCATATTCTCGGATCGTGTGGTCGCTGGAAAACTGCCCGAGCCGTGCAATATTCGCGACGACGCGCCGCATCCACGTGGACGTCTCGCCGAAATCGGCCGCGGCGCGCGCGTGGGTCTTCGCGTAAGCATCGAAGTCGGCCAGATGGAAGTAGTAGTCGCCGCCCGCGACGAGGCTGTCGAAGATCGGCCGGAACCGGTCGTCGCCATTGCCGAAACGGCCGGCCAGCATCGCATCGAGCACGCGTTTGATTGACGGGTCGGCTTCGTAGCGCGCGCGCGCAATATAGGAGCCGCTCGTACGCGCCGCTTCGACTTCGGCGGCCGTAAGCCCGAAAGCATAGAAGTTCTCCTCGCCGACTGCGTCGCGGATCTCGATGTTCGCGCCGTCCAGCGTGCCGATCGTCAGCGCGCCGTTCATCGCGAGCTTCATGTTGCCCGTCCCGGATGCCTCCATCCCCGCCGTCGAAATCTGCTCGGATAGGTCGGCGGCCGGAATGATGCGCTCCGCGAGCGACACCTTGTAGTCGGGAACGAATGCGACGCGCAGACGCTCCCGCACGCGCGGATCGCGATCGATGTGATCGGCGACCGTGGCGATCAGATGGATGATCAGCTTCGCCATCGCGTAACCGGGCGCCGCCTTGCCCGCGAATACGACGACCCGGGGCGTGATGTCGCCGCCATCCTCGACCAGATGCAGGTACAAGTGCATCACGTGCACGATGTTCAGCAATTGCCGCTTGTATTCATGAATGCGCTTGACCTGCACATCGAACAGCGCGTCGGCGTCCACGTTCATCCGCAGTCGTTCTTGAATCAGCGCGGCGAGCCATTGCTTGTTGCGGCGCTTGATCTGCTTCAGCCGCGCATGCACTGCGCCGTCGTCCAAATAGCGTTCGAGGCCGCGCAGACGGTCGAGCTCCATGATCCAGCCGTCGCTGCCGAGCAGTTCCGAGAACAGCGACGCGAGTTCCGGATTCGACTGCACGATCCAGCGGCGTACGCTCACGCCGTTCGTCTTGTTGTTGAAGCGCTGCGGATACAGCGCGTGGAAATCCGGCACAAGCTGCGAGCAGACCAGCTTCGAATGCAGTTCAGCGACACCGTTGACCGAATGGCTGCCGACGATTGCGAGATGTGCCATGCGCACGCGGCGCGGCTCGTGCTCGTCGATCAGCGACATGTGCCGGAGCCGGCCGACGTCGTCCGGCCATCGGGCATCGACTTCGTCGAGAAAGCGCCGGTTGATCTCGTAGATGATCTGCATATGGCGCGGCAAGACCCGCTCGACCAGCGCGACCGGCCAGGTTTCGAGCGCCTCCGGCAGTAACGTGTGATTCGTATACGCGCACACGGCGCGCGTGATGTCCCAGCTCGTCTCCCAGTCGACGCGATGCTCGTCGACGAGCATCCGCATCAGCTCGGCGACGGCCAGCGCCGGATGCGTGTCGTTCATCTGGATCGCGACGCGTTCCGGCAGGCGCTCGATCGGCAGCCGCGTTTTCGCGAACGTGTCCATGATGTCGCGCAGCGAGCAGGCGACCAGGAAATACTCCTGCACGAGCCGCAGCTCCTTGCCCGCGTAGTTGTCGTCGGCCGGGTAGAGCACCTTCGACACTGTTTCGGACGCGATCTTGTCCTCGACCGCGCGCACGTAGTCGCCGCTGTTGAAGATGCGCATGTCGAACGTGTCCGACGCGCGCGCCGCATACAGGCGCAGCGCGTTGACGGTGTCGCCGTCGTAGCCGGGCACGAGCATGTCGTGCGGCACGCCGGCGATCATCTTCCAGTCGAGCCACATCGGATTGTATTGGCCGTCGGCGTCGCGCTCGTGCTCGATCCGGCCATACAGCGGGATATAACGGGTTTCGTCGGCGCGCTCGACCAGCCACGGCGACGATTCGCCGTGCCACTGGTCCGGGCGCTCGGTCTGTTCGAGATTGTCGATCTGCTGGCGGAACAGCCCGTATTCGTACTTGATGCCGCGGCCGAAGCCGGCATGGCCAAGCGACGCCAGCGACTCGACGAAGCACGCGGCCAGCCTGCCGAGCCCGCCATTGCCGAGTGCCGCGTCGTACTCGGCCTGAACGACGACCTGCAGCTCGACGTCGAGCGCTTCGAGCGCCGCGCGCGCGGTGTCTTCCAGGCCGAGCGCGATCAGGTTGCTCCGCAGCGACTGGCCCATCAGGAATTCCATCGACAGGTAATACACGCGCTTGTTCCGGTTCGCGACATAGCGGGCCTCGGTGTCGAGCCAGCGATCGATCAGCCGCTTTTGCACGGCGCCCGCGAGTGCATGGAACAGGTCGGACGGCGACGCCTGCGCGGGCGCCTTGCCGAAACTGTAGCGAAGCTCGGCGACGATCGCATCGCGCAGTGCGTCCGCGTCGGAGCGGCCGGCGGGCCGCGTGCTGTCGCGCATGGTCATGTCTCCCGGAATCGAACTGGAATTTCCAATGAATTCGGACATAATGCCCGTACAAGATTAGGCAATTGATTGCGGCTTAGTCAAACAGGAATTCAAGCCGCGTTCACCGGGAATCGGATTCGATCGCACCCATCGCGGCACACCGCTTCGCCACAGGACGACGCGACATGAAGAATGCCTCGTTTCACGCGCTGGCCGCCGGCAAACCGTATCCGCTCGGCGCGACCTGGGATGGGCTCGGCACGAACTTCGCGGTGTTTTCGGCGCACGCGCAACACATCGATCTGTGCCTGTTCGATCCGGCCGGGCGCAAGGAAATCGCGCGGATGCGCTTGCCCGAGTGCACGCATCACGTGTGGCACGGCTACTTGCCTGACGCGCATCCGGGCCTCCTGTACGGGTTCCGCGCGCACGGGCCTTTTGAGCCGCGCAACGGGCACTACTTCAATCCGCACAAGCTTCTGCTGGATCCGTACGCGAAGCGCCTGCACGGCGGCCTGCACTGGACGGATGCGCTGTATGCGCCCCGGCTCGGCGCGGTGCGCGGCGAATACGCGCTGGACCGGCGCGACAGTGCGCCCGCGATGCCGAAGGCGGTCGTGACCGACGACGCGTTCAACTGGGGCGACGACAAGCGCCCCGACGTGCCGTGGCACCGCACGATGATCTACGAAACCCACCTGCGCGGCTTCAGCCAGCTCAGGTCCGACCTGCATCCGGCGGTACGCGGCACGTTCGCCGCGCTTGCCGCGCCGCAGTCGATCGACCATCTGCTGAAGCTCGGTGTCACGACGATCGAACTGCTGCCGGTCCAGGCGTTCGTGCAGGACCGCGCGCTCGTCGAGCGCGGACTCGTCAATTACTGGGGCTACAGTCCGCTCGCCTACTTCGCGCCCGAGCCGCGCTATCTCGGCACGGGAGGGCCGGACGAGATCCGGCGCACGGTCCGGCGCCTGCATCGGGCAGGCATCGAAGTCGTGCTCGACGTCGTGTACAACCACACCGGCGAAGGCGATGGCCTCGGCCCGTCGTTGTCGTTTCGCGGGCTGGACAACGCGAGCTACTACATGATGACCGACGGCGACGCGCGCCGCTACATCGACGACACGGGATGCGGCAACACACTGAACATCGCGCATCCGCGCGTGATGCAACTCGTGCTGGATTCGCTGCGCTACTGGGCCGAATCCTTTCATGTCGACGGCTTTCGCTTCGATCTGGGCACGACGCTCGGCCGCGAGGCCCGCCGCTTCGAGCGGGGCGCCGGATTTTTCGACGCGTTGCAGCAGGACCCGGTGCTAAACCGGCTCAAGCTGATCACGGAGCCATGGGATCTCGGCCCCAACGGCTATCAGCTCGGCAATCATCCGCCACTGTTCGCCGAGTGGAACGACCGCTTCCGCGACAGCGTGCGGCGCTTCTGGCGCGGCGACGCGGGCGAACGGCCCGAATTCGCGCGCCGCATCTGCGGCTCGGCCGACTTCTTCGACCGTGACGGACGGCGCCCGTGGGCGTCGATCCAGTTCGTCGCCGCGCACGACGGCTTTACGCTGCACGATCTGACGAGCTATACGGAGAAGCACAACAACGCGAACGGCGAGGGCAACCGCGACGGTGCAGACAACAATTGCAGCGCCAACTGGGGCGTCGAAGGGGCGAGCGGCGATCCTGCCGTGGAGGCGCTGCGCGAACGGGTCCGGCGCGCGATGCTCGCGACGCTGTATCTGTCGAACGGCACGCCGATGCTGCTGTCCGGCGACGAATGGGGCAACAGCCAGTCGGGCAACAACAACGCGTATTGCCAGGACAACGCGCTCGCGTGGCTCGACTGGGCCGAGTGCGACACGCCGCGCGGCGCGGCGATGCTGGATTTCTGCGCGCGCCTCGCGCGGCTCAGGCGCGGCTACCGGGTGTTTCAGCAGCCGCATTTCCCGCATGGGCGCAACGAATGGCTGCCGGGCGTGCGGGACGTCGACTGGTTCGACGCCGACGGCCGGCCGATGTCGAACGCCGCGTGGGAAGACCCGCGGCAAAGCGTGCTCGCGGTGCGGCGCGCGGCGCCCGCATGGCCCGATCGCCGGCACGGCGCGCATGCCGGTCCGACCGTGGACGTCGCGCTGCTGCTGATCAACGGCGGCGCCGACGACAGGCGTTTCGTACCGCCGGCACCCGCGTTGCGCTGGCACATCATGCTCGACTCCGCACATCCGGACGTGCCGGAGCGGGGCCTGCATGACGGCGACGCCGTCGATGTGAGCGCACGCAGCATGGTTGTGCTGCTCAGCGCGGCCATTCCGGTGTCCGGGCGTTGAACCGTCGCGCCATGCCGGCCGCACACGCCATTCACCAGCCGTGCGACCAGACGATCGACACGCTGCCCGCGCGGAACGTGCCCGTGCCGGCCGTGCGTGAACGCCATGGGAAACGATTGCCGGAATAGTTGCTGTACTGGATCGAGATAGTGTCGGAGCGCCAGTCGTAATAGCCAAAGCCGTATACGAAATCGGGATCCCACGGCTGCTGCTGCGACGGGCGGAGGTAATGGTAAGCCGTGAAGGTTGCGTACCACTTTTCCCGGAACGTATAGCGGCAGCCGAGACCGACGTTCGTCTTGTTGTCACGCACGTCGTTTTGCACGTCGGTGTAGCGCGGCACGAGCGTGAACGACGCCGAGCACATCAGGTCGTCGCCGAAGCCGGTCAGGAAGATCGGCTTCAGCAGGTCGGGCAGCGGGAACTTGTAGGCGAGCGTGATGCCGCCTTGCTCTATCCGGCTATGCGCGACGCCGTTGCCGGCCGAAAAGCGGTTGCCGGTGTAGTTGCCATAGACGAGGCTGAGCGTGTAAGGGTGCCAGTCGTCGTATCCGAACGAGTAGGTGAAGTCCGGATCCCAGCTTTGCTGCAAGCCCGGCCGCAGGTAGCGATAGGCGGTGAACGTCGCGAACCAGTACGACATCGGGTTGTAGCGAATGCCGAGTTGCAGCGTCGATTCGTTTGCCCGGTCGCCTTGCGCGCCGGCGCCGACCATGCTCTTCCGGTTCGGTTGCAGCGCTTGCGTGATCCCTGCGTTGATCGACAGGCCGGATAGCCAACTGCCCGTGCCATCAGCCGCATTCGGCGCGACGAGCTGATGCCATGGCGTCGAGAACGAACTCGCGAGACCGTCGAGCACTTCGTTGCGCGTCTCCGTCTGCGCGGCCGCGCGATCGATCCACGATCCCGCGCACATCAACGGGACGGCGATGCAGGCGAGGAGATGGCGATCGCGCCGCCGACATGAAAGGCGCGCGGCTAATGTGGGTTTTATCGACAAGGCTGGTCACCGGGTGCATTTCAGTTGCTGACGCGACGCCGTCCTGTCGCTCGCGCGCGTCGCGTTCAGTCTATCCGCGCGTCATTGCACACGCAATTCGGCGGCCAATGTCGAGGTCGAAGCCTTGATAAAAGTGATCACTTCATCTTAAATTGACCAGGCGCGGCAATTCCGGCATTTCGAATGCGGCACCGGATTGGTGCATCGAAAGCCGACGTTAAAATTCATCGCATGCAAGCCTCTGAATGTCACCGCGTTTCATGGGGTGGATTTGGCGGATAAAGACTAACGCTGAATTTGGCGGATAAAGACTAACGTTGAGTTTGACGGATAAAGACTAATGCTGGATTTGGCGGATAAAGACTAACGTAGAATTTGGCGGATAAAGACTAATGCCGGGTTTGGCGGAAAAAGACTAATCACGTAACCGGTCGTCGCGCGCATTCCATCGATCCCGGGATGCAGCGTGCGTGACGAATTACACGGATGCTCACCCGAACGGGGGCTGGAATCCGGATTTTCAGCGGAGCGAGCGATGCTTGCCGAATTCGACCGCATGACGGGGTTGCCCGACTGGTGGCAGGCCGAACGCGCGCGCATAGCCGCGCCAACCGGTCGCACGTTCGCGATCGTGCTGGCGGGGGGGCGTGGCACCCGGCTCAAGCAACTGACCGAGCGACGCGCGAAACCGGCGATGTTCTTCGGCGGCCGGTTTCGCATCATCGATTTCACGCTGTCCAACTGCGTCAATTCCGGTATTCGCCGGATCGGCGTCGTCAGCCAGTACAACACGCATTCGCTGCTTCGGCACGTGCAGGGCAGCCTGGGCTTCCTGTGCGCCGATCGCAACGAGACAGTGGACGTGATGCCGTCGCCGGCGCGGCTGCGCGACGAGCTGCCGTATCGCGGGACAGCCGACGCCATCTATCGCAACATGGGCGCGATCCAGGCGACGCAAGCCGATTACGTGCTCGTGCTCGCCGGCGACCACGTGTACAAGATGGACTATTCGGTGATGCTGCGTGATCACGTCGACGGGCGCGCATCCTGCACGATCGGCTGCGTCCTGGTGCCGCGGCGCGACGCGAACGGCTACGGCGTGATGGCGATCGACGCGCGGCGCAACGTGATCGAGTTCGCGGAGAAGCCCGCGAATCCGGCGCCCATGCCCGATGACGCCGAGTCGTCGCTCGTCAGCATGGGCATCTACGTGTTCGACGCGCACTATCTTTGCCGGCTGCTGGCCGAGGACGCCGCGAATCCCGCGTCGAGTCACGATTTCGGCCACGACGTGATACCGCGCATCGTCGCTGACGGGCAGGCGCGTGCGCATCCGTTCTCGATGTCCTGCATCGATGCGGCGCCGGCCGCCGAGAGCTACTGGCGTGACGTCGGCACGGTCGATGCATTCTGGGCCGCCAATCTCGAGCTGGCCTCGGGCGAGGCCGGCTTCGATATCGATAGCGTGCGCTGGCCGATCTGGACACGCAGCCTGCGTCGGCCGCCGCCGCAAATCGTCCTGGGCCGGCTCGGCGATATTGTCGACACGATCGTGTCGGACGGCTCGGTCGTGTCGGCGTCGACGCTCAGGCGTTCCTTGCTGTTTCCGGGCGTGCGGGTCAGCGCGTCGTGCCGCGTCGACGAAGCGGTGCTGCTGCCCGACACGAAGGTCGGGCGCGGTTGCCGGCTGAGGAAGGTCGTCGTCGACCGGGGCTGCGTGCTGCCCGACAAGCTTGTGATCGGGGAGGATCCGGCGCTCGACGCGCAACGCTTCGAACGAACCGCGAATGGCGTGGTGCTCGTGACGCGCGCGATGCTCGAACGGCTTCAGTCATGATTGAATTGCGATTTTTCTTGTATCGCCGATTGACATTCGCCGGTATTTTTCGCGGAAACGCACGGTAAAAATCGGCAAAATTACTATTGCCAGTTTTACTTTCCGGACTTGATATACCTGCGCTGGTTCGGTTAAATTGCGAAACACCGAACGCTGAAAGCGCGAGCGCATTTTTTCGCATCGGCGATCGTAGTGAGGGCTTTGTCTTCATATCGACCATGGCCATGCAACCGATACTCGTCGTCGACGATTCCGCCAGTTACAGACTATTGTTGCGCAGGACGCTCGGGAAACTCGGCTTCGAGATCGTTGAAGCCGAGGATGGCTGGCGAGCGCTGCAATTGCTACGCGTGCGCGAGGAAATCGCGATGGTCGTATGCGACTGGGAAATGCCCGAACTCGACGGTCCCGGCCTGTGCCGAGCGATTCGCGAGGAAACGCTCGGCAGGTACATCTACATGATTCTGCTGACCGCGCGCGACGACTCGGAAGCGCTGATCGACGGGATGGATGCCGGCGCCGACGACTTCCTGACCAAGCCGGTCGACATCAATGAACTGCGCGTGCGCTTGCGTGCGGGGCAGCGCGTGATCGATCTCGAAGCCGCGCTCGCCGAGCGCAACCGCCATCTCGACACGGCTTACCGCCAGATGCGCGGCGATCTGCAGGCCGCCGCGGCCGTGCAGACGTCGATGCTGCCCGCACCCCGGCTGCGGATCGACGACGTCGAATGCGAATGGCTGTTCGCGCCATCCGCGTACCTGTCCGGCGACATGCTGAACGTCAAGGCCATGGACGACACACACGTGATGTTCTGCGCGATCGACGTGGCCGGGCACGGCGTGCAGGCCGCAATGCTGTCGGTGATCGTGAACCGCCTGCTCGCGCGCGGCGCCGAGACGCTCGGCGCGGCTGGCGAGCAGTCTCCCGCGTCGGTCGTCGAGGAGATGAACCGGCAGTTCCTCGAAGAAGCGGTCGATGCATCGTATTTCACGATGGTGTACGGGATTCTCGACACGCGCACGGGCGAGGGTCGCCTCACCCAGGCCGGCCACTCGTACCCGCTGCTCGTTACGGCGGCCGGGGACGCGTCGCGGCTCGGAAGCGGTGGATTCCCGGTCGGCCTGCTCCCCGGCTGCGAGTACGACGACGTGTCGTTCACGTTGCGTCCCGCCGAGCGTCTCTTTCTCTATTCGGATGGCGTCACCGAATGTGCGGCGCCCGACGGCGAACTGTTCGGCGACGAGCGGCTGCGCGAGTTCCTGTCTGCGCGCGCCCGGATGCCGTTGAGACAGACACTGGATGCATTGAAGTCGGAGCTGCATTCATGGCGCGGCGCGGACCGGAGCACGTTCGATGACGACGTGTCGGTGCTGGCGCTGGGACGTCTGTCGCGTTGATCGATTCACTTCCTTGATCGGAACACTGGAGGAAACCATGCTGACCGAAACGAGCAATTCAGGCGATATCAAGGTGATCAAGGTGCTACCGCAACGTTTCGATGCGTCGGTGGCGCCGCTTATCCGCGATGAGCTCGTGTCGCTCGCGAGGCAGGGCGTCGCGAAACTCGTCCTCGATCTGCAATGCGTGAAGTTTGTCGACAGTAGCGGGCTCGGCGCGATGGTGTCGGGCTTCAAGGCCTTGGGAGGCAAGGGCGACATCGTGCTGTGCGGCGTCGCGGACGGCGTGAAGAGCATGCTGCAGTTGACGCGGATGGATCGCGTGTTCGCGGTTGTTCCCGACACCGCCGCGGCATGTGCGCACCTGCAAGCCTGAGCGGCCGGCCGCCCCGTCGCGGGAATGGCCGATGACACACCGGCGTGAACGTCCGGACCAGCCCGTGCCGCATTCGCGCGCACGCTTTCCGGCACGGCTCGACGCGCTCGCGGACATCGGCGACTGGCTGCGCGGGGCCTGCGAGCCCTGCGGTGAATCGGGCGCGTGGCTCGACATGTTCGAGCTGGCGGTGATCGAAGCATCGTCGAACGTCATCCGGCATGGAGCGGCCGCGACGGCACGTGCGGCGCAGGCGCCCGACGACCCGGTGATCGCGCTGACGCTACGTCGCGGCACGCGCGCGCTGACGCTCGACCTGTTCGACGGCGGCAAACCTGTGCCGCAGGGCCTGTTCGATGCGCGCATGGGGCTGCCGTCATTCGACCCGGAGGACATCGACACATTGCCAGAAGGCGGCATGGGCCTCGGCATCATGTACGCATCGGTCGATTACGTCGAGCATCGCAGGCGGCTCGGCATCAATCGTCTTCGGCTCGTCAAGCACCGGGGGTAGAAGATGACGCGCGTCGCGAAACGAGCCGCCGTCGTCTTTCTGCTCGCGTGGCAGTGTGCGGCGCTCGCGATTCCGCTGCAGGTCGCGCGCGACGATGCAGGCGCCGTCTCGCTCGCGGGGATGTGGCGGGTGCGCGACGCCGGCGACGCGCCGGCCGACGCGTGGCGCGCGAGCCTCGACGATCGCCGCTGGCGACGGCTGCGCGTGCCGGCGAACTGGTACGCGGCGGGCCTCGATCATCAGGGCTCGTTGTGGTATCGCACGACATTCGCACTGCCGCGCGGCGGTGCCGACCGGATGGCAACGATGGTGTTCGACGGCGTTGATTACGAAGCGGACGTATGGCTCAACGATCGCTATCTCGGCAGCCACGAGGGCTATTTCGCGCCGTTCGCGTTCGATGCCACCGACGCGCTGCGCGACGGGAAAAACCGTGTCGCCGTGCTCGTGCGAAGCCCGAACGAGCGGCCGGGCGCCGAGTGGTCGCTGCGCAAGCGGCTCATCAAGGGCGTATTGGACAATCATGACACGCGGCCGGGCGGTGCGTGGTCCGCGCATGGACAGGACGCGAACTCGGGCGGCATCTGGGCGCCCGCCTATTTGCGCGTGAGCCGGGGCGCGGCGATCGATGCGGTGAAGATCGACACGACGCCGGACGAACGCGATGCGTCGCATGCGACGCTCGCGCTCGAAATCGATGCGCGCGCGTTGCGCGACACCGACGCGACCTTGCGCGTGCAGGTAAGCCCGGCGAATTTCAGCGGACGAAACTATACGTTCGAGCAGAGCGTCGCGCTCGCGACGGGCGCGAATCGCCTGACGATCCGGCGCGAGCTGGATGACGTCGCGCTGTGGTGGCCTGCCGGTGACGGCTTTCCGGCGCTGTACCGGGTGGTCGTCACGCTAGCCGACGCGCGCGGCACGATGGACGTCGCGCAACGCCGCACCGGCGTGCGTTCGATCCGCTTCGACAGCGCGCAGTCGTGCTGGACGATCAACGGAAGGCGCGTGTTCCTGCGCGGCACCAACTATATCGGAAGCCCGTGGCTATCGCAGATGAATGCCGCGTCCTACGCGCGCGATCTCGACCTGATGCTCGCCGCGCACATCAACGCGATCCGCGTGCATGCGCATGTCGCGGGCCCGCCGCTCTACGACGTGGCCGACGAGAAAGGCTTGCTCGTCTGGCAGGATTTTCCGCTGCAGTGGGGTTACGACGATTCGGCTGGTTTCGCGGAGAAGGCGGCCGGGCAGGCGCGCAACATGGTCGCGTTGCTCGGGCATCACCCGTCGATCATCGCATGGTCCGGCCAGAACGAGCCGCCGTGGGACGCCGAGTGGATGAAGTATCGCTATCCCGACTGGAACCCCGCGCAGAACCGCCTGCTATCCGCCTCGGTGGGGGCTGCGTTGCGCGAGGACACGACCCGTCACGCGGACGACGCTTCGCTGACCGGCCAGCATTTCTGGCTCGGCTGGTACTGGGGCAAGTGGACCGACCCGATTCCCGCGATGAGCCAGTCGAACATTACCGAGTTCGGTGCGCAGGCGCTGCCCGACGTGGCCACGCTTCGCCATATCGTCAGCGCGCGCAACCGCTGGCCGGCCAGCACGGCGGCGAGCGACCCCGGATGGGCGCAATGGGAGTATCACGACTTCCAGCGCCATGAAACCTTCGAGCTTGCGGGCATCGATCGCGGCCGCGACCTCGATGCGTTCGTTGCGAACTCGCAGCGCTATCAGGCGCGGCTGGTGCAGCGGATCGCGGAGACCTTGCGCCGCCGGCGCTACCAGCCGGTCGCGGCGATCTTCCAGTTCATGTTCGTCGAAGGATGGCCGTCGATCGACTGGGGCGTCGTCGATTACCTGCGCCGTCCGAAACGCGGGTATGCGGCGCTCGCGTGCGCGTATCAACCGGTGCTGCCGTCGATCGAATGGACGCGCGCGACGTATGTGCCCGGCGAAGCGTTCGACGGTACGCTTTGGGCGATCAACGATACGTGGAGCGCGTACGCGAGCAGCGTCATCGAATGGAAAGTGGATACGGGGGGAGCAACCGTTGCCGCCGGGCGCACGGTGTTCGACATGGCGGCCGACAGCGGCCGTCCGGTGACGCAAGTGCGGGTGCCGCAGCTCGCGGCCGGCGCCTACGCGCTCGAAGCGACGATCCGCGACGCGGGCGGGCGCGTGCTCGGCACCAACCGGTTCGACTTCGACGTGCGAGCGCTGCCATGAGTGCGGCTCGCCGCGCCTGGCTCGCGCTCCCGGCGCTCTCCGCGGCCGTGCTGTTAGGTTGCACGTCCGGCGCGCGCAGCGAAACGTTGCTCGCGGCGCCATTGGCCGAAGGCTTCGCGGTCGTTCAGGCCGGCTATCTGCCGGGCCTCGCGCAGTCGGCGGCCGTCATCGGGCTCGCGCCGGGCACGAGCGTGCGCCTGACCGACGCCGAAGGGCGCGTGCTGCGCACCTGGCCGCATTTGCCGGGCCGTCTCGATCCGGACAGTGGTCTTGTCGTGACGATGCTCGCATTGCCGCCGCTGGGCGCCGGACGCTACCGGCTGTCGGCGCAAGGCGTGCCGGGCGCCACGTTCGTGGTCGCCGCCGACGCGCTGAGCCGCGTGCAACGATCGTTGCTGCGCGCGTACTACCTGCAACGCTGCGGCGTTGCGCTCGATGATCCCGAGACCGGGCTGAAGCATCCCGCCGATCATCTCGCCGACGGTGTACTCGCGCATCCCGATGCGGCCGGTCCGGATGCGGGCGACATGCATGCGGACGTCCGGATCGCTGCGACGGGCGGCTGGCACGACGCCGGCGATTTCGGCAAGTATGTGGCGACGACGGCCGTCACGGCGGGGCGTCTCGTGTCGCTATACCTCGACGCGCCGGCACGCTTCCCGGATGGGCAGACGCATATCCCCGAAAGCGGCAACGGCGTGCCCGACATCCTCGACGAAGTGCGGGTCGGGCTCGACTGGATGCTGGCGATGCAGCGCGCGGACGGCGCGCTGTACCGCAAGCTGTCCGGCGCGAACTGGCCCGGCCCGATATCGCCGGATCAGGACACGCAGACGCGCTACGTGTACGGCGTGTCGAGTGCCGACACCGCGAAAGCCGCTGCCGCGTTCGCGCTCGCATCGCGCGCGTGGACCCACATCGACGCCGACGCGGCCGCGCGGTATCGGGAGGCGGCGACCCGCGCATGGGCGTGGCTGCGGACCGTGCGCGCGCCGCTGTTCGTCGACGCGCATCCCGGCGACGACAGCGGATCCGGCCCGTATGTTTGGTCCACCGTCGACCCCGAACCGAGCCTGCTGACCGACGTCGACGACCGGATCTGGGCCGCGGCCGAGCTGTGGCTCGCGACTGGGGACCAGCAATATCTGAATTTCGTCGAGCGGCATCCCGAGTGGACCGGCCGCATCGCGATCTTCGAATGGAAAAATCCGGCGGCGCTCGGGCTCTTGCATCTGCTCGACGCGCGCGGCGCGCGTGCGATTCCCGCGACGCTGCACTCGCGCATCGCGCACGCGCTCCAGCGCGCGGCGGACGAAGCCTATCGCGATGCGCGCGGCAGCGGCTTTGGCCTCGCCAACCGGCGTTTCGTCTGGGGTTCCAACAAGATGGATGCGGAGCAGGGCGTGCTGCTCGCCGAAGCGGCACGCCAAGGCGGCGATCCACGCTACCTGCGCGCGGCGCTCGCGCAACTCGATTTCCTGCTGGGCGTCAATCCGTTCGGCATGTCGTTCGTGACCGGCATCGGCGAGCGCTCGGTGCGGCACCCCGCGCACCTGTACGGGCGCGCGGCGGGCGAGACGATACCGGGGCTGTTCGTCGGCGGCCCGAACGACGCCGCGCAGGATCACGTGGCGCCGCGCGGCAAGCGGCTCCTGAGTTATGTGGACGACGACCGCGCCTATTCGGTCAACGAATTCGCGATCGACTACAACGCGTCACTGCTGGCGTTGATCGGTGCGCTCGAGCGCAACGGCGTCGGCGCCAACCCGGACTAGCGACCATGGCCTTCTATTTCGACTCCTTCGAACATCGCAAGCCGCCCGAGCCGCTGCCTCATTCCCCGGCGATCGAGAGCGTGTGGCAATTCTTCGCGGTGCTCGCACTCGTGTTCGGCGCGAACTATCTCGTGTGGCGCTGGAGCGCATCGCTGAACCACGACGCGATGTGGTTCGCGGTGCCGCTCGTGATGGCGGAGACGCTTGCGTACATCGGGCTCGCGCTGTTCGTGTTCAATTTGTGGCGCGTCGACGACTATCCGCGGCGAGCGCCGCCGCAATGGGCGTCCGAGTACGTCGAAACGCCGTCCGACGCGACGCACCGCCCGCCAAAGGTCGACCTGTTCATCGCGACGTACAACGAAGACGTCGAGCTGGTGCGGCTGTCGATCCGCGCGGCGCTGGCCGTCGCGTACCCGCATCCGATCGACTACCGCGTGCACGTGCTCGACGACGGGCGGCGTCCGGCCATGCGCGCGGTCGCAGCCGAGGAGGGCGCGCATTACCTCTCGCGCGACAACAACGTCGGCTTCAAGGCCGGCAACCTGCGCCACGCGATGGATCTGACCGACGGGGACTTCATCGTGATCTGCGATGCGGATACGCGCGTGTTTCCGACGATCCTCGAGCACACGCTCGGCTATTTCCGCGATCCGAAGGTCGCGTGGGTGCAGACGCCGCAGTGGTTCTTCGATCTCCCCGAAGGCGAAACACTCGACGCATGGGCCGGGCGCCGTCTCGGCACGACCGCGCGCGTGCTCGCCCGCGGCGTGCAGCGGTTGGTCGGCCCGATCCAGATCGGCGCTGACCCGTTCGTCAGCGATCCGCAGATGTTCTACGACGTGATCCAGCGCCGCCGCAATCGCACGAACGCCGCGTTCTGCTGCGGCGCCGCGTCGATCCATCGGCGTGAAGCGGTGATGGAAGCCGCGCTGCGCGCATACGGACTCGCGGTCGACCGGGAAGCGACGCGGCTTGCGAGCGAAGTGGCGGATCCGGCGCTGCGCGCGGATCTCGAACGGGAACTGCGCCGCCAGGCCGCGACCCATTCGGAGATGACGCCATACAAGTTCCATGTGTCCGAGGACATCTACACGTCGATCGTGCTGCACTCGGATCGCACGCGCGGCTGGAAATCCGTGCTGCATCCGCAAGTCGAATCGAAGATGCTGTCGCCGCAGGATCTGCTCACGTGGACGATCCAGCGCTACAAGTACGCAGGCGGCACGCTCGACATCGCGCTGCACGACAACCCGCTGCTGCGCCCGGGCCTGACGTTCGCGCAGAAACTGATGTATCTCAGCACGTTCTGGTCGTATTTCGGCTGCGTGTGGAACTTGATGTTCCTGATCGCGCCGATCGTCTACCTGCTGACGAACATCTCACCGGTCCAGACCTACAGCGGCCCGTTCTACTGGCATTTTCTGCCGTTCATCATCTGCACCGAGCTCGCGTTCATGTTCGGCGCATGGGGGATACCGGGATGGGCCGCGAAGTCGTCCTATCTCGCGTTTTTTCCGGTGAGCCTGCGCGCGCTGCGCGCGGTGCTGAACGGCGAGACGATCAAGTTTCCGGTGACGCCGAAGGACCGGCAGGAAGGCAGTTTCCTGCATCTGGTGATGCCGCAGATCGCGATCGCGGCGCTGACCGCGTTCGCGCTCGCATGCGCAACGGTGCGCTGGGCGATGGGCGCGAACGTGGATCCCGCGTCGATCGTCGTCAATCTGGTCTGGGGCGCGAACAATATTCTCGCGATGCTGCCGGTGGTCTTCGCGGCGTTCTGGCGTCCGCCCGACGAAGCGCAATCGCAGGATGCGGGAGCAGCGAGTGAAACGGAACAGGATGCGGCGTCCGGCTGGCGCGTGCCGTCCGGAACGGGAGGCAGTCGATGAGCTTCAAGGAGAACCTCGTCCGGGCGCGCAGCCATCTCGTGCTCATCGCCGCGATCCTCGTCTCGTTCGCGGCCGTGGTGGCGATCGAGCGCAACAGTCCCGCCGTGTCATCGGCCGCCGCGGCGCCGTCGATACCGATCACGCGTAGTGCCGATTCGCCCGCGTTGCCCGCGCCGCGCCCGCTGACCGCCGACGAGCGCACGACGGCGCGCATCGCATGGCGATATTTCGCGACCAATACGCAGGCGTCCACCGGGCTCGTCAATTCTGTCGACGGCTTTCCGTCGTCGACGATGTGGGACACGGCGTCGTACTTGCTTGCGCTGATCTCGGCGGAACGGCTCGGCGTCATCGACACCGACGAATTCGATCGCCGGACGTCCGCCGCGCTCGACGCGCTGGCGCGCATTCCGCTGTTCAACGGCCAGTTGCCGAACAAGTCGTACGACACGCGCACGCTCGACATGGTCGATTACACGAACAAGAAGGCGGAAGGCGGAATCGGCTGGTCGGCCATCGACATCGGACGTCTCGCGGTGCCGTTCAACATCCTCGCATGGCGCTATCCGCGCTTTACCGACGCGCTCGACAAGGTCACCCGGCGCTGGTCGCTGCCGGCGCTGGCGCGCGACGGCGAACTGATCGGCGCGTCGCGCGCGGCCGACAAGGTGGTGCTTCAGCAGGAAGGCCGGCTCGGCTACGAGCAGTACGCGGCGCGCACGCTGCTGCTTACCGGCGTCGATTGCGCGCAGGCGGCCACGTGGTCGCCTCATCTCGGCTTCGTCGATATCTACGACGTGACGATTCCGACCGATACGCGTGATCCCGCACGGTATGGCGCGCAGAACTACGTGCTGAGCGAGCCTTACATGCTTCAGGGTCTTGAGTTCGGCCTCGACGGCAACACCCTGGAATTTGCATGGCGGCTGTTGAAGGTGCAGCGCGCGCGCTACGGTGCGACCGGACAGCTCACGGCCGTCACCGAGGACCATCTCGACCGTCCGCCGTACTTCGCTTACAACACGGTCTATTCGGCCGGCAAGTCGTGGGCGACCGTCACCGATACGGGCGCCGACGCGTCGGCATTGCGTTCGGTGTCGACGAAGGCCGCGTTCGCGTGGCACGCCCTGTTTCGCGACGACTATACGGCCAGGCTCGTCGCTTACGTGCGCACCGCGAATGAGCCGGACAAGGGCTGGTACGCGGGCGTGTACGAGAAGAGCGGGCAGCCGAACGCCGCGCTGAACGCGAACACGAACGCGGTAATACTCGAAAGCCTCGCGTATATCGAACGCGGGCCACTGCTGCGCAATTGAACGGGCGTGAGGAGGGACCATGGGAAAACTGTTGCGCCACGTCTGGTTCGTCTTGCTGCTGGCGTGCGCGGGATGCGCGCACCCGGGCGGCGAGATCGGCGAGCGGGCCGGAGCCATTCCGGCCGCGTCGTACCCGGCGCGGCACGGCCCGCTCGACGCGCGCGAAATGCAGATGGCGCGTCAGGCGTGGGTGTATTTCGAGAACAATTACCAGCCGGCGACCGGGTTCGTGAACGCGGGCGACAATTATCCGTCGACGACGATGTGGGACACCGCGTCGTACCTCGGCGCACTCGTCGCCGCGCGCAACCTCGACCTGATCGACAAGCGCGAGTTCGACGACCGTCTCGGCGCCTTGCTCAGGACGCTGAATTCGCTCGATCTGTTTCGCGGCGAACTGCCCAACACTGTGTACAACACGCAGACCGCGCAGAAGGTCAACTATGCGAACCAGCCCGGCGAAATCGGTTACTCGGCGGTGGATCTCGGGCGGCTGCTGATCTGGCTCAAGATCATCGAGCAGCGTTACCCGGAGCATGCGAACGCGATCGATCACGCGGTGTTGCGCTGGAATTTCGCGCATGTCGTGGATGCGTGTGGCACGATGTACGGCGCGAAGCTCGGGGCAGACAAGCAGGTTCAGTACGTGCAGGAAGGCCGGCTCGGCTACGAGGAGTACGCGGCGAGCGGCTTCCGGCTATGGGGCTTCTCGACCTGCCTCGCGTCGCGTCCCGAGCCTTATTCGCTCGTGCCGATCTATTGCGTCGATGTCCCGTACGACTCGCGCGATCCTCGCGCGCTCTCCCAGCACAACTACGTGGTCAGCGAATCGTACGTGCTCTACGGCCTCGAGCTCGGCTGGGCCGACACGATCGACCGCACGGCCGCGACGCAGGCGGAGCTGTCCCGCGACACGTGGATCGCGAATTTCGCGCGGCGGATCTATCAGGCGCAGGAAAACCGCTTTGTCGAGACAGGCATCCTGACGGCGCGAAGCGAACATCAGCTCGACGTTGCGCCGTACTTCGTCTACGACACGATCTACTCGGACGGGTACGCGTGGAACACGATCACGGAGAAGGGCGAGTACGTCCCGCAGTTCGCGGCGATCTCGACGAAGGCGGCCGTCGGCATGTGGGTGCTCTGGCAATCCCCGTATACGGACCGGCTCGCCGACGCGGTGTGGGGCCAGTATCAGCCGGCGAAGGGCTACTACGAAGGCGTGCTCGAAAACGGCGCGGGCCCGATCAAGACGTTCACGGCCAATAACAATGGCATCATGCTGGAAGCGTTGATGTTCAAGGCGAAAGGGCGTTTGCTCGCATTCGACGATCGGGCGCCGCAACCGGGCGGGCGGCAGCCGAGCCTGTGGGAACGCACGCTGACCAATCCGTACGATCTGGAGAACGCACCCAGGAATCGCCCGCGGGCCGTGGTTCGAGGCCCGGCCGGATGCAGCGGGGCCACGGTTCCGTTCGCCGTTTCCGCATGCTCGCAATCCTGTCAATGCTCAACATGCCAAGACAACGCTCTGTTCGTGTTACCTGCGTACTCGCAATGTCACTGACGCTCGCGTGCAGCGGTTGCGGCATCGTGGCGAGAACGGTGATCGACGGCTACGAGAAACTGAATGCCGGCGCGCTGACCAATCCCGGGCGCATCGGCCCGCTGACGGATACCGAACGAATCTGGGCGCGCGCCGCGTGGCGCTACGTGACGAACAACACCGCACCGACGGGCCTCGTCAATTCCGCGGACGGCTATCCGGCGACGACGATGTGGCAGATTGGCGACTATCTCGCCGCGCTCGTCGCCGCGCGTGAAATGAAGCTGATCGAACGTAACGAGTTCGATCGCCGGCTCTCGGACGTGCTGCGCTTCCTCGGCCAGATGCCGCTATTGCCGGACGGCCTGCCGAACCGCGTATACAACACGCAAACGGGCGCGATGTCGGACTACGCGAATCGGCCCGGCACGATCGGCACGTCGGCGTTGGACGTCGGACGCGTGCTGGTGTGGCTGCATGCGATCGGCGCCCGCTATCCCGAGTACGGCGAATACGTGGACCGCGCGGTGCTGCGCTGGAATCTGTGTGAACTGGTCGGCGACGACGGCACGCTGTATGCGACGCGCATCGACGCTCGGCAGACCGTGCGCGTCGCCGAGATCCGGCCCGGCTACGACGCGTATGCGAGCACCGGCTTCCGCCTGTGGGGCGTGCGGGTGTCCGATGCCGCCGCGGCGCCGCTCGCGCAAGCCTACGCGAACGGCGTGCGCATCTATTTCGACGCGCGGGATCCGCGCCAGACCGGCGCGACCAACGCGCTCGTCAGCGCGCCGTGGCTGCTGTCCGGCATCGAATTCGGCTGGCGCGGGACGCAGCGCGCCGACGCGAGCGGGCGGACGGACAGCGCCGCGCAAGCCGACGCGGTCTATCGAGCGCAGGAAGCGCGATGGCGCAAGGACAGGATCCTGACGGCCCGCACCGATCATCAGGTCGATCAGCCGCCGTACTTCGTGCACGATTCGGTGTTCGCGAACGGCTATGCGTGGAACACGGTCGGCGACGACGGCCGCGCCTATCCGCAACTCGCGCTCGTCGCTACGCGCGCGGCGTTCGGCATGTGGGTGCTGTGGGACACTGCGTATACGACTTATCTGATGCGAAGCGTCGATGCGCTATACGACGCGGATCGCGGCTGGTTCGAAGGACGCTACGAGGCGACCGGCGGATCCGACCGCACCCTCACGCTGTCGACCAACGCCACCGTACTGGAAGCGTTGCTTTACAAGTCGAGCGGCCGGCTCGTGCCCAACACGCGGGCCGACGGCTATTTCTCCGCCCGCATGAAGGATGTATTCGCTCACCCGGCAACGTGCCTGTCGACCGCCGCCAGCGTCGAGCCCGGCCCGCAATGAATGCGTGACGGACGGATGCGCGTCGGGCAATATGGCGCAATGCCGCCATCCGGTCCGGTGAGCTGTGTTACAAGCTGGATACGAGCATCGGAACCAGGCGCGACGCATCCGGGAGAACGCCGTGACGAACTACGAAGAAATATTTCTGGAGAGCTATCACCGCCTGACGGGCAACGACAACGGCGAGCGCTTTTTCGACCGCTTTTACGAGATTTTCCTGAACTCGTCGGAGCAGATACGCGAGAAATTCGCGAATACGGAAATGACGCGCCAGAAGGCGTTGATGCGCAAATCCTTCTTCCATCTGCTGAACCTGTATCACACGAAGGTGACGTCGGACTATCTCGAACGGATCGCAAGCGAACACGGTCCGTCGAAGCTGGCGATCCCCGAGCAGATGTTCAATGCGTGGCGAGCGGCGATCCTCGCGACGGTGCGCGAGCTGGACGAGCGCCATTACGATACGCGGGTCGAGATCGCGTGGGCGATGACGATCGCGCCCGGCCTCGAATTCATGCGCCAGATGTCGGCGCACAACGCGTCCGACGAGCCGTTACCGGAGCCACCTGCGCCCGGGGCCGTACCGGGCCATCAGCCATAAGGCCGCGATCGCGCCGAGATGAATCGCCGTTCCCTCGATCCATCTCGGTGGCCGCAGCCCGAACGGCAGTATCTGGCTCGCGATCAGCACGAGCACGACTTGCCCGACGAAGCAGTACAGTGCAGTTCGGCCGATCGGCACCAGCAGCCATCCGGCGACGGGCCGGATACGCCGCCACTGGCTGCGCAGCACCGCGTGGAGCACGACCAGCAGACACAGATCGTCGATCAGGCGCAGCGGTCCAAGCGCGTTCTTCTGTGCGTAGCCGAGATAGAGCGAATCGATCGCGCCGTGCGGCAGCGCCTGCAACTTGGCCCACGCCGGGGTGAACGGATCGAGGTGCCCCTGCGCGAGGACGAACATGACGATGGCGCCGGTCGTGCATACGGCATATAGCAGGAAGCGTCTGAAGCGGGACGCGAACAGCAGAGACGCCTCGTTGGAGAACCAGCCGACGAACATCCCGGCGACGAACGGAAATTGCCACGCGGCAACTGGAAACGCATTCTCGAACTGCATGTCCGACAAGTGGATCGGCACGAACAGATGCCACACGTACAGCGCACAGCTTGCCGACAACGCCAGCAACGCGGACGGCAAGCGGCGGAACGCGAACAGCAGCAGCGGGACGAAGAAAATCAGCAACACGACATAGAGGCCGAGCACCTGTGCCTGATGCGGGCCGCCGCGCAACAGCAGCACGGTGTTGAACCAGTCCTCCAGGCGGGCGCCCTCGATGGGATAAAGCGGATAGACGGTCGCCGTTGCCTCGTCGACGAAATGCGTGAGCGACGTGGTTTTCACGAAGCCGACGGGCTGAAGGACGATCGGGATCAGGATCAGCGCGACGTTGACGAGATAGAGTTTCACGCCTCTCGCCACCGATTTCCATGCGGTCGTCGTCCAGCCGACATGCGCGAGCCGGGAGCGGCCGACCTTGCCGAGCACGAGCCCGGACAGGATGACAAACCATTCGGCCGCCGTCACGAAACCGAGTCGCTCCGTCGTGAGCAGGCTGAACGCGGAAAAATACTCGATATGCACGACCGTCATGAACACGACGGCCATGCCGCGCAGAAAATCGATCGCTTCGTCGCGTTCAGTCTGGGCGTAGGCGAGGGCGGTCGTGCGCGTGTACAACGCGTTCAATGAGTTCAGCGAGTTCATCAGGAGGCTCCCAGCACGTCGGTGCGTACCGCATCTACCAGATCCGTGAACAGCGCGATCGTTTCGCGGGCCGCCGCCAGCGCCGTTTCCTGCTCGCCATTCTTTGCCGCGCGCTCGAGTTGCACCGTCGCGTCGGACAGCGGCGCGCTCGCGAACGTGCCGGCGTCGCCCTTGAGCTTGTGCGCGACGCGAGCGAGCCTTTCCAGATCCGGGCCGGCGAGCGCGCCGTCGATCTCCGCGTGCTGTTGTCGCGCCTCGTCGACCAGCAAATGCGCCAGTTCGCGGAACAACTGCTCATCGCCGCCGATACGGGACAGGGCCAGATCGCGGTCGAACAACGGTGTGCGTTCCGCGATCGGCGTGGGCACCGGCTCGCGTCCCGGCGTCGCGGGTCCGGACGCGCTCGCTTCGGTCGCCACGCGGCCGGCGGTGCACTCGGCCGCCGCTGGCCGCGCCGCGACGCGCTCGATCTCCCGTACCAGCGTGCCGGTTTCAATCGGCTTCGACACATAGCCGTCCATACCCGCTGCATAGCACTTCTCGCGATCGCCTTGCATCGCGTGCGCGGTCATCGCGATCACCGGAACATGCGCTTTCGCGGTGCGGCGCTCGCGCTCGCGCAGTTCGCGCGTCGCTTCGAGGCCGTCCATCACCGGCATCTGGATGTCCATCAGCACGACGTCGAACGGCTGCGTGTCGATCCAATCGAGCGCCTCGACACCGTTCGACGCGAGACGCACGTCGTGACCGAGCTTTTCGAGCAAGCGCCGCGCGAGCCGCTGATTGATCGGATTGTCTTCGACCAGTAGTACCGTGTATCGGGGCGACGGCGACTGCGCGGCATCGTCGTCGCGTCGATCCGGCGCGATCTCCGGCGCGTGCGGTGCGAAGAACAATTCGCCCAGCAGCTTCACGAGCAGATTGAAGATCTCCGATTGATCGACCGGCTTCGTCATGAAGCCGGCGATGCCGGCCTGCCGGAGCGTCGAGGTATCCAGCCGGCTCGATAGCGAACTGATTACGACCACCATCGTGCCGCGCAACGCCGGATCCGCGGCGATTTCCAGCGCGAGCGAGTAATCGTCGCAATCGGGAAGTTGCCCGTCGACGAGTGCGACGACATAGGGCTCGCGCCGTTTCGCCTGCGCGTACAACGTCTGCATCGCGCTTTGCGTGTCGCTCACGCAGGTCGGCTGCGCGCCGAAATTGCACAGCATGTCGTGCATCAGCCGCAAATTGGTGTGATTGTCGTCGACGACGAGAATCCGTGCGCCGTTCAGCGCGCGCGGCAGCGCGGGATGCGGCAGGTCCGGGTAACGGCCCAGCGCGAGCGACAGCGTGAAGCTGAACACGCTGCCGGCTCCGAGCGCGCTGCTGACTTCCAGCCGTCCGCCCAGCATCGCGACCAGGCGCGTCGAGATCGCGAGACCGAGACCGGTTCCGCCGTAGCGGCGCGTGGTCGAGCTGTCGGCCTGGGAGAACGCATCGAAGATCCGTTCGAGATGCTCCGGCGCGATACCGACGCCGGTGTCGGCGACCGCGAAGCGCAATGACGCGCTGGACGAATTGAGCTTGACGACGTGAATCGACAGCGTGACTTCACCGGCCGCCGTGAACTTCAGCGCGTTGCCGACGAGATTCGTGAGCACCTGGCGCAAGCGCCCGGCATCGCCGACGAGCGAATCCGGGACGTCGTGCCCGATGTCGCTCAGAATCTCGACCGTCGTCTTGCCGGTCTTGAACGTCGTCGCACGCAGCATTTCCGTGATCATCGTGCGCAGGCTGAAATCCACCGGGTCGAGCGGCATCTTGCCGGCTTCGATCTTCGAGAAATCGAGGATGTCGTTGATGATCGTCAGCAGCGATTGCGCGGACGACAGCACCATGGTCAGATATTCGCGTTGCTCCTCGTTCAGTGGCGTATCGAGGCACAACCGCGTCATCCCGATGATGCCGTTCATCGGCGTGCGGATCTCGTGGCTCATGTTCGCGAGAAACGCCGATTTCGCCGCGCTCGCCGTATCGGCCTGTTCCTTCGCGCGGCGCAGATCGTGCTCGAGTGCGTATTGCACCGAGATGTCGCGGTTGGTGCCGGCCACGCGCACGGTCGAGCCATGCGCGTCACGCTCCGCGAGCGCGTTCGCCTGGATGTGACGGATCTCGCCGTCAGGCCGGATGATCCGGAACGAGCCGAGGCTCGCGTCGCGGTTGCGCGAAATCGCGTCGAGCGCGCCGAACGTCGTGTCGCGATCGTCCGGGTGCAGCAGTCGCTGCCACGCCTGATACGACAGCGTGTCGCCGTCCAGCGCGGCCGGATAGCCGTAGATTTCCGCCATCCTCGCGTTCCATCGAACCGTGCCGCTCGCAACCTCCCACGTCCAGATGCCGAGTTCCGCCGCCTCGGCCGCGAGCAGCACCTGATCGCGGGCCGCCGCGACCTCGCGTTCGGCGGCCTTGCGCTTCGCGATGTCAATCGCGATGCCGAGATAGCCGGCCACGGCGCCGCTGTCGTCGCGCATCGCGGTGACCGCGAGCGACACTGGCACGTACGATCCGTCCTTGCGCACGTAGGTCCATTCGCGCGACTCCGCACCGTCGCGCTCGGGCTTGAGCGTGAATACGCGAAAGCCGCGCACGCTCTCGCCGCACTCCGCGCTCAGCTCGGCTTCGCGCGCCGCGATCTCGTCGGCGTCGTGCAGCGCCAGCGGCGTCGCCCGGCCGACGACCTCGCTCGCGGCGTAGCCAAGCAGGCGCTCGGCGCCGGGATTGAACAGCTTGATCGTGCCGTTGCGGTCGGTCGCGATGACCGAGACTTCGGACGCGGAGCGCAGCACGTTCTCTAACAGCATGTTGAGATCGCGCAATTGCGCGGTGCGTTGCGCGACCTGATCCTCCAGGCTCGTATTGAGCTCGACGATCCGGGCTTCCGCCGCCTTTTGCGACGAGATGTCGCGCATCGTGTTCGAGGCACCGGCCACACGTGCGCCCGCACCGAAGATCGGCGACACGGTCACCGACACGTCGATCCGCGCGCCGTTTTTGCCGCGCCGCGTGGTGGCGAGCGCTGGCACGCGCTGGCCGTTGCCGATCTGGACGAGTATGTCGCGCTGTTCGTCGATCAGTGTGTCCGGCACGATCAGGTCCGCGAGCGGCAGGCCGAGCGCTTCGGCGGCCGTGTAACCGAACAGCCGCGCCGCACCGTCATTCCAGCTCGTCACGACGCCGTCCAGCGTCTGGCCGACGATCGCGTCCGCCGACCCTTCGACGATCGCGGCCAGTTTCGCGCGAGCGGCGTCCGCTTGCCGGCGGCGGCGCGCGCCGATCGCCGCAGCGTACGCGATGGCGGCCGTCAGCGCGCTGATGACCGCCCCCATCAGCATCACCGCTTTCGGCGACGTTTGATGCAAATTCGCGATGAACTCCGGCGAAGCGGCATAGGTGAAGCGCCATGTGCGCCCGTAGACGACACGCTCGATTTGCAGCGGGAAATACCGCGTCGGATCGCGCGAGTCGGCGTGCAGCGTGTAAAAGGGCAATACGCGGCCGTGCACCGTGACATCGTCGAGTTGCAGGTACAACCCCTTCTGCACGATATCGAGCCCGTCGAGCACACGCTCGACCATCAGCCGCGCATACGTCCAGCCGTACGCGGCGGCTTCGCGTTCCGCGGCGGTCCGCGGCAGCGACGCCGTGCGGTAGACGGGCAGCATGAACAGCACGGCCTGACGCTTGTCACCCGCCCGCTGTGCGAACTCGACCGGCGCGCTCAGCGTCGCGTTGCCGGTTTGCATCGCGGATTTCGCCGCCTGCCGGCGATCCTCGTCGGACGCGATGTCGCGCCCGATCGCAACGCGATTGTCCTCTTCCGGCTCGACGTACATCACGACGTCGAGATCGCCGTCGTGATGCGCAAATTGACGAATCTCGAACTCGGGGCCGACATCGGCTTTCGCGCGTGCGACAAATGCCTGCTCGCTACCTTTCGGCACGCGGCGGATGAAGCCGAAGCCGATCGCGCCGGGGAATTCGGTATGGATATCGCGAGTCAGGCTGTAAAGGTGGAAACGCTCGCGGCTGATACCGTTTTCGCCGGCCGTGACGATCGCGCCACGCGCACCGCGAAGCCCGTATTCGTAATGGCGGACTCGCTCGACGATCTCGTCGGTCGCATCGTTCGCGGCCTCCGTCAACGCGGTTTGCGCTTCGCGCGCGTTGGCGCGGTGGAGCGCGTAGCTCCCGGCGACGCTGCCGATCACGCCGATCGCGAGGATCAGCGCGGCCCAGCCGGTCACGCGGGGCAGGTCAGGCGTAAGGTCCAATTTGCAACCCCTTTTAGTTCGCTGGCGCGGATAGGGAGAGCACTTGCACTGCGTCGTCCGGCTTGGAGGCGATCCGCCAGGAATGCCCGCTGGCCGATCCATTAAATGGCATTGCGCAACGCGCAGGGAATTGAACGCCTATCGTAATGGACAATGCAAAACATTTGAATAAGGGTGGGGCCGATCCCGATCAGGAAATTTTGATTTCGTCCGGCTAACCCTATAAAGTAACGTCGCAATGAAGCAACCCGGATATAGGCACATCGCGCATCGCATTCGGAGTCGACGGAAACGGGGCTGATCGATCGTGAACGCAGGCCGGCGCGCTCGTGCCGCCGGCCCAACTGGAGCGCACCAGATGTCCGATACGTGGTGGCGGGGCGGCGTGATCTACCAGATTTATCCGCGCAGCTTCGCGGACGGCAACGGCGATGGCGTCGGCGATCTGCCCGGATTGACCGGCAAGCTCGACTACATCCATGCGCTCGGCGTCGACGCGATCTGGATTTCCCCGTTCTTCAAGTCGCCGATGAAGGACTTCGGCTACGACGTGTCGGACTATCGGGATGTCGATCCGCAGTTCGGCTCGCTCGACGATTTCGACCGGTTGATCGCGAGGGCGCACGCGCTCGGCCTGAAGGTCATCGTCGATCAGGTGCTGAGTCACTCGTCGGATCAGCATGCATGGTTCGCCGAAAGCCGCGCCGACCGCGACAACCCGCGCGCGGACTGGTATGTGTGGGCGCACCCGCGCGCCGACGGCACGCCACCGACGAACTGGCTGTCGGTGTTCGGTGGCCCGGCGTGGCAGTGGGATACACGGCGGCGCCAGTTCTATCTGCACAACTTTCTCGCGAGCCAGCCGGATCTGAACTTCCATCATCCGGACGTGCAGCGGCAAATGATCGACGAAGTGCGTTTCTGGCTCGATCGCGGCGTGGACGGCTTGCGTTTCGATGCGTGCAATTTCCATTTCCACGACAAGCGCCTGCGCAACAATCCACCCGTGGTGGCAGCGCCGCCGTCGCCCACGTCGGTCGACAATCCGTATGCGATGCAGCGGCATCGCTACGACAAGACCCGACCGGAGAACCTCACGTTCCTGAAACGGCTCAGGCGTCATCTCGACGATTACCGTGCGGTCGGTCTCGGCGAAGTCGGCGACGACGACGCGCTCGCCACGATGGCGCGGTACACGGCGGATGGCGACAAATTGCACATGACCTACAGCTTCGATCTGCTGACGCCCGAATTCTCGGCGGCGCACGTGCGCGGCACCGTCGAACGCATGGAGGCCAGGCTGGCCGAGCACGGCGGGAAAGGGTGGGTGTGCTGGTCGGCGAGCAATCACGACGTGCCGCGCGTCGTGTCCCGCTGGGGCGACGGCCGTGACGCCGGGCCGGACTTCGCGAAGCTCGTCCTCACGCTGATCGCGACGCTGCGCGGCACGCCGTGCGTCTATCAAGGAGAGGAGCTCGGCCTTACCGAAGCCCGGATTCCGTACGAACAGCTGCGCGATCCGGTCGGCATCGAGTTCTGGCCAGGAAACAAAGGGCGCGACGGTTGCCGCACGCCGTTGCCGTGGCGCGCGTCCGAGCCGCATTGCGGCTTTTCGTCGTCCGATACGTGGCTGCCTATTCCGGACGAGCACGCGTCGAAAGCGGTCGACTTGCAGCACGCGGATCCGGCGTCGCCGCTGAATTTTTTCCGGCACTTCCTCGCATGGCGCCGCCTTCAGCAACCGCTACGCGACGGCAGCATCCGCTTCCTCGATGCGCCCGAGCCGATCCTCGCGTTCGAGCGCGCAGCCGGTGCCGACCGGCGGCTGCTCGTCTTCAATCTCGGTGGTACCGCGCAGCGCTGGCCACTGCCGGACGGCCTGAGCGCACGGCCTTGCGACGGACATGGGCTTGCCGGCGCGTCGCTCGCGGGCAGATGCCTGACACTCGCGCCCCACACCGCCTGGATCGGTCATGTCACGCATGCGCAAGATGCACGCTGATCGTCTGGCGCGCGGCGACAACGTGCGCGACGAGACGTCCGCTGGCCGTTCCGAGTGTCCACCGGCGTCATCGAGCCCGACGATGCTTGGCGAACTCGATGCGTGGCTGCTGGCCGAGGGCACGCATCTTCGTCCTTATGAAAAGCTTGGCGCGCATCCGGTAGCGCAGGACGGGATCGACGGCGTCAGGTTTGCGGTCTGGGCGCCGAACGCACGCCGGGTCTCCGTGGTCGGCGACTTCAACGGCCGGGACGGCCATCGCCAGATGATGCAGCAATACCACAACTGCGGCGTGTGGGAGATCTTCGTGCCGCATGTCGCGAAAGGGGCGCTCTACAAGTTCGAGATCCAGGCGCGCAATGGCGATCGGCTGCTCAAGGCCGACCCTTACGCGTTTCGCGCGGAACTGCGTCCCGGCACCGCGTCGATCGTGCACGGCCTGCCGCCGGTTTGCCGGCCGGATCCGGTGCGCGCGCATGCGAATGCGCCGGGCGTGCCGATGAGCATCTACGAAGTGCATCCGGGCTCGTGGCGGCGCCAGCCGTCGGATGGCGGCGGCTGGCTCACGTATCGGGAACTCGCCGTGACGCTGATTCCGTACGTGAAGGAACTCGGCTTCACGCATATCGAATTGTTGCCCATGAGCGAGCATCCATTCGACGGCTCGTGGGGCTACCAGCCGACTGCGCTCTACGCACCGACCGCCCGCTTCGGCACGCCGGACGATTTTCGCTATCTGATTGAAGCGGCGCACGCGCACGGTATCGGCGTGCTGCTGGATTGGGTGCCCGGGCATTTCCCGGACGACCCGCATGGGCTCGCACGGTTCGACGGCACCTGCCTGTATGAGTATGCGGATCGGCGCGAGGGCTTCCATCGGGACTGGAACACGCTGATCTATGACTACGGCCGGCTCGAGGTGGCCAACTACCTGGCCGGCAACGCGCTGTACTGGATCGAGCGGTACGGTGTCGACGGGCTGCGCTTCGATGCGGTCGCATCGATGCTGTACCGCGACTACAGCCGCCCCGCGCACGAATGGATTCCGAATCGCCATGGCGGCCGGGAAAACCTCGAGGCGATCGCGTTCCTGCGTCGCACGAACCGGACGATCCGTGCGGAGCGTCGCGAAGCCGTGACGATCGCCGAGGAATCGACGAGCTTCCCGGGCGTGACGCGCGACATCGACGAAGGCGGGCTCGGATTCCATTACAAATGGAACCTCGGCTGGATGCACGACACACTGCGCTATCTGAGCGAGGATCCGCTGTTTCGCCGGTACCACCACGACAAAATGACGTTCGGCATGCTGTACGCGTTCGACGAACGCTTTGTGCTTGCGCTGTCGCACGACGAAGTCGTGCACGGCAAGGGCTCGTTGCTGTCGCGGATGCCAGGAGACGAATGGCGGCGCTTCGCGAACCTGCGTGCGTATTACGGTTTCATGTGGGGGTATCCCGGCGCGAAGCTGCTGTTCATGGGCAACGAATTCGCGCAGGTGCGCGAATGGAACGCCGATGCGAGCCTCGACTGGGAGCGGCTGACGCACCCGCTGCATCGAGGCGTGCAACGGCTCGTGCGCGACCTTAACGACGCGCTGCGGCGGTATCCGGCACTGTATCAGGCCAGTTTCGAGCCGCGCGGCTTCACGTGGATCGGGGTCGACGATCGCGACCGTTCGGTGTTTTCGTTCATGCGCACCGCCGACGACGGCCGTTTCGTGCTGGTGGTGTCCAACTTCACGCCGATACCGCGCGATGGCTTTCGGATCGGGGTGCCGTGTGCGGGCCGGTATCGCGAGATCATCAATACCGACGACACCGCGTACGGCGGCAGCGGTGTCGCGAACGGCACGCTGCACACGGACCCGATCGCGTCGCACGGGCGGTCCGTGTCGTTGGCGCTCGCCGTGCCGCCGCTCGCGACGGTCATGCTGGTGCTCGACTCCTGACAAAGAGGAATGCTCATGCGCGTGCTACACGTTTGCGCCGAAGTCTATCCGTTGCTCAAGACCGGTGGTCTCGCCGACGTCACCGCGGCACTGCCGAGCGCGCTGAACGCGTTGGGATGCGACGCGCGTCTGCTGGTGCCGGGCTTCCCCGCGATCCGCGACGGCGTCGCCGACAGCCGCATCGTCGCGAAGCCGGGGCCGCGCTTCGGTGCCGACGCGCTCGCGCTGCATCGCGGCGTGTTGCCGGGCACCGGTGTCGTCGTGTACTTCATCGATGCGCAGGCGCTGTATGACCGGCCCGGCGGCCCGTACAGCGATCCGCACGAGCATCCGTATCTCGACAATCATCGCCGCTTCGCATTGCTGGGATGGCTCGCTGCACGCATCGCGAGCGGGCTGGATCCGAGCTGGCGTCCGGACATCGTGCACGGCCACGACTGGCACGCGGGGCTCGCGCCCGCGTATCTGCGCTCGGGCGAAGCTCAGACAGGCACGCACGCCGCGCGCAGCGTGTTCACGATTCACAATCTCGCATATCAAGGCATATTCCCCGCACAGCTGTTCGACGAAACGGAATTGCCGCGCGCATTTTTCAACATCGATGGCGCCGAGTTCTTCGGCCAGTTTTCGTTTCTCAAGGCCGGGCTGTACTACGCCGACAAGATCACGACCGTCAGCCCGACTTACGCGCGCGAGATCCAGGGCGCCGAACAGGGATGCGGGTTGGACGGCCTGCTGCATCATCGCGCCGCCGATCTGCACGGGATTCTGAACGGCGTCGACGAGACGATCTGGTCTCCCGCGTCGGATCCGCATCTGGCCGCGTGTTACGACGTGGACGCGCTGACCGGAAAGGCCGCGTGCAAGGCAGCGTTGCAGCAGCTCGCCGGACTGAGCATGCGTCCGGCGGCGCCGCTGTTCGGCGTGGTCAGCCGGCTCACCGAGCAAAAAGGGTTGCAGCTCGCGCTGCAGGCGCTTCCGGAAATCGTCCGCAGAGGCGGCCAGTTCGTGCTGCTCGGCAGCGGCGACCCGGACCTCGAACGCGCGTTCAAAGCCGCGGCGGCGGCGCAGCCGGATGCAGTCGCGGTCGTGATCGGCTACGACGAAGCGATGTCGCACCGCGTGATCGCCGGCAGCGACGTGATCATGGTGCCGTCGCGCTTCGAACCCTGCGGGCTGACGCAGTTGTTCGGCCTGCGCTATGGCACGCTGCCGCTCGTTCGACGGGTGGGCGGGCTGTCCGACACCGTCGTCGATTGTTCGCTCGAAAACCTCGCGGACGGCTCGGCGACGGGGTTCGTGTTCGATGCATTCGACGGCGTGGCGCTCGACGCGGCACTGCGCCGCGCGTTTGTGTTGTATGAACGTGACGAGGATTGGGCGCGCGTCCAGCAAGGCGCGATGCGCGCGCGCTTCGGCTGGAACGATTCGGCGATGAAGCTGATGTCCGTATACCGGCAGCTCGTCCCCGCCGATCGGCAGGTCCGCACCAGGCAGGCAGCCTGAGGGACCGCGCGAGAGGCCGGCGCGGCGCGCGCGATGCACGCGGCTCGTTGCGGTTACGCGAGGCCGTCCGCCATGTCCTGAATGACCTTGCGCAGGCATCTATCGCGCGCAGCGCGTGTCCCGTCGCTCTCCGTCTCGTATTGCCGCGCCGACCATCAGTCGTGCGCGCGCACGCATCAAGCGATTGATTCGATACTGGTTTATCGGGTGTTCAAGCGACAGACGATCCCGTTCGCGCGCTCGGGCATGCTTATTTCCGCCGACTCAATTTGTCGGATTTGATCAAGAATCAGGCGCAGATCGCGCTTCCGGTTTCCATTAGACTTACTCGCATATAGGTAACGATCGGTAATGCAGGAGCGAGACGTGCGAACCCATGGGAAGCGCACGTCTGAATGTCACGATTGCCCGCGGACGTGTACTGCACGGCGTCGGCCCGATCGCCGGACGCGTGAGCATGGGGTGAAAGCAGGTTTAATTATTAAGTCATGCGAATGAAATAATCTTGACGAAATCCGGTGCCGATTACGGTCACCGGGCTTGATTGCGCGAGCGAATCGCTTCTGGAACGGTCCACGCGGCAGGACGAGATGGGCGCGCCAAATCACTGACGGGCGCGCGATGTTGGGGGAGCGTTGCCATGTGTCGATCCCGGTGCCAGGTGGTCGGCGTGCGACAGCGATCGGAGTTACGCATGCCGGTGCGTCGCCGGCGAAGCGGGCGAAGCGCCATTCCGCGGGACGGGGTTGGGTGGAGGATCGTGATGGATCTTCGATCGCATCGTCGCCGCATGGGCGTTCACGGCCACGAGCGATGCCAGTGCCGCGGCGGTGCGTGTCGACGTTCGGCGATGTCGGATGCCACACAAGATACGAACAATCAAGTACACGACCGATGATGATCAAGCTACGTGCGAGCGCGACCACGAACAAGCCGGCGGCGATTGCCCTGGGCGCAGCGTTGGCATTTTCCCTGCCGGCTGGTGCGGCGGGCACGCCGGTGCTGACATCGCTGGGGCAGTCCGGCGGGCTCTTGATTCCATACGGTTTCACGCTGCCTGAAGGGACATTCGAGGGGCAATACAACAACTACATCGATCCACGGTTCGGGAGGCAGACGACGAGTTCGGACATCGTCTGGGGCGCGATCGGCCTGTTTCCCCACGTGGAGATATCCGGCGGTCTGGCGAACTATCCAGGCGACGTACGCACGACGGTGCCGGGCTACGACCATATCGTGCTTCGGCATCTGATGGCGAACGCAAAGGTCTCGATTCCGAAGTTCTTCACATACCAGCCGGACATCGCGATCGGCATCAACGACGTTGGCGGGCAAACGCATTACTTCCGGTCCACCTACGGTGTCGTATCGCAAGTGCTCGGGCCCGCGACGCTGACGGTCGGCTACGGGCACGGCGACCGGCTCGACGGGGTGTTCGGCGGCGCCGAGCTTCGGCTGTGGCACACGGGCCTGTCTCTGCTGGCGGAGCACGATTCGAAAACGCCCTATGCGGGCATCCGCTTCCAGTCGCCGCCGATCAAGTGGCTGGCCGACGCGAGCCTCGTGGGCACCGTGACGCGCTCGCTGAGGCATACGGACGGGATCGCGCCGCGCACGTCGTTCTCGATCGGCGTGCAGATTCCGCTCGGCAAGCGGTTCGATGCCGCGCGTTGCGGCGATGGCTTGTGCGGCGACGCGCCGGTTGCCGCGTCAGGCGCATCGGCGCCGGACGACGCGCGCGCAGCGGACGACGACACGCTGCGACCAGCGGCCGCGCTCGCGCCGCTCAGCGCATTCACGCGGATCGAGCCTGCCACGCCTGCGGCGGCGGACGCGTCACGCGACGATCGAGTCATGCCGTCGCTTCACACGCCGCCCGATCTCGTTCGGACCGCCGCGCCGGCAGTCGACGCGGCGCCGGACCCGGCGGCGCTCGACAGGATCGTGCGCGCGCTGACGGACGCCGGACTCGAGCGCGTGCGCGCCGGCATGGCGGGCGCGGATCTCGTCGTCGAATACGAAAACCACCGCTACAACCAGAACGAGGCGGACGCGCTGGGCATCGCGCTCGGCGCGGCAGCGCAGTACGCGCCGAAGGGCGTCGAGACCGTGCGCGTCGTGATCAAGAAGGCGAACGAGCCGGTGGGCGAGGTGAGCGTCGATCGCGCGGACTACGCGCGCTTCGTCGCGGGTGGCGCGTCGACCGCCGCCGGCGCGTCGCTGTCGATGCGCACGCGGCCGACGCACGATGCGGATTCGATCGCGTGGGTGGGCAATGCCCGTGCGCATGGGCTCGTACGGATCCAGATCGCGCCGGTCACGCGCTACCTCTACGGCACCGAGTACGGCAACTTCGACTACTCCGTGGGCGCAAAAATCCAGGGCTTCGTGCCGCTGTGGCGCGGCGCGGAACTGTATTCGAGCGTGATCGTGCCGATCGCGAACAGCAAGAACATGGACAACGGCCGCGTCTACGACCAATACCGCTTGCGCGGCGGGCTGTCGACCGTTGCGCTCGTGCAGAGCTTCTGGATTGCGCCGCGCGTTTTCAACGTGACCGCGCTCGGCAAGTTCGACCTCCAGTACCTGGGCGTCGAGAACGAGACGACCGCGTTCGTACCCGGCCGTCCCGACGTGGTGAGACTGAAGCTCGCTTATCTGCATCACGAGCCTGGCAAGGATGCGCTGCCGGCGGAGAAGAACGCGCTGCTCACGTACCGGTGGGTCGAGCCCGCGTGGAAGATGTGGATCGAGGCGGGCGTCGCGCGCTATGTCGGTGGCGACAAGGGCCCGCTGATCACGTTGACGCGCTGGTTCGACGACGTGTCGTTCAGCGTGCAGGGATGGCACAGCGGCCACGGCTCGTTCGTCGGCGCGTCGGTCAGTTTCCCGTTGACGCCGCGCCAGGGCATGAAGCCGGGGATCGTGCAGATCAACGGACCCGAGCAGTTCTCGCTCAATTTCCGCACGCGTGTCGGATCGTCGAACTATCTCGCGCAAGACGGCGCCGAGAATCTCGACTTTGCCTACAACGCGCAACAGTTCCTGCTCAACCAGGGGCGCTTCAGCGCCGAGTACTTCGCGACGCAGCTTTACCGGATGCGCGATGCGTACAAGCGCTACGCGCATTCCGCCGGCGTGGCGCCGCCCGCGACGGAGGCGGCGCTGCCGGCTGAAGGCGCGCAGCCGACGGCCGCGCGCGAGGCAAGCATTCAATGATCGAGGGACCGGAGAGTCCTCAGGAAAATCGAGTTGACCTAACGGAGAAAATCGATGAAGACGATGAAGAAAGCGGCACTGAGGGCATTGCAAGTCGGCACGTTTGCGCTCGCGGGCACGCTCGCGGCATGTGGCGGAGGTGGCGACAGTTCAAGCACGACGCCTTCGAACGCGTCGTCGGCCACGATCAGCGGCACGGCCGCGACCGGCGCAGCGATGGCGAACGCGGCGATCACGATCGTGTGCGCGACCGGCAACGGTTCGGGCACGGCCGACGCGAACGGCGCGTTCTCGGTCACGTTCGTGCTCGCGGGGCCGTGCACGATCACCGGCACGAACGGGACGACCACGCTGCACTCGTTCGCGAGCGGCGGCGGCACGTTCAACGTGACGCCGTTGACCGAACTGCTGCTGACCTATCTGGCGGGGCAGCTGGGCACGGACCTGAACGGGCTGCTGGCGGGCCTGGCGTCCAATCCGACGTATCAAAGCGCGTTGACGAACCCCGCTGACATTGCGGCTGCGGCGAATGGGGTTGTCCAGACCATCAAGAACGAAACCGGCGTCACGCTGTCGACGTCCGCGTTCCTGACAACGCCGTTCAAGCCCGGCCAGGCCGGTCAGGATTCGGACCTCGAAGCGCTGAAATCGAAGGGCGCGCTCGGAGGAAACGGCCAGCCGTCTGCGACGCTGCTCGGCAAGGTGGGCGACGCCGGCAAGGCAGCTGGCAAGCCCACCGGCGGCACCGGCGGCAGCGGCAACCCGGCGTAACGGCGAGCGAAGCCGCGCGCGGCATCGTGCGCGCGGTTTCACATCCGGCGGGTTGCCCACCACGCGGTTCGCGACCGTTACCTTCCGCTCCGACCGCCTTTTACGCGTCTTTCAGCCAGGGCATTTCCACGGGTGACACGACCAGTTGCCGGAATTCGCGTTCCAGATCGAAGATGAATCCGACCAGAATCATCGACTCGGCGTAAGGAATCGGAAAGACATGCGGATTCTCCGGAGTACGCAGGGGACGCTCGGGTGTGTCCGCTGTCGCCGCGGCATTCTCGCGAACGCTTTCCAGTTCTTCGGCCATGGCCGGGCCACCGACTTTCAGCACGCGGCTACGCAGGTCGCTGAAGGGCTCGATGCGCGCAGCGTCTTCGTGATATTCGGGCACTTCGTAAACGAACCAGGACATTTTCGTCTCCCATGAGAAGGGGCGCTATTCTAACGCTGCTACGGAACGTGAGTTGGAACAGGTACTGGCTTCCCTCAATGCAGATCAGGCGATAAGTAGAGAACCCCGAATTGTTCCGCTAACCGCGCGAGCCGCCGATCGCGCGTCCCAAAAGCGATCCAGTCGTTGATAAGGCTGGCGAAATTCGTCACGGCGTTGCCGGCGCTCGCATGGGCCGCCGACTCGATCGGCATGGTCGATACGTTGCGCACCATCCAGGCTCGAGCGGCTTTCCCGCATACAAACGCAGCTGCGCGTCTCGTCATGCTTGCCTCGCGACCACGGTAATTGTGCAACGGGCTGCTGCACAAATTCCGGCCGCGGAAAGCGGTTGCGCCCAAAGGCAAATTATCTCGACGTAGCCGGAAACTGGCATGCGCGGCTGGCGCGAAGCTAATTACGACACCGACCCTATTTTATTGATAATAATCATTATGTCAAATAAATGCTCTCGGACGGCCAGCATCCGGCCGCCCGAGAGCATCACCGCGTCGCGTCCGCAGGCTCGACGGCAGGCAGCGGCCGACTCGCGATCTTCTCGGCTTCCGCACGCTTGAGCCCGAGCGTTTGCAGCAGCGTGGCCGCGGTTCGTTCCGGAAAGTGCTCGCCGCTGAAGCCGAGCGTTGCGAGCACGTCGGCAGCGGGCGCGCCGGGGGCGACGAAATTGAGTTCCGCGGCGATCGCGGTGAGCACGGTGCCGCCGACGGACAGGAAGCCGATGAACGGATCGGCAACGACGAAGCGTTGCGCGGCGATGCCGCGCTCGATGTCGCGCAGCAGTCGCTGGCCGAGGCCGAGCGTCAGCACGCGCGCCGAAAACCCTTCGCGTATCAGGAAATGGCCCCACACCGGTTCGCGTCGCGCCCGCATCAGCGTATGCCGCACCGCCACCGAAATGATCTCCGCGGGATCGGACAGCCCGCTCGCCAAGCGATCCAGCGAATCGGCGAACTCCTCGAATACCGTTTCCACGAGCGTCGCGTAGATCGCTTCCTTCGATTCGAAGTGGTTATAGAACGAACCGAAGCCGACATCGGCGGCCTCGGTGATCTCGTTGATCGCCACGCCTTCCATGCCTTTTTCGGCCATCAGCTTCAGCGCCGCCTCGAGCAGACGGCCACGGGTTTCGCGCTTGCGCCGCGCGCCGCGCGGCTCGCGCTCTTCGGCGACCGGCGCATCGACATCGGCGGTGACGGGAGGCTCGGCGGCAGCACGTTTCGGTGCCCGGCGTTTCGGTGGGTTCGACATGACGGATCCGGTTCTGATGTGCGTCGAAGTATAGATTCAAATGTCTACATTGACAAAGTTATCAACTATGACTTTAATGTCATTCAAGGTATCCGATCGCACGCCGCAACCGCGATCGACAGACGAATGGAGACACGGTGGAGACATTTGAAGCAACGGGCGCGCATTCGCGCGCCGCAGGCGAGGCACCGTCGGCCGACGGGCGCGGGCTGCCATCGGCGACCGACATCCTGATCGTCGGGTTCGGGCCGGTCGGCGCCGCGCTCGCGAACCTGCTGGCGCGCCACGGCGTGAAGGTCATGGTGATCGACAAGGCGACTGAC
The DNA here is from genome assembly GCF_003853645.1 of Burkholderia sp. Bp9143. GTDB lineage: Bacteria > Pseudomonadota > Gammaproteobacteria > Burkholderiales > Burkholderiaceae > Burkholderia. Next base: position 52,255 of record NZ_QTPO01000013.1, on the reverse strand, counting down.
ATCTTCATGGCACCGCGAGCCATCGCACTCGACAACGACGCGCTGCGCATCCTGCAGATGGCCGGCGTCGACGAGCACGATTTCGAAACGGTCGCGATTCCGTACGTCCGGATGCGCTCGCCCGCACTCGGCGAATTCGGGCGGATCGATACGCTCGGCACGCTCGACGGTCATCCGAAACTCGTGACGTTTTACCAGCCCGACCTGGAGCGCTGCCTGCGCGAGCGGCTGCGCGGCTGCGACAACGTGCACGTCGCGCTCGGCATGACGTTCGAGGGTTTCGTCGAGGAGCAGGACGGGGTCGTTGCCTCGCTGACCGACGAGAGCGGGCACACGCACGCGGTACGTGCCCGCTACCTGGTCGGTGCGGACGGTGCGAGTTCGCGCGTGCGTCAGTTGATCGGCCAGCAGTTCAACGGCAAGACCTACGCCGAGGACTGGCTCATCGTCGATGCGCGTCACGTGCCGCGGCCGATCGACCATGTCGAGTTCATCTGCGATCATCGCCGCCCGACCCCGCACATGGTCGCGCCCGGCGCGCGCGAACGCTGGGAGTTCATGCTGCACCCGGGCGAGCGCCGCGACGAGATGGAGTCCGACGCGCGCATTCGCGAACTGCTCGCGCCGTGGGGCAACGTCGACGACATCACCATCGAGCGAAAGGCGGTTTACCGCTTCCACGCGCGCACGGTCGACACGTTCAGCAAGGGCCGGGTCTTTCTCGCGGGAGACGCCGCGCACATCACGCCGCCGTTCGTCGGCCAGGGGCTCGTCGCCGGGCTGCGAGACGCGGCCAACCTCGGCTGGAAACTGGCGTGGGTCGTCCTCGGCCGCGCCGATCCGCGCATTCTCGAAACGTACGACGCGGAACGCCGGCCGCATGCGCGGGCGATGATCCGGCTCGCCAAGCTCATGGGGCGCCTGGTGATGCCGCGCAACGCTGCCGTGGCGCTCGCCACGCACGGGCTGATGCGCATGTTGCGCTGCGTGCCGGTGCTGCGCACGCAATTCGAGGAACTGCGCATCAAGCCGCAGAACGCGTTTCGCATGGGCCTGTTCGTGCGCGGCCGCTCGGGCGCAAGGCTCACACGCGGCGCGGCGCTCTCGCAGGGATGGCTGAGGGGATCCGACGGCACGGTACGCCTGAGCGACGACGTGCTCGGCAGCGGCTGCACGCTGGTCGGGTTCGGCTGCGACCCGCGCGTCGGGCTCGCAGCGGACGCCGCGGCCGCACTCGCGTGCGCCGGCGGCACCATCGTGCAGATCGCGCACCGCGGCCAACGTCTGGATGCCGGCGGCCGCGAGGGCTGGGAAGACCTGGACGGCACCTTCCTTCCCGGCATGGCGCCCGTTGGCTGGGTTGCCGTCGTGCGCCCCGACAAGACCGTCGTCCACGACGGGCCGGCAGCCGACGTCAGCCGCATCGTGCGCGACAGCCTGTTGCTGCTCGGCGTGGCGCCGCGTGCCATGCCCTCTCCCGCTGCATCCGTCGTCCGCCCCTCTTGAGCTCCCATCGCCATGAAACTCACCACCGCCCAGCCCGCCCGTCATCCGCGTCCCACGACGAAAGCCGCCGCCCTCGCCTATCTGATCTTCGAGCGCCCCGATCTCGACGAGGCCGAACATTTTCTCAATGACTTCGGACTGCGAACCGCATCGCGCGATGCCGACCTGCTGCTGTTGCGCGCCACGGGCGCGTCCGGCTTTTGCTACGTGGTGCGCCGTGCGCGGAAGCCGGCGTTCGTCGGTTTCGGGCTCCAGGTCGACAGCCGCGCGGATCTCGACGCGCTGACGGGCGTGCCCGGCGCGTCCGGCATCGAACCATCGGAATGGCCGGGCGGCGGCGATCGCGTCCGGCTCGTCGATCCCGCCGGTTTCCGCGTCGATGCGGTGGCCGGCCTGGCGCGGGTGCCCGCGCTGCCGCACCGCGCGCCGCTCGGGTTCAATTCCGTGGATGCGCGCGTTCGCATCAACCAGACGCAGCGGCCGCCCGCCACGCCGCCGGAGATCGTGAGACTCGGTCACGTCGTGCTCGAGATCGCCGACTTCCAGGAAACGTGCGCGTGGTACACGCGGCATTTCGGTTTCATCCCGAGCGATGTCCAGGTGCTGCCGGACGGCTCGCCGGCCGTGGCGTTCATGCGGCTCGATCGCGGCGACACGCCGGCCGACCATCACACGCTCGCGCTCGCGCAGGGTTTCGTGTCGACCTACAGCCACAGTGCGTTCGAGGTGATCGACACCGACGCGCTCGGCATGGGACAGCGCATGCTGCGCGACAGCGGCTGGACCCATGCATGGGGCATCGGGCGGCACATTCTCGGCAGCCAGATCTTCGATTACTGGCAAGACCCGTGGGGCGCCAAGCACGAACACTACTGCGACGGCGACCTGTTCACCGCGGACGAACCGACGGGCATCCATCCGGTCAGCCGCGAAGCCATGGCGCAATGGGGCCCCGTCATGCCGCGCAGCTTCACGAAGCCGCGCTTCACACCGGCCAGCATTGCGGCCCTGTTGCGCAACCTGCGCCGCAGCCCCGATCTGACGCTGAGCAAGCTGGTCACGCTCGCGAAGCTGTTTGCCTGATTTCACCGTTCACCGATTCACGAGAGAAAATCCATGCCACTGCACGTCCTGCACTTCCGACACCGCGGCCGCGCCCAATGGGGTGTCGTCGCCAACGGCGCCGTCACGCCGATTCCCGGCGAATTCGCCACCACGGCAAGCTTTCTCGCGGCCAACCCGGTCGAGCGACTCGCAATGATCGACGGCCCGTCCATTCCCGAATCCGACGTTCAGTGGCTGCCGCCCGTGACGGCCAACCAGCAGTTCGTCTGCCAGGGCGCGAACTATCGGCAGCACATGATCGAGTCGGGCATGGACCCGGACGCGAAGCGGTTCAACATGATCTTCACGAAGGCGCCGAGCTGCATCGTCGCGGCCGATTCGCGCGTCGTGAAGCCGCGCCACGTGCGGTTTCTCGACTACGAGATCGAGCTCGGGCTCGTGCTCAAGCGCGACATCACGCGGCACCAGCCGGTGACGGACGCCAACCTGCACGAATACGTGGCCGGCATCGCGATCGTCAACGACTATTCCGCGCGCGACGTGCAGATCCCGCAGATGCAGTTCTACAAGGGCAAGAGTTACCGCACCTTCGGCCCGGTCGGCCCGTACCTGTGCCTGCTCGAGCCGCACGATTTCCCGAAGTTGAAGGCGCTGGAGCTGACGTTGTCCGTCAACAGCGCGGTACGTCAGCGGGACTCGACATCGAACCTCGTCTATGGTCCGGCGGAAACGTTGACCGAGTTGTCGGGCGTGCACGACCTGCGCGCCGGCGACCTGCTCGCGACCGGTACGCCGGCCGGCTGCGCACTCAGCATCCCGTCGCCGCTCAAGCAACGGGCCGTGGCGCTATTTCCCGAATCCGTGAAATGGAAGATGTTCATGAAGGTGCAAGCGGGACGCGCGCAGTACCTGAAGGCCGGAGACATCGTCGAAGCTCGGATCGCGAGCCGTGACGGAGCGATCGATCTGGGCGTGCAACGTAACGAGATCGTGGACGAGGCAGCATGAACGGCATCGCGACCCAGGACGACGTGCTGGCGATCGAAGCGCAGGGCCTTCCGCCGGACCTCCCCGCCAGCACGTACGAGATGATTTGCGCCGGTGCGGCCATCGATCCGTCCGCCCCCGCCCTCTCCTTTTTCCTGACCGCCGACGCGCACCGGGACGCCGAGCGGTGGACCTATCGCGAGCTGGTCCGTGACATCACGCGCACGGCCAACATGTTCACGCGCCTCGGCGTGAGCGCGCGTTCGGTGATCGCCTATGTCCTGCCCAATCTTCCCGAGACACATTTCGTGATCTGGGGCGGGCAGGCGGCCGGCATCGTATGTGCCATCAATCCGCTGCTCGAAGGCGAAGCGATAGGCAATCTGCTCAACGCGGCCGGTGCCAGCGTACTCGTGACGCTCGCGCCCTTTCCCGGGACCGATCTCTGGCAGAAAGTCGCGGAGATCCTTCACGACGTCGAGCCGCTTCGGCATCTCGTGCTGGTCGATCCGGCCGATCGTGTGCGGGGCACGGCGCAATCAGCGGCCCGAATGCTGCAGCGCGACGCCTGCCTGAAACTGCACGGTGACAGTGGTTTGCGCCGCGCGGTTCCTGCACACATCCAGATCCACGACTTCGGTACGGCAATTGCGCAGGAATCCGGTACGGCGCTCGACAACGCACGCCGCTTTCAACCCGGCGACATGTCCTCGTTCTTCTGTACCGGGGGAACCACAGGGTTGCCGAAAATCGCGATGCGCAGCCACGGCAACGAAGTGGCGAATGCATGGAGCGCCAGCCGATTCTTCGGCGACAGTATCGGCCCCGGCAAAACGACGTTCTGCGGATTGCCGCTCTTTCACGTCAATGCCGCGATGGTGACCGGCCTGCTGCCTTTTTCCCGCGGCGCTCACGTCGTGCTCGGCACACCGCAGGGTTACCGCGGCGACGGTGTCGTCAAACGTTTCTGGGAAATCGTCGAGCATCATCACGTCAATTTCTTCAGTGGCGTCCCGACACTTTATGCGTCACTGCTCGACATTCCTGTCGACGATCATGCCATCGACTCGCTCGAATACGGCCTGTGCGGTGCGGCGCCGATGCCGGTCGGCGTCTTCAGGGCTTTCCAGGAAAAAACGGGCATCCGGATTCTCGAAGGCTACGGTCTGACCGAAGGAACGTGCGTGAGCAGCGTCAATCCGACGACCGGCGAGCGCCGGCTGGGATCGATCGGGCTTCGCATCCCGTTCCAGGCGATGAAAACGGTCGTCGTGGACGACGCGGGACGGTATCTGCGTGATTGCACGGTGAACGAAGAGGGGCTGCTCGTCATCTCCGGGCCGAACGTTTTCACCGGCTACATGCGTCCGGATCAGAACAGGGCGTTGTGGCTCGATCTCGGCGACGGCAAGCGCTGGCTCAACACCGGCGACCTCGGCCGCTGCGACGTCGACGGTTACTTCTGGCTGACCGGCCGCAAGAAGGAATTGATCATTCGGGGCGGGCACAATATCGACCCTGCGGCGATCGAGGAGCCGCTTCATCGACATCCGGCGGTCCAGATCGCCGCGGCAATCGGGCGTCCCGATACGCATGCCGGTGAGCTGCCGGTCGCGTATGTCCAGCTCAAGCCGGGTATGCGCGCGACGGAGCACGATCTGACAGCGTTCATGCAACAGGAAATTGCCGAACGCGCCGCGCTGCCCAAGCACGTCCGAATCGTGGAAGCCATCCCGCTCACGGGCGTCGGCAAGATCTTCAAGCCAGAACTCAAGCGCCGCGAGACAGGTGACGCGCTCCGCGTCGCATTGGCCCAGGGCGGCGCCCCCGATGCATCGATTGACGTCACGATCGACCATTCGGGCGGAATGTCGGTCTCGGTCGAGTTGAGCGACCCCGCCCTCGAGACTGCGGCGCGCTCGGTGCTGGGGCGTTTTCCGTTTGCGTTCTCGATCTCGATCGCCGGGCAATCAATACGGCGATCCTGACCGACAGCGACAGCTCTGCGGCGATGAAGGCGCGCGGCTAGCCTGGATATCGCCAACGTCCAGGGCAGATCGTCGCATTAAATTTGATATCCAAATTAGTTGCCATTCGTGAAACGGATCGAGACAGAGGAGACACAAGATGGATTTCAGGCGGACAATGAGTGTCGGAGGCGTGGCGGTTTGTATCTGCTCGGCTTCGCTTGCCGGAATTGCACATGCGCAGACGGCCGGAAGCATCACAACCTCGGCAGGATGGCTGCACATCGCCCCACAGGGCGACGCAACGCCCCTCACCGTTCAAAGTGTCGGCGGCGTAACGGTGAATCAGCAACTGGCCGGCACAGGGGCACATGCCAGTTCGACGGATACGCTGGGAATCACCACCGAGTACTACATCACCGACAATCTGGGTGTCGCGATGCTTTTGGGAATGCCACTGAAAGTCAATCTGATTGGCGACGGGACGTTACAGAAGTATGGCGTGCTCGGCACGACACGGCCGATGCCGCCCGCAGTCGAACTTCGATACCACTTGTTCTCGGCCGGGTCGAAGTTCCGTCCGTACGTGGGACTTGGCGCGAACTATACGTGGTTCACTCAGGTTCGTGCCACCAACAGCCGGTTCATCTCCGATAGCTTTGGGCCGGGCGGCTCGGTGCGCGCGACACTCGGCGCATCGTGGAATCCTGTGTTCGAGTTCGGGGCGAACTACGCGATGACAAAGCACTGGTCTGTGGGCGCATCCGTCAACTACATGCCGGTGAAGACCAACCTCACGTTATACGGACAGACCGCGACCGGGACGCAGATCGTTTCCAAATCGACGCTCCGGCTCAATCCCCTTAGCGTTTTCCTGAACGTCGCTTATACGTTCTAGCGGATCCGCCCGGAAATCACGATCGGCACCGTTCCGCATCCCCGGCGAGCAGCACGTTCAGCACCCGCGCGTCCGCCAACCGCTCCAGCGACAGGCACGTGTCGCTCAACGCCTCGACCTGCGCGTGCTCGAGCGCCATGCCCGCCAGCGCACGATACTTCGCCAGCAGCGCCGTATCGGATAGCGGATGGCGAGGATCGCCGAGCGCGATCGGCACGTGACGCGATTCCCGCCGCCCGTCCGCGCGATGCAGGATCACGGTCGGCTCGTCGAGATCGCCCAGCGCGGGATCGACCTCGATCGCGACACGCGCGAGCAACGCCGTGACGCGCGAATCCGTACGCCGGTCGTCGCGATAAACGCCGATCCCCGTGTCGCCGTACGCGAGTGCCGCCGCCACCGCGTACGGCAGGCTCATCTGCGCCGACGACAGCGTCGACAGGTCGCGGCCGCCGCACATTCGGGCCACGAACGCGCTCGCCCGCACGACCACCCGCTCGATCTCGCCGGCCTCGAACGTGCGACCGTCCGCAAGCTGCAGCGTCGCGTCGACCGCCGCATGCGCGCTGCGGCACGACGCGTGCGGCTTGATCGAGCAGCGCATCAGTTTCCAGTGCGCGCCGAGGCCGTCGGTCAATTCGTCGGGCGCATGCGATTGTGCGGCGAACGTGTTGAAGAAGCCACCCCACACGTCATCGAACACCCTGGCCGGGCCGCTCACCCCTTCGCGTGCCAGCAGCGCCGCGAGCACGCCGCCTTCCGCCGCCCGGCCGGCATGCAGCCGCTTCGTCTGCGAACCGTCGTGGATGAAGCCCCACAGACCGCCGGAGAAACTTGCCGCATGGCCGAGCGCGTCGCGCGTGCGCGCGGCGTCGAGTCCGAGCACGCGTGCGCTCGCGGCCGCCGCGCCGAACACGCCGCAACTGAGCGTCGAGTGCCAGCCGGCACCGTTGTGGGCCGAGTAGCCGCCGGCTGCTTCCAACACGCGCCGGCCGACGTCGTAGCCGAGCACGATCGCCGTCACGCATTCCCGGCCGGTCACGGGGCTGCCCGCGCATGACAGCGCGGCGAGCACGGCCGGCAGCACGACGGCACCCGAATGATCGCAGCCGCCGGCATCGTCGAGCTCGAGCGCGTGTGCGGCGATCCCGTTGACGAACGCGGCGTCGCGCGCCCCTGCCCGGCACTGCGTGCCCCACAGCGACGCGCCGCCATGCGGGACGGCGCCGGTCAGCGCACGCGCGCTGCGGGTCTCGACGGCCGAGGTTCCAGCCAGTGCGGCACCGAACGTATCGAGCACATGACGCCTGGCCTTTGCGACGACATCGTCAGGCACGGCGGCGGCGGGCGTTTGCGCGACGAACGTCGCGAGCCAGGTGGCGCGCGTTTCAGTCTCCATCGTCATCGCGCCGACTCCTCTGCCACGCAGCGTGCAAATACATCGACCGGATGGCCCGGCTCGTTGGCGCTCACCTGCTCGCGCCACCAGCGCGCGACGTCACGCCCGGTCGCAAACCAGACGTCGCCCGCGTCGCGCAGGTGCGCGAGCAGCGCACGCAGCAGGTCGATCCGCCCCGCCGTGCCGATGATCTCGGGATGCAGGCGCAGCACGCAGCACAGCCCGAAGCGCCGAAACCCGTCGACATCGCGCCGCCAGTTGTCGAGCACGTCACGGTACGCGGCGATGCGCGGCTGGCCGGCCGGCACCGGCGGCGACAGGTTGAACTCGAAGTACGGCTCGTCCTCGAGTTCATAGTGCAGCGGCAGTTCGACGAGCCGCCGGTTGGCCGTGCCTCCGTCGCCGCGCGGATGCAGGTACGGCAAGTCGTCGCCGCGCCACGACGACGACCACGTGAAGCCTTCCGCCACGAGAAAGTCCGCGAAGCCGTCGGCCCAGTTGCCCGTGAACGAGCGAAAGCCTTCCGCGCGGCGTCCGGTCACGTCCGCGAGCGCCGCCCGCCCGGCGCGGCACGCTTCGATCTGCGCGGCAAGCGGCAGTGCGTCGAAATCCTCGCAGCGAAAACCGCTCACGCCGAGCTCGTGACCGGCGGCAGCGATCGCGCGCACGGCGTCGCCATGCGTCTGCGCGACGCGGCCCGGCACGAACCAGCTCGTCGGCACGCTGAATTCGTCGAACGCCGCGAGCAGCCGGTCGACGCCGCGCGCCGCGCCGTAGCGCCACACCGACAGCGATTTTTCACGGCCGACGATGCGCGGCTCGCGTGTCTGGATGCCATGAATGTCGTTGAAGTCGACCGTGATCGCGACCGCGCATCGCGCGCCGCCCGGCCAGGAATGTGGTGTCTTCACATGTTGCTCCGGTGCGTGGGTTGCGCGCCGTGCGCGTGCCGCGCGAGCCACCAGTCGGCCACGTCGCGGCAGCGCGCGAACCAGACGCCATCCTGCGCGCACATGTGGCCGAGCCAGGCCTCCAGCAGCGCGATACGCCCCGGCTTGCCACAGACTTTCGGATGAAGCAGCGTCGTCAGGCACAGCCCTTCGCGGTATATGCCGTCGAATTCGCGCGTCCAGTTGTCGAGCGTCGCCTCGTAGCCGGCGATCCGGTCGAGCCCGGCCGGATAGTCGGGGTTGCGGTGATACGCAAGCGACGCGTAATCGTCGGTCTCCCAGCGGCCGGGAATCTCGACGAGCGGCGCTTCGCCGTCCGCGCCGGGCAGCAGGTACGGACGGTCGTCGCCCCGCATCGAGCTCGAATAGCGCACGCCCGCTTCGCGGAGCACCGCCACGGTCGCCTCGCTCCAGTCGCCGGACGGCGTGCGGAACCCGACCGGCCGTACCCCGAGCGTGCGGGCGAAGACGTCGGCCGACTGCGCCATGATCTCGCGCTGCCGCCCGGGCTCGAGTGTCCAGAACGCTTCGTGCCGGACACCGTGATAACCGATCTCGTGGCCGCGCTCGACGATTGCCGCGCATTGCGCTGGCCAGGTCCGCGCGACCCACGCGGGCACGAAGAACGTCGCGGGCAGGCCGAACGCCGCAAGCATGTCGAGCAGCCGCCCGAGCGCGCGCCACGGCCCGTAGCTGCCGAGCGTGAAATACGCGGGATTGCGCCAGATCGACCCGTTCAGCATCGCGTCGCCGGTCGGGCCGTCGAGATCGAACGCGAGCGCGACGCACGCGCGCTTCGCGTCCGGCCAGCGGGGAGCCAGGTCCGTCATCGCTCGCTCAGTGGGTGCCGTTGATCATCGCCTTCGCCACCGCGTGCTCCTGGAGCCCCCACTTCGCGAGCAGCTTCTGGTACGAGCCGTCCGCGATCAGCTGGTTGAGCGCCGTCGTCAGCGCGCCGCTCAGCGCGGTGTTGCTCTTCGCGACGCCGATACCCGTGTATTGCGACAGGAACGGCTTGCCGACCGGCGCATACGCATTCTGCTCGAGGGTGTTCTGGTACGGCAGCGTCTCGCCGCCCTGCACGGCCGCGTCGATGCGGTTCTGCCGCAACTGCATCCGCGCGTCCGACGAGCCGTCGGTACCGATGACGATGATCGCCGGCTTGCCGGCCTTCACGCAGTTCTCGGCGCTCCACGCGGTGGTGTTGTCGGGGAACGACGTGCGCCGGCTCGAGCCGACGCGCTTGCCGCACAGCGCGCCCATCTGCGCGAACTCGCCGGCGCGTGTCTTCAGCGTATAGAACTGCGGGCCCGTCTCGATGTAGTCGACGAAGGTCACCGCGTCGCGGCGCGTCGGCAGGTCGGTCATGCCGGACAGGATCATGTCGACGCGCTGCGTCGCGACCGCGCTCATCATCTGGTCGAAGCTCGTTTCGACCCAGTTCAGTTTCGCGCCCATCTTCGCGGCGAGCGCCTCGCCGAGATCGACGTCGAAGCCGGCCAGCTTGTCGGTCGCCGGATCCTTGTATTCGAACGGCGGATAGTTCGGCACGATCGCGACGTTCAGCGTGCGTTTCGCGCTCGCGGATTGCGCGGCGGCGAACGATGCATGAAGCGCGAGCGCGCCGAATGCGACGGCGGCCAGCGTGCGGGTCAGGACGGATGCTTTCATGGGTGTCGCCTTGTCATGGTGGAGGAATGGGGACTACGCCGCGCTTGTCGACGGCTCGATCTTTCGGGCGCTGCAAAACGGGGCGCCCGGCCCGGTCATGCAATCACGGCGGAGATGAACTCGCGCGTGCGCGCGTGCGTCGGCGCGGACAGCACCTGGTCGGGCGGTCCGCTCTCGACGATCCGGCCGCCGTCCATGAAGACGACGCGGTCGGCCACCTCGCGCGCGAACCCGAGCTCGTGCGTGACGACGATCATCGTCATGCCGCTCTTCGCGAGATCGCGCATCACGGCCAGCACTTCACCGACGAGTTCGGGGTCGAGCGCCGACGTCGGTTCGTCGAACAGGATCAGTTGCGGATGCATCGCGAGCGCCCGCGCGATCGCGACACGCTGCTGCTGGCCGCCGGACAGCTCGACCGGAAACGCATCGCACTTGTGCGCGAGCCCGACGCGTGCGAGCAGCGCGCGCGCTTCCTCCTCCGCTTGCGCGCGGCGGCGCTTGAGCACCTGCACCGGGCCTTCGATCACGTTCTCGAGCGCGGTCTTGTGCGGAAACAGGTTGAAGCGCTGGAACACCATGCTCGTCGCCAGCCGCTGGCGCGCGACCTGGCGCTCCGACAGCTCGTGGAGCCGGTCGCCGGCGCGACGGTAGCCGGCCAGTTCGCCGTTGACCCACAGCGCGCCGGCGCTGATCGTCTCGAGCTGGTTGATGCAGCGCAGGAACGTGCTCTTGCCTGAGCCTGACGGCCCGATGATGCACAGCACTTCGCCCGGCGCGACGTCAAGCGTGATGCCGTGCAGCGCCTGGAAATCGCCGTACGACTTGCGTACGTCGACCGCGCGAACGACCGCGTTCGTCATGACGTTCTCCCGATGGTTGAGGGGCGTGTCGTTCATTTGCGGCCCGCCGCCCGGCCCGCGCCGCGCGCGAAACGCCGCTCGACGCGCGCCTGCGCGAGCGACAGCACGGTGACGACCGCGAGATACCAGATGCCCGCGACGATCAGCAGCTCGATCACGCGGGCGTTCGCGTAATAGATGTTCTGCGCGTTGTGCAGCATCTCCGCGTACTGCACGACGCTCGCCAGCGACGTCAGCTTGACCATGCCGATCAGCTCGTTGCCGATCGGCGGTACGATCACGCGCATCGCCTGCGGCAGGATGATCCGGCGCAGCGCCTGCAGGCGCGCCATGCCGATCGATTTCGCGGCCTCGTACTGGCCCGTGTCGACCGACAGCAGCCCCGCCCGCACGACTTCCGACGTATAGGCGCCCTGGTTGATGCCGAGCCCGAGCACCGCCGCGAGGAACGGCGTCATCACGTCGACGGTCCGGTATTCGGCGATGCCCGGGATGCCGAGCGTCGGAAACACCAGCGCGAGGTTGAACCACAGCAGCAGTTGCAGGATCACCGGCGTGCCGCGGAACAGCCAGATGTAACCCTGCGCGATCGCGCCGAGCACCGGGTTCGACGACAGCCGCATCACCGCGGTGACGACTCCGAGCACGACGCCGAGCGTCATCGCGAGGACGGTCATCACGATCGTGTTGCCGAGCCCGGTCAGGATCGAGTGCGCAGTCAGGAACTGGCCGACGACGCGCCATTCGATCTGTCCGCGCGCGAACGCGACCGCCACATAGGCAAGCGCGGCAATGATCGCGATCGACGCGACATAGCGGCCCCAGTAGCGCCGGCGCACGCGAACGAGCCCGGCGGTCTCGTCCGCCGCGCGGGCGGGCGGCACCGGTGCGCCATCGAGACGGCTCGATTCGGATGCGCTCAGCATGACGGCCCCCGGTAGTCGGCCGCCCATGCGGCCTGGCGTTCGATCGCGGCGCTCAGGCGGCCGATCTGCTCGTGCACGCGCGCGGGTGACGTGCCGCCCGCACCGCCGCGGGCGGCGACGGCCGCGTCGAGCGTCAGATGCGCGCGCACCGCGGGCGCGAGGCGCGTGTCGACGGCCTGCAACTGTTCCGCGCTCGCGTCGGCCAGCTCGATGCCGTCGCGCTCGCACGCGCGCACGAGCGTGCCGGTGATCTCGTGCGCCTCGCTGAACGGCACGCCTGTCAGCGCGAGCCAGTCCGCCACCTCGGTCGCGAGCGTGAAGCCGAGCGGCGCCTGGCGACGCATCTCGTCGACGTTCACGCGCATCGTGCGGATCATCCCCGCCATCGCGGGCAGCACGAGTTCGAGCGTGTCGATCGAATCGAACGCCGCGATCTTGTCTTCCGCGAGATCGCGGTTGTACGCGAGCGGCAGCGACTTCAGCGTCGCGAGCAGGCCCGTCAGGTTGCCGATCAGGCGCCCCGCCTTGCCGCGCGTGAGTTCGGCGATGTCCGGGTTCTTCTTCTGCGGCATGATCGAGCTGCCCGTCGCGTAGCCGTCGTCGAGTTCCACCCAGCGGAATTGCCGCGACGTCCACAGGATCACTTCTTCCGACAGCCGGGACAGGTTCACGGCCAGCATGCTCGTGACGAACACGAATTCGGCGACGTGATCGCGCGCGGCCACCGCGTCGATCGAGTTCTCGCACGGCGCGTCGTAACCGAGTTCCTGCGCGGACAGCTCGGGCCGCACGCAGATCGCCGAGCCCGCGAGCGCGGCCGCGCCGAGCGGCGAGCGCGCGGTGCGGCGGTCCCAGTCGACCAGGCGGTCGGCGTCGCGATACAGCGACTGCGCGTGTGCAAGCAGCTGATGACCGAACACGATCGGCTGCGCGGGCTGCAGGTGGGTGAATCCGGCGGTCACCGTGTCGACGTGCCGGCTCGCCTGGCCGATCAACGCATCCTGCAGGTCGAGCACGCCGCGCACGAGCTGACGCGCCTTGTCGCGCAGGTACAGGCGCAGGTCGTTCGCCGCCTGGTCGTTGCGCGAGCGCCCGGCGCGCAGCTTGCCGCCCAGCGCCGGCAGCCGCTGCGTGAGCACGCGCTCGAGAAACGTGTGCACGTCCTCGTCGGCGAGCGACGGCGCGATCGCACCGGCCGCGTGGTCGCGTGCGATCCCTTCCATGGCGGCCAGCAGCTGCGCGAGTTCGTCGTCGTTCACGATGCCCGCACGATTCAACTCGCGCGCATGGGCGCGGGAGCCCGCCAGGTCATACGGCACGAGGCGGAAGAAACTCGGATCGGAGCGCGACAGGTTCTGCAGCGCGTCCGACGGTTTCGACTGGAAGCGACCGCCCCACAGGCGCTCGATCGGTTCGGTAAGGCTCATTGCGGTCGACCTCGACTCGGTTGGATTGCCCCCACTGTAGGCATTCAATTTTTTTTGTTGTAGCGAGAAATTGAATCCGCTTTAATGAAATTTTTCTCAGCACCGTCGCCTGCGACGCGCCCGCCGATGCGCAACCGCCTGCCCCCGCTGAACCCGCTTCGCGCGTTCGAGGCCGCCGCCCGGTGCGGCACCGTGTCGGCCGCCGCCGACGAACTGCACGTGACCGCGAGCGCGGTCAGCCACCAGATCCGGATTCTCGAGAGCACGCTCGGGGTCGCGCTATTCGTCAGATCAAAAGCCCGCGTGAAGCTCACGCCCGAAGGCGAGGCGTTGCTGGCGCCGGTCGGCGCCGCGTTCGACATGATCGCGAACGCCACCGTCAGGCTCGATTCGCCGGCGGCCGCCGGCGATCTCGTCGTGTCGACGCCGCTGTCGCTGACGTCGCGCTGGCTCGCCCGGCACATCGGCGATTTTCTCGAGCGCTATCCGGGGATCCACCTGAAAGTGATTCCGTCGAACGACGATCGCGAGACCTACTCGCCCGACGTCGACGTATGCATTCGCTATGGGGAAGGCAACTGGCGGAACCGGCGCGTCGAGCTGCTCGCGCATCCGGCGCTGTTCCCGGTCGTGAGCCCGGCGTTGATGAACGGGCCCGATGCGATCCGCAAGGTGCAGGATCTCGCGGGACGCACGCTGTTCTGCGAGCACGCGGGCTCGTGGATGCGCTGGCTGGCGGAAGCAAACGCGGACAAGCTGCCGGGCATCCGCATTCTGGAAATCGGCAACGCGCACATCGGCGTCGAAGCCGCGGTGCACGGGCAAGGCGTCGCGCTCGGCGACAGCCTCTCCGTGCGCGACGACCTGATCGACGGCACGCTCGTGCGGCCGTTCAGCGCAGCGGTGCCGTCGCGTCATGCCTACTATCTCGTCACGCGTCACGAACTGGCCGATTCGCCGCTCGTGACCGCGTTCACGACGTGGCTGCGCGCGTGCCTGGCGTGACGCGCGAGCGCGCGGCAGCGGGCGGACTCAGGTCACGAGACTCGCCAGGTCGTCCCACACCATCACGATGTTGTGCGATCGCCAGATCGGCCCCGGATCGACGAATTCGCCTGCCAGGCGGCCGTCAAACGACGCATAAAAGGCGATCGCGGCGTCGTTTCCCGTGACGACACTCAACGCCGCCCCGCGATACCCCATCTTCTGCAAATGCGTTGCGAGTTGCGCAAGCAGCGCGCGGCCGATGCCGCGACGCTTGAACCCGGGGTCGACATACAGGAACTTGATCTCGCCACGGCCGCCGAAGATCGGCTCCGACGGCGCGCCGGCCGCGCCGATGCCGACGATCGTGCCGTCGGTTTCCGCCACGAGCACCAGCTGGTCGCGGTCGTTCGACGCCAGCTTGTCCCGCCATTTCCTGCCGCGATAGTGCTCGTCGAGGACGGCATGCGCTTGCGCCGGCGCGAGATCGCGATAGGTATGCCGCCAGACCTTGACGTGAAAATCGGCGATCGCCTGCGCATCGTCGAGGCTGGCGGATCGGATGGCTATTCCGGACATGGAAGCGTCTCTCGGGCGGCTTGGCGCGCGCGGGCGCGGCGCACTCGCCGGATTGTCGACGATCCGGGCGACGATGTCAGCACCCCGCCCGCACGGCGAATCAGCGCGCCACGGCTTCCGTGTTCCGGACGCTGCCCAGGAACCGCGTCAACTCCACCGTCTGCGGCCGCTCGAAGATCTCGTCGGCCGTGCCGCTCTCCCACACCCTGCCCTGGTGCATGAACACGATCCTGTCGCTCACCGCACGCGCGAAGTTCATCTCGTGCGTGACCATGATCAGCGTCATGTCCTCGCGCGCGAGCTGCTCGACGACACCCAGCACCTCACCGACGAGCTCGGGATCGAGCGCCGACGTGATTTCGTCGCACAGCAGCACGCTCGGCTTCATCGCGAGCGCCCGCGCGATCGCGACGCGCTGCTGCTGACCGCCCGACAACTGCTCCGGAAACGCGTCGAACTTGTCGCCGAGGCCGACGCGCTCGAGCATCAGCTCCGCGATCGCGCGCGCCTGCTGGCGGTGTGCCTTCTTCACGACCGACTGCGCGAGCATCACGTTCTGCCCGGCGCTCAGATGCGGAAACAGGTTGTATTGCTGGAACACCATGCCGACCTTGAGCCGCAGCGCACGCAGGTCCGCGTGCCGTGCATCGACGCGTTCGCCGTCGATCGAGATCGTGCCGGCGTCGATGCTCTCGAGCCCGTTGAGCGTGCGCAGCAGCGTGCTCTTGCCCGAGCCGCTGCGGCCGATGATCGAGACGACCTGCCCGCGTTCGACGGAGAAATCGATGCCCTTGAGCACATGATGGGTGCCGAAGTTCTTTTCGAGACCACGGGTTTCAACGAGCGGCATGCCATCTCCTTTGCAACGTGCGCGCGTAACGGGTAAGCGGATAACAGAGCGCGAAATAGATCAGCGCGACGAGGCCGTACACGACGAACGGCCGGAACGTCGCGTTCGAGATCGCGATGCCGACCTTCGTCAGCTCCGTGAAGCCGATGATCGACACCAGCGCCGTGTCCTTCACGGCCTGCACGCCGAAGCCGACGGTCGGCGCGATCGCGATGCGCGCGGCCTGCGGCAGGATCACGTGCCGCAACTGCTCGACGTAGCTCATGGCCAGGCTCGCCGACGCCTCCCACTGCCCCTTCGGCACCGCCTCGACGCAGCCGCGCCAGATCTCCGCGAGATACGCGCTGGTGAAGAACGTGAGCCCTGCCGTGGCCGCGACCCACGGCGGCACGTCGAGACCGACGAGCGGCAGGCCGAAGAACACGATGAACAGCTGCATCAGCAACGGGGTGCCCTGGAATATCTCGATGTACAGCTTCGCGCCGCCGCGCAGCACCTTCGAGCCCGACACGCGCATCACGAGCAGCCCGAGGCCGACGAGGCCGCCGGACAGGAACGACACGATCGACAGCACGATCGTCCAGCGCGCGGCCAGCAGCAGGTTCGCGAGAATCTGCCCGAACGTGAAATCGGTCATCGCGCACCTCGCACGCGACGGGAGAACAGGCGGCGCCCCATCGAGCCGAGCGTCGCACGCAGCAGCAGCGCCATCGCCAGATACGCGAGCGTGATGACGAAATACGTCTCGAATGCGCGGAAGTTGCGCGACTGGATGTAGCCCGCCGCATAGGTCAGATCGGCCACCGAGATCTGCGACACGACCGCCGAACCGAGCATCGTGATCACGATCTGGCTCGACAGCGCGGGAAACACCTTGGCGAGCGCCTGTGGCAGCACGACGTGGCGCAGCATCTGCGCGCGCGACATCGCCAGCGCGGACGCCGCCTCCAGATGCCCGTTCGGGACGGCGGCGACGCCCGCGCGCACGATCTCGACCGAGTACGCGCCGAGATTGAGCGTCATCGCGAGGATCGCGGCCGTGTATTCGTCGATGTGCACGCCGAGCGCCGGCAAGCCGAAAAAGAGGAAGAACAGCTGGACGACGAATGGCGTGTTGCGAACCGCCTCGACGTACGCGCCGATCAGCGGGCGCAGCCGCACGGCCGCGGGCGCGTCGGCGCTGTACGCGGCCGCGCCGAGCACGCCGAGCGCCACGCCGAGCACGGTCGCGACCGCGGTCAGCGCGAGCGTGATCGCCGCGCCGCTCGCGAACACGCCGGCGTAATCGGCGAGCTCGCCGAATTGAAGCTGGTAGCTCATGGGAAGTGGGTAGATTCGGGTTCGGACAACGACACCCGCCGCGCCGTTGGTGCCGGCCGCGGCGAGGGATCAGGCGACATTGCGATCCGTTACAGTCCGGCCGGCAACGGCTGGCCGAGCCACTTCCTCGACATCGCGCCCAGCGTGCCGTCCTGCTTCGCATGCGCGATCGTGTCGTCGATCCTCGCGAGCAGGCGCGGTTCGTTCTTGTTGACGCCGACGAAGCACGGCGAATTCTTGATCACGAACTTGACCTCGGGCCTGCGCGGCGGATTCTTCGCGAGAATCGCCGCCGCGACGATGTTGCCGGCGGCGATCAGCTGCACTTGCCCCGACAGGAACGCCTGGATCGTCGCGTTGTTGTCCTCGAAGCGCTTGATCGTCGCGTTCGGCGCGAGCTGCGACAGCGCGATCTCCTCGAGCGCGCCGCGGGTGGCGCCGACCGTCTTGCCGGTCAGGTCGGCGGGCGTGCTCACCTTCATGTCGGACGGCCCGAACACACCCTGGAAATACGGTGCGTACGCGCTCGAGAAGTCGATGACCTTCTCGCGCTCCGGCGTCTTGCCGAGCGACGAGATCACCATGTCGACCTTGTTGGTCGTCAGGTACGGAATCCGGTTCGCACTGTTCACGGGCACCAGCTTCAGCTTCACGCCGAGCGACTTGGCGAGCAGTTCGGCCATGTCGATGTCATAGCCCTGCGGCTGCATGTCCGTACCGACCGAGCCGAAAGGCGGATAGTCTTCAGGCACCGCGACGCGCAGCGCGCCGTTTTTCGCGATGGTGTCGAGCGCGTCGGCATGCGCCGGCGCGGCAGCGAACAGTGCCATCACGGGGGCTGCGATCAGCGCAGCCAGCCAGGTGCGGCGGGGGAACGGTCGAGTCGTCGGGCTCACGGTGAATCTTCCTTGTCTGGTAGGTCGTCGGGCAACGCGCAACCGTTGCGCGGCCAGGGCTACTCCAGCAAAAACCGGGCCATCGCCGTGAAATGCTTGCCGGACCGGCACCGGGCGGAAATTCCGGCGGACCGCATTCCTCATTTCGGTGCATGAGCCGGGGCCGGCTGCGGCGGTTGCCCATTCGCAGCGCGCGCCGGCGCACCAAATTACCCAACTGGTTCATTCCGCGAATCGGCGGCTGGCGTCATCGATGCACGCCGGATCCCGATCTTCGGTGTCGCTCACGCGGCGCGAGGCGATTGCCTAGCGGCGTCATGGCCGCGGCCCGTATGCACGGATTCGAACAGACCCAGTCGAAATTTGCATGCTGTTTGTGATCGGAACGACGGCTGAATACGTTCGCGACGTACCGTGCCGTTCGCCACGATCGTCTATCTCACGCGGAACGTGCTCGAGAGGGCTGACGACTGACACCGCGCGCTACGCGAGTCGGCGACAGTGCCGGCAAGTCATATCGAGCGCGGGTCGACCCGCGCTCGCGCGCGTGACGTCAATGATGCACGTACAACCGTTGCGCCGCCGCATGGCTCTGGACCGCAGCCCCGGCGTCGCCCCCTGCCGCCGGTGCCGGCCCATAGCCCGATGCATCGGCTTGCTGCGTCGATTCCGAAGACCGGATGCGTGCCTCGGCCTGCTGGATCGATTGCGGATAGTGAATGTCCTTGCGGGCCGGGTTGTAACCGGCCTGCTCGGCCTGCACGATCTGGGCGCGAACCTCTGCCCGGGTCGGGCCGCTGTTCGATTGAGCTGCCGATGCGAACGCGGGGACGACGACTGCCGCCAGCATGATGGTACGGATAACGAATTTCATGATCTTGACCTCCTGTGAACAGGGTCGGCATCCGAGAACACCTCTTCTGCCATGGAGACAGGATGCTCCGCTCAAGCTGAAGGCAATGTTAACTGCGCATCCGCGAACACATCGCACGCGAAAGACAGGGGCGGACCCGGAATCGCCGGCTCCGGTCAAGCCGGCAACGGCAACGTCACGCGCACACCGAACCCGTTGCTGTCCAACCCGTCGACGTACGTCAGACGCCCGCCGAGCTTGGCCACGATGCGCGCGACGATGGACAACCCCAGGCCGCTGCCGCTTTCGTCGTGATCCGTCCCGCGAAAGAATCGGTCCTGCAGTCGGGACAGATCCTCGTTCGACACGCCGACACCGTCGTCCCGGACCTGGAGGCTGATCGCGCCGGCATCCTGCCACGACGCGATTTCGACGCGCCCCTGCTCGCGGCCGTACTTGATCGCGTTGTCGACGAGGTTGTCGAGCAGGACGCGCACCAGCGTCGACGGCGCATGTGCGATGACCGGGCCGTCGACGTGTGAAATCAGCGAGATCCGCTTGCGATCCGCGCGCGCCTGATGGTCGTTGATGCTGGTCTGCACCACGCACGCGAGATCGACGGCCTCGCCGGGCATCGGCACCGTCTCGTCGAGTCGGGCCAGTGCAAGCAGCTGATCCGCCAGATGCGTGCTTCGGTCGACGCCCTCGACGACCCGTTGCATCGCGCGCCGCTGACGGTCCGGATCGCGCGCCGTGAGCGCGACCTGCGCCTGAACCTTGAGCGCGGCAAGCGGGGTCTTGAGCTCGTGTGCCGCGTCGCTGGTGAATGCGCGCTCGCGATCGAGCGAGCCGCGCAGACGTTGCAACAACGTGTTCAGTGCGGCGACCAGCGGCCGCACCTCGTCGGGAATGCCCTTCGCGCCGATGGCATCCAGGCTGTCGGGCGAACGTGCCGCGATCGCCTCGGACAGCGTCCGCAGTGGCGTCAGGCTGCGGCCGATCGCCAGCCAGATCAATACGGCCAGCACGGGCAACGCGAATGCGAGCGGTCGGGCGACGCGGCGCGCGACCTCCGCGGACAGGTCCGAGCGGTGCGTGCGTTGCTCGAAGATACGCACGGTGCGGCCGTGCGCGGCATCGGTCAGCACGTACGCGTGCCACTTCGGATTGCCGAACCGGAGCGGGCTCGATGCCGCCGCGGGAAACACCGGCAGGTCGAGCGACGCAAGGCCGGGGCTGGCGGCCAGGATGCGTCCGCCCGCGTCACTGACCTGATACAGCATGCGCGGCGCTGCATCGTTGTCGCCATCGTCGTCTTCGGACGAACCGAGAACGATGTCCGCGAAGACCGGGAGATCGGATGCACCGAGCGCGGCGAACGCCCGGGCGATCTGCTCGATGCGGGCGTCGTCCCATTCCTCCGCTTCGTGAATCGCCTGGCGGTAGCTCGACACCAGCGAGTACCCCCAGACCGCCACGACTCCCGACAGCACGAGCAAGGTGAGCCGTTGCCGGATCGAGCGCATCACGACACCTTCTCCACCACGTAACCGACGCCGCGAATCGTCCGGATCAATTCGGCCCCCAGTTTCTTGCGCAGATTCGACACATGCACTTCGATCGCATTGCTTTCGATTTCTTCGTTCCAGCCGTAGAGCCGGTCCTGAAGCTGCGCGCGCGACAGCGGGCGCCCCTGGTTCGCCAGCAGCTCGACCAGCAACGCGCATTCGCGCGACGTCAGTGCGATCCGTTCGGTGCCGCGCGTCACCGTCATCAGCGCGGGATCGACCGACAGGTCGCCATAGTCGATCGTGTCGGTACTGCGGCCCTGCGAGCGCCGCACGAGCGCACGACAGCGGGCGATCAGCTCGGTCAGGTCGAACGGCTTGCCGATGTAGTCGTCGGCGCCCGCGCTCAAGCCGCTCACGCGGTCGGCGACAGTGTCGCGCGCGGTCATCACCAGCACCGGCGTATGGTCGCCGCGCTTGCGAACCCAGTCGAGCAATTCGGTTCCCGACATGCGGGGCAGGCCGAGATCGAGCACGACGAGATCATACGGCGTGGTTTCGAGCGCGAGCTGCGCATGCCTGCCGTCGTGCGCCCAGTCGACCGTCATGCCGGCCTCGATCAGGCCGTCTTCCACCCCGCTGCCGATCAGCTTGTCGTCTTCCACGAGTAACACCCGCATGGTGCCCAGCTCCTGTTCATCCGGACATCGCGTCCATTGCGGCACGATAACCGCAGGCGCGGGCGGGCATCAAGCCGGTCGCGGAAAAATCAGGTCCTTAAGAATCCGTTAACGTCGGCGCCCTAAGGTCGCGGTCACCGACACTCGCAATCGAATCGACGACCATGAACACGCTATCGTTCCGACTCCGTTTCTGCGCGACACTGGGCCTGCTGCTTTCCGTGGCCGCCGCGCCGGCCTGCGCCGGCGAGATCAAGACGCTGATGAAGGACATGAAGCACGCGATGCAGGGGGCCATGAACAGCCGGACGATTCCGGAAATGAAAGGCTACGTGACCCGGCTCGAAAGCGATGCGCAACAGGCGGGCCGCCAGCGGTATCGCGACGATCAGCCGACCTACGACGAAGGCATGCGCACATTGCAGGGTGAACTGGCCGACGTCGACCGGGCGATCCAGGCCAATGACCTGTCGGCCGCCAAGCAGGCGCTGCGGCGGATCAACGGATCGAGAAAGCACTATCACGACCTGCTCGGGTAACCCGCGCACGCTCCCGAACACCGAACCGGTATTTCCGTCATGAAAAACGTTACCCGCTATCCGCTGTCGATCAGCCTGCTGCACTGGCTGCTGGCCGCCGCGCTGATCGGCAACCTGATCGTCGGCCTGCTGCTGGACGACAACGAAGACCTCGTCAGCCTGCACAAGTCGATCGGCGTCGCCATCCTCGGCCTCGTGGCGATTCGCATCGTCAATCGGTTGCGCATGCGGCGCCGGCTGCCGGCGTCGATCAACCCGGCGGGCACGCTGAACCATTTCGCGGAACGCAGCGTCCACGGGCTGCTCTATGTGCTGATGCTCGCCATTCCGGTGCTCGGGTGGATGAAGACGAATGCTGCCGGGCACCCGGCCAGCTGCTTCGGGCTCTTCTCGCTGCCCACCCTGGTACCCAGGAATCGCGAACTGTCGCACTGGCTGGGAGAACTGCATGCGCTGACCGCATACGGGCTCGCCGCGCTGGTCGGCCTGCACGTCCTGGGCGCGCTGGCGCATCGTCTGATCCACACGAAAAACATTCTTCCGCGCATCCTCCCCTGGCCGACGCGTTCAGGCCGGCACGAGGTTCAGGCGAAGGATATCGGCTGAAGCGGGAAACATGGCGCATGGTGGCCGGGGCGTCGCCGCCTCGTGATTGCGAGGACAGCAAAACAGCCGCCCAACCTTTCGTCGCATGAAGCGACCGCCTGACGAATACGCAGCACCGTCCGTTGATCTTCGTCAACGCCGCGGTGTTCGCGCGCTTTGATGGCGAGCGGTGCAACGACCAATATGGAAGTATCGAAACAGGGTTTCGTGCTTGCTGTCGGAGTGGGCCGCAAACCGCTGGTTGTTCCGTTACCGCCGTGGAGTGTGACATGCCGTATCTCGGGCCGCGTAGCGCAGTCGCCGTGATCCTCCACGAACACGTCCAGTTGTCGACCGTCATCGACGGCATGCGACGCTTCGTTCATCTGCTCGTTGCCGGTGCCCCCGTTCCGGGCCTCATCGTGTTTCGGGCCATGCTTTACTACATTCGGGAATACCCGCAGCAGATCCATCATCCCAAAGAGGATCGCTACCTGTTCACGCCGTTGCGGGAGCGAACCAGCGAGTTCGACGGCGTTCTCGATGAACTGGAGGCTCAGCACGCTCAAGGCGACTTGAAGTTGAGAAATCTCGAGCATGCGCTGACCCGGTACGAGCTGAAGGGCGCCTCCGCGCTTCACACGCTGGGCGCGCTGATGGACGATTATGCGGAGTTCCATGCGGACCATCGGTGCCTGGAAGAAACACTGATCCTGCCGGCCGCCAAACGCCTGTTGACGCGGGACGACTGGGCCGAGATCGACGCCGCCTTTGCAGCGAATCGCGATCCGTTCGAAGGCGAAAAACTGGAAGAAGACCTGGAAAGACTGTTCGCGATGATCGTCCAGGCCATCCCGGATCAGGACGCCAGCCAGCCTCGTCCGGTGGTATCGGTCGAGGAACTGCCCTCCAGGCCTGAAGGCTTCGATCCGGCGAAGTAGACGCACTGACGCAGGTGCGGTTTCCAGGCACCGACCGATTCATCCTCCTCCCCCGCCGCACCGCGAAGACGAATGTGCTTGACGAAGGTCAAGCCGGTAAAAGCCGGACGTGCGAAAAATTGCCGTACGCACGATCGCCGGTCGCCACCGGGAGGCATTCATGAGCACCACCACGTCAACCCGCCAGGCAGTCCCCGCTCCCCGGCGGATCCTGATCGCCATCGACGGTTCCATCGCATCCAGCCATGCGCTCGCGTATGCCAGATGCTTCGTTCCGTCGAATGCATCGGTGCATATCGTCAGCGTTGCGGAAAATCCGCGCACACTCGTTCCGCGCGGATCGAAATCCATGGCGTTTTTCGAATCGGCGCGTGACGAACTGCTGAGGGACGCATCCGACGCCCTGTCGCGCGCGAAAAGCGCCATGCAGCGCGACGACATCGCCGTCGACACGGAAGTCATCGACCTGTCCACGCACGGCGCGGATATCGTGCATGCGCTGGCCGACAGTGCGCAAGCCTGGCAACCCGAACTCCTGATCGTCGGCGCACGTCAGCATCATGGCTTGCTCGGATGGATCGAAGGCACGGTTTCCGGCCCGCTCGGCAAACTCGTTGCCTGCCCGCTGCTCATCGTGCCGGAAGGTTTCGCGTCGGTCGCCGAGCATCTGCCGAGGCGGATGCTGTTCGCCGTCGACGGCAGCACGATTGCGCTCGACGCGTTGCGAACGGGGTTGAAATTCTCGCGGCCCGACACCCAGTTTCGTGCGATACACGTCGTTGATCGGCCCGTATCGCTGGGTGATTTCGTCCCGGTCGAGACGCTGGAGTCGGCATTGCTCGGCGAAGGCAATCGTGCGCTGCAAAAAGCCATGACCCTGCTCGATGGCGTGGCCGGACACGCACAATCGGAATTGATTCGAACGGATCGGAACGGCGCAGACGTTTCGCACATCATCGTGCGCGACGCGATCGACTGGAATGCGGACCTGATCGTCATGGGCACCCATGGACGGCGAGGTGCCACGGGCTGGGTGGTCGGCAGCGTTGCCGCGCGCGTCGCGCGGATCACGAAAACGCCGCTGCTTCTCGTGAACGCGCATCGCGCGTGACGCGTTTCGTCGTCACGCGTCCGTTCCCACCGCGTGGAACAGTTCCTCCTCCTGCGCGCAATGCAGGCGCACGATGGCCTCGAGCCCGTACAGCAATCGCTGCATCGCCTGCACCTGCATCGCGTCCGGCCCGTCGCGGGGCGAGTCCGCGGCCATCTGCCTGAGTGACCGCACCATCCTGAAGATCTCCCGGTGCGCGCCGCTCATCGCGGCGAGCGGATCCTCGCCGCCGAGCAGCGGGGCAAGACGCGTGTACACGTCCCGATCGTCGGCGCGTTCGTGCGGCAGCAGCCGTTCGTCAAGCGAGTCGATCAAGCGCGCAAGCTCGCCGGTGAGGGTTGCGGCCGGCAGCTGCGGCATGCGATCCGCGAGATCCCTGATCTGGTCCAGCAGCGGTGACAACGCCGTGTGCTCGCGCTTGAGTTGCTCGACGTCCACATCGGTCAGCCGGGCGTCCGTCGCCCTCGGGCGAACCAGCAACACGCGCAATGCGTTGACGATGACGACGACGTCGATGGCCTCCTGAATCAGCGCGCCGGCAATCGGCTGCAGGAATCCCGCCGCCGCGATCGTCATCGCGGCAACCGACAACGACATGCCGGCCACCACGCTCTCGAGCGCGATGCGGCGCGACCGTCGTGCGATGCGCATCGCATCCACGAGTCGATCGAGCCGATCGACCAGCAGCACGACGTCGGCTGCTTCCGACGACGCGGCCGCCCCTCGCGCCCCCATCGCGATACCGACATCGGCCGCCGCCAGCGCCGGCGCATCGTTCACACCGTCGCCGACCATGATCGTCACGCCCTCCTTGCGGGCTGCCTGGATCGCGGTGAGCTTGTCCGTCGGGGTCTGCTCGGCGCGCACATCGGTGACGCCGAGCAGCTCGCCGACGGCCTGGGCGATATCGCGCCGGTCGCCGGTCAGCATGACGAGGCGCTCGACGCCTTCGCGCTTCAGCAGCCGCAGCGCCCTCGGCGTTTCCAGCCGCACCTGGTCGGCCATCTGAATCGCGCCGATCATGACGCCGTCCACGCCGACGAATACGGCAGCCCCACCCTCGCTGCCGACCCGCCTCAGGAACGCGTCGCTCCAGCGCGCCATCGTCGAGCAGGCAGCGGCAACGTATCCGAACTTGCCGATCGAGACCGACCGGTTGTCGACCCGGCCGGTCACGCCTTCGCCCGCCGTTTCCATGACGGTCGACGGCGGAGACAGATCGATGCCGCGTTCCCGCGCGGCGACCGTCAGCGCATCCGAGATCACATGTCCCGACGCTTGAGCCAACGACGCGGCGAACCGCAGCACCTCGTCCGTTGCGACGTTCGCGCCGCTTTCGATCGACACGATACGCGCCCGCCCTCCCGTCAGCGTGCCGGTCTTGTCGAAGAACAGAATCGTCGCGCGTGCCAGACGTTCGAGCGCGCCCCCGCCCTTGACCAGGACGCCGCGTTTCGAACAACGCGACAGGCCGGACACGATGGCGACCGGCACGGCGAGGATCAACGGACAAGGCGTGGCCACGACGAGCACGGCCAGCGCACGGGCGACATCGCCGGTCAGCAGCCAGGCGAGACCCGCGACGAGCAGCGAAGCGAGCACGAAGAACGCGGCGTAGCGATCCGCGAGACGCACGGACGGACTGCGCTCGCGTTGCGCACGCTCGACCATGCGGACGATGCCGGCCAATGTGCTGTCGCCCGCCGTGGTGCGGGCGACCATTTCGAACGGCGCGCCGGCGTTGACCACGCCGCTGCATGCGCTTTCGCCGGCGCGGCGCCGCTGGGTCGAGGACTCGCCCGTCAGCATGGATTCGTCGAGTTCCGCGTCGGCGGTCAACGTGCCGTCCACCGGCACGCATTCGCCGCTTCGCACCAGCAGCCGGTCACCGGGGACGATGGTTTCCGGCGCAACGGAACGCCATTCGCCGTGCTCGAACCGGGTCGCCTGCCGAGGCGCACGGCCGAGCAGCGCGGTCATCTCGCGTTGCGCGCGGTCTTGCGCGTACTGCTCCAGCGTTCGCCCGCTTGCCAGCATCAACGCAATCACCGCCGCGGTGAGCGTCTCGTCGAGCGCGATCGCCAGCCCGATTGCCAGCCATGCGAGCACGTCGATGCCGGCCTGCCGCCTCGCCACCGCCTTTACGACGGTTATCGTCAATGCGAGCAAGACCGGCAGCGTGCCAAGCAACCAGACGACCCGCGCGGGCGATGGCAGGCCGAACGCCACGCACAGGCCGCCGGCGGCAAGCGTGACGGCCGAGAGAACCAGCAACACGAGATCGATCGACCAGCGCATTCGAGACATGACGATTTTTCCGCTCGCCGTGCATGAACGTGTTCGCTGCGTCCGATTCCGGTTGCTGACGGCGTGGCACCAGTCTAGAAAACGCCGCGTTTCGAGCGTTGACGTGGGTCAGGACGACGCGCCTGCCGCGACATGCCGGCGCGGCGCCTTGCTTGATGTGAGTCAAGCCGCCGGCCGCTTTCGTCAGCAAAATCGAAACGTGACACCGGATGGCCTGGAGCCGATATCGTGCTGACGCTGGCTGTGCTCTTTCTGCTGATTCTTCTGCTGAATCTCATCCCGGCGTTCGCACCGCCCACCTGGATGGCGATGTCGTGGGTCGGGTTCAACCTGCCCGACGGAAACCCGTTGATCTTCGCCGTCGTCGCGGCAGGCGCGGCGACAACCGGCCGCGTCATTCTGGCGATCTTCGCGAGATCGCTCGTCCGCTCGCGCTGGATGCCGGCTTCCGACCGGGAGAATATCGCCATCGCCGCGCAATGGCTGCAAAAGCACCGCACGCTGACCGTCGGCGCGTTCTTCTGCTATGCGTTGAGCCCGCTGCCGTCGAACTATCTGTTCATCGCGTACGGACTTTCCGGGATGCCGCTCAGGATCATCGCCGCGGCGTTCTTCATCGGTCGCGTCACGACCTATGCGGTCTGGGCGCATCTCGGCCGCTTTGCATCGGCTCGGCTGGACGTGGAATCCCAACTCGAAGGCTCTTACCTCGGCGGATACTTCATCGTCACGCAACTGGTGCTTCTCGGCATCGTCTTCGCGTTGATGAAGCTGGACTGGCGTGCGCTCGTCAATGAACGTCGGTTGATGTTTCGGCGCGGCCATCGTCCGCGCAGTTCTGAATGAAGCCGGCAAGCGCGATGTTCCGAACGGGTAGGTCGCCCTCTTCCTGCCTACCCGCGTCGAATCCCGGTCGCGACGTCCGCGGGCTTCGCGCACTTGCGCGGATCGACGTGCGTCATCACGTTCAGGACACGGTGATGCCGCATCACGCGAGCACGCGCATTCACGGCGATGTCATGCCCTTGCGCAACGGTGAGATCGGCGTCGATGTCGAGATGCACGTCCACGAGGATCAGATCGCCGGTCTTTCGCGTGCGCAGGTCGTGCACGTCAAGCACGCCCGGTGTCGCGACCAGCGTCGTGCGGATTGCCTCGACGTCCTTGACGTCGGCGGCACGATCCATCAGGTCATGGCAAGCATCCGGCCACCGGCTCATTCCAGCTTGACGCAAGTCAAGCGTTCGATACCCTCGGAAACCTAGTCTGAAATTCAATCAGACTCGTTCTGTGAGAGTCGGGCCGAGGCAGGTTTGCCGATTAGTCGAGGATGCTGGCGATGATCACGCTGCGAACGAGTACATGGATGGCTTCCGTCGCGCTGGCGATCTCCTGCGCATCCGTCGTCGATGCAGAGGAACTGGCGCGCATTCCTCCGCACTCTCAGCGCTACGGAACCCATATCGGAATTTCCGCGTACGACGACCCGCTGCTCAAGGGCGTGACGTGCTTCGTTTCGGAGCCGCACTCGAGCGACGAACGACCGTCCTTCCGCGACGGACATGGCGCCGAAGCGTCGGTGTCCTGCCACCAGACCGGAACGCTTGCGACTACCGCACGCTTGCCACGGCAGGCTCTGGTGTTCGACGAATCGGTCGATCCGGTATTTCGATCGATACACGTGGTCCGGATTGTCGATATCCGGCGTCTCGTCGTCCTGTACTTCTCCTACATGGAAAGCGACGTGGCCGGCGATCTTCCGGGGCATGTGGATGTCGTCCGCCTGCCCGTGCACTGGGGAGGACCGGGCACCTCCGCCGAATGATGCGGCGCGATGCCCCAGGCGGCGCTTGACCAGCATCAAGCCCGCGCTTTCGTTCCGCGTCAGCTTGGAAGCAAGATGCGGGGCACTCTGCGCGCGCATTGTCGATGCGGTAGATCTACCGCCGAGGGGTCCCCGATGCGATCGCGAATTTTCCTTGTGCTGCTTGCCTGGCTGGTATGAGTGGGCGGCGCGGTATCGACCGCCTGAGCGAACGATCTGACGCGCAGCGTGACGACCGGCGATCTCGCCGTCCAGTCGGGTGCCGAGCCGAAAGAATCGCAATGTGACAAAAATGTGACGCGCGTCCTGTTTGGTATTTGCCCCCGCCTATTGATGTCACCAAGCCTTGGCAGACGCCCGCAGGGGGCGAAAAGATGCCAAGTCTGCATAGTTTCCTCGCTGATACGCCGCGTTGCCGCTGAGAGCCGTCAGTGTCGTCCCTACCGTGCGGCATGCGAGTTCACCAATTT
Organism: Burkholderia sp. Bp9143; assembly: GCF_003853645.1. GTDB lineage: Bacteria > Pseudomonadota > Gammaproteobacteria > Burkholderiales > Burkholderiaceae > Burkholderia. The sequence continues at coordinate 23,148 of NZ_QTPO01000013.1, read as the reverse complement.
TCTGTTCACGGTGTTTTCGCTCGAATAGCTCGACAGCCACGAGCTTCGCGATGCGGTCAAGGAGAGCACCGGCAAAATCGAGTCGTACAACGCCTTCGGGAAGTGGCCCTCATTCGTCTGCGACGGGTCTTCGTGTCTTCGGCTTGTTCTTTGATTCGCTGCGCTTGTCTCGATCCTCCAATTAGCTAATTTCACAACAACTTTCAAGTTGCCGAATTTATTGGCAGGCAGCCAATACTCGTCCAATTTGGATTGGCCTCACCCGTGAAATTGCTCCGTGAACAAGAAGCGACGGTTCTTTTGTTGCGACACAGCAAAACGGAGTCGTCAGCATCGAAACTGTTTGATGTGGCGAACAGTCGGCATTATGTCCGTGCCGACTTCGGGCAACCCGCTCTTGCATTCGCTGCCCGCCCTTTCTAGTATGCGGAATCGAGGCCCATCCTGGGCGCCCGTTGAGTGAGGAAATCCATGCAGCCTCGGTCGGCGGCGCCTTACTATGTCGTGGTGCTCGGCGTCCTCGTCGCCGTTGCACTGATGTGTCTGTGCGTTTTGCAATTGCGCCAGAGCCGCCAGGACGCGCTTGATCGCGCAAGCGAAACCTCGCGCAATCTTGGTCTGATGGCCGAAAGAGATATCGAGCGCAATTTTGAGCTCTACGACCTGTCGTTGCAGGCAGTGATTCGAGGGCTGCAACGCCCCGACGTGATGGCCGCCTCCCCAGCCTTGCGGCGAGCCGTGCTGTTTGACTATGCGATGACCGCCCAATACATTGGCTCGATGCTTGTGCTGGACGCAGCCGGCGACATCGTCCTCGACTCGGAACATGACGTACCGCGCAAGGGCAATTTCGCCGATCGGAAGTACTTCACGATCCAGCGCGATCGCCCCGATACCGGGCTCTATGTTAGCGATCCTTATGTATCGCGCCTGCGCGGAGGCATCCGAAGTCTCGCGTTGTCGCGACGTCTGTCGAACACCGACGGCTCATTTGCCGGCATCGTGGTGCTCACGATCAATCTCGAGTATTTCAACAGGCTGTTCGCCGGCCTGGCGCTCGGCACCCATGGTTCGATGTCCCTGATCGGCAAGGATGGAATCATGTTCATGCGTCAGCCGTTCGACGTGCGCATTATCGGACGCGACATCAGCCAAGCCGTGACTTTCCGGCGTTTCCGGGCCGCGCCGGAGGGCACGTTTTCGGAAACGGCGTCGATCGATGGTGTGCGGCGGCACTACTATTTCAAGAACTTGCCCGATCTGCCGTTGATCATCATGGTCGCCGAAGCCGAGCAGGACATCTATGCGGCGTGGCGGCACCGCGCGATCACGATCGGCTCACTGGTGGCCGCATTCGGTACGGGATCCATTGCGCTGTCGATTCTGCTCAGTGCGCAGTTGCGGCGCCGGATGCGGGCGGAATCCGAACTGGTTCTGCTGGCGCGCACCGATGGCCTGACCGGACTCAACAATCGCCGCACGTTCGGGGAGATCCTCGATCAGGAATGGCACCGCGCGCGTCGAGCGCGCTCCGTGTTTTCGCTGCTGTTCGTCGATATTGATCGCTTCAAGGCGTACAACGACACCTATGGCCACCAGGCAGGCGATGACGCGCTGGCCGCGGTCGCGCGGTGCATCGGCGAGAACATTCGTCTCCCGAACGACCGCGCGGCCCGCTACGGCGGGGAAGAGTTCGTCATACTGCTGCCCGACACGTCACTTGCGAACGCAGCACTGATCGCCGAAAGAATTCGCGCCGCGATCAGTGGCTTGATGATCGAACACGTGGGCAGCGAATTCGGGTACGTGACGGCCAGCATCGGTCTAGCCAGCTGGACACCGGAACAGGATGTCGAAGTGGGGGCGGTGATCAAGGCGGCCGATGAGGCGTTGTACCACGCGAAGGCAATCGGCCGGAACAAGGTTACCGCCGTCCCGTCCCGATCGACGTTTGCCATGTGATCTTGCGCCAGTCTCGGGAACGCCCCACCGGAGGCCGATACTTGCGTTAGCCGGCCGGATTGTCGCTGTCTTCGTGCACCGGAGCGCCGGCAACCAGTACGCCGAGGAGGCTGACCCGGAACATCGGCCCCTTGTTTTTCGTACGGATGAAAAAACGGGGCAACGCCGGTGGCCATCGTTCTGACGTTTTTGCAATGCGGTACCAGACGCTGTCGAATGGTTGCTGGAAGTCCATCGGCAGTCACCCATTTTGATTGACTTCCGTGCCCCGACTAAACTGAAATCGGTAGCGAACGGAGCACCGGCTCGAGGCCCGCTCACGGGGCGCAGGCCGGCGCTAAGCAGCCATGAGCACGAAATCCGACTTGCCTGTTTGGCCGCCGCGCGAGCGCGGCACGGGGCGAGCGTTTGGACTGGCGTTGGCTCTGCACGTCCTGCTGGCGGCGATGGTGATTTCCGGCGCCGGCCTGTTGCACCACCACTCCCCCGCTGGCTCGCACACGGTGAATAACGCGCCCGGCATGCCGTTGCCGTTGACCACGTCGGCCCAGCATACGGCCAACCCGGAGTCGGCATCGCGCGTTTCGATTCCGTCTACCGAACTCGGAGCCGTGAACGCGCGGGTGCCCGTCGTGCGCCATCATCGCAGGATCGACATCAAACCCCAGCGTCCAAAGGCGTCAGCCTTGCGGACCAGCGTGATCGCGGCACGCCGGACCCGGTTGCCGAACGCCACGACCGTTGCTGCGCAAGCGGACGGTGAAATGGAGCGGGAACACACCGCGCGGCTCGCCGCCCTGCAGGACATCGCCCGCGGGCCTCTGCTGGAGATCGGCGTTGCTGCGTCGCGGGACTATGCAAGGACGGTAGCCCGTCGGGTGCGCGCCAACGTCGTCGCGCCGTTCGAGATCCCGGGCAATCCATCTGCCGTCATCGCTGTCACGTGCGCGCCCAGCGGGGCGCTGCTCAGTGTCAGGGTGCAACGCTCCAGCGGTAACCCGCAGTGGGACCGTGCCGTGCTGGCCGCCGTCGAGAAGTCGGACCCGATGCCACGGGATATCGACGGCACGACGCCGGCGAGCATCGTTCTTACATTTCAACCGAAGGGCTGACGGATACGCGCAGGCGGTCGGTCGGATGTCTGCGCCGGCCCCTTCTCGCCAAGCCTGGTTCGCTCGGTCTAGCCAAGCCGTAGCGCCGCTTCGACCGGTATCTTCAGTTGATCCAGAATCAGCGCAAACCCGATCGCGGTCATTGCAACGGCTCCCACCAGCGACCACGGTAACGTGGCCATCAGCGTACCTGACAGTACGAGCACCGAGACGATCGTGATGTCGATCGCGGACGACAGCAGCAGCCACCGGCCCGGCCGCGAATGCCAGAGGTGACCACGCACGCGTAATACATAAAGAACCGCCTGATTGCCGAAGGCGATCGCGAGGAAGCTCAGGCTTTGCAATTCTCTGGTCGGCAATCGACCGTACAACGCACCGGCGGTCACGATGCCGCCGGAAAAGAGCAGCTTGCAGCTCCCGAAGATCGTAGCCGCGGTGACGATGTGGCGCATGTGCCAAACAGACGGTGCCGGTGCCGGTCTTGCCCGGTCAGTCGTCAAGGACATCGTCAGGAAGTCGTTCGTGACGAGCAGCAACACCATCATCATCGGGGTGAGTAACGCGTGATGGACAACCACGAGGCCATAAGCCAACAGCAAAACGACCTCGATCTTCTTCACCAGCATGTTCAATGCATAGGTCAGAAGACGCCGGAACGCGCAGCGACCTTCCTGGACGGTCGCGAGAATACCAGCCAACCCCGGTTCCGTGAGAACGACCGCGGCCGCTGCCTTCGCCGCATCGGTGGCGGACGAAACCGCGATCCCGACCTGCGCCTGGCTCAATGCGGGCGCATCATTGGCACCATCTCCGCACATGCCAACAACGTGTCCGCCATGTTGCAGCGCGTCCACGAGGCGGTACTTGTCCTCCGGCAGTACGCGGGCGTAGACGTCGAACTGCTGGAGATCGGCGTGAGGGTATGCGGCCGCGGCAGGATACGGTGTCGGCCGAAGGCCCACTTTCCCGGCAACGGCGGAGGCCGTGGCGGCCGAATCCCCCGTCACCATCACCGTGCGCACGCCGAGCCCCTTGAGCGCGGCGACAAGTTTGGCCGAATCAGCACGCGGGGGATCGCTCAGTGCGATCAGCCCTGCCAGATGCATCGAACTTCCCGCTGCTCCCACCGCAACCGCAATGATGCGGTGACCTCGATGGGCAAGCTCGTCGGACTTCGCGCGTGCGCCTGGCGCCACGTCGGCAATCTGCTCGATCGCCTGCATCGCACCCTTTACGATACGCATCGGCTCATGGCCGTCGTGCGACAGATAGGCTTCCGATATTTTCGTCTCGGGATCGAACGGGACGAAGCGAGTCGGCTCTTGATCGTATCGTTCGGGAATCAACGACGCTGCAGCTCGCCGAACGGCCGCATCGAGCGGATCGTCGCCGGTACGAGAACTTGCCATTGCGGCTAGAAACAGCAGATGCTCGCGATCAAAGCCCGGCATTGGCGAGGTTTCTTCGACTTCCAGCGCATTCCGGGTGAGCGTGCCGGTCTTGTCGGAGCAGAGCACGTCCATGGCTGCCGCCTCGTGCACCGCGGATAGACGCGTGAGCAGTGCACCGCGACGGCTCAGCGCGAGCGCACTGAGTGCCGCGGAGAGCGTGAAGGTAGCCGGCAGCGCCACCGGCACCGTTGCCAGCAAGGCCGTGAGCGCAAGACGCATCAGTTCGGCAACCGGAAACCCGAGAAGATACGCATATCCCACCGAGACCAGCGCGATGATCCCGTTGACGAGTCCGAGGCCCTTTACCGCGGCGAGCACCGCGTGCTGTTCGGAACTCGGCGCGTGCGCGATCCGAACGAGTTCGACGGTGCGGCCGAAGTAAGTACGTGCGCCCGTCGCAGTGACCGTGGCTGACGCCCGGCCGCTCCTGACGAGCGAGCCCGCGTAGACCATCCCGCCAAGCAGAGCCTCAACAGGTACGGACTCTCCGGTCAGCATCGATTGATCCACCATCACGGAGCCCTTTGTCACGCGCACGTCTGCAGGCACCGCGCCCCCAAGTGCCAGCTGCACTGCATCACCAGGCACGAGATCCGCCGCAGGCACACGTGTCCATTGGCCGTCGCGGCAAACGAGCGCGGTCGGTTCGAGTCCTTGTTTGAGTGCCGCGAGCGCGACGCCGGCTCTGTGTTCCTGAACGATGCCGAGTACGGCGTTGAATACGAGCAGTGCGCCGACGACAGCCGCCTCGATGTAAGCGCCCATGCCAATCTGCAACACGATGGCCGCTTCCAGTAGCCAAGGCACCGGTGCCCAGAACTTGGGCAACAGCGCACGCCACCATGGCGCCGCCTGTTCGCGGATTGTGTTCGGGCCGAATTTTTTCGCGCGCTCGCGTGCTTCGGCAGTCGACAGTCCGACAGTCGATTCCGGCGTCACGGTCTCTTCCATGGACGAGGCACCTTCAATACCGCGCTACCCGGGGGCAAACCGCGGAGGGGGACACGGCGACATGCGGCATGCGGTTCTCGCTTCCCTGTGGAACCGGCATCAGTACGGCACCCCCTCTTCGATGGGAAGCGAGAGGTCACGCGACCACTCGTTCCAGGAACCGAGGTATAGCCGCACGTTCCTGATGCCGGCTTCCTCGAGCGCAACGAACGTTGTGGACGCCCGCGCGCCCTTGAAGCAGAAAACGACGACCGGCGTATCCCGGCGAATCCCGACTGTCGCGCATTCCGCAAGAATCTCTGCTGGAGACTTGAACATCTGCCCGGTGGGTGTCGGCTTCAGCATGCGGTACCACTCGAGCCACACCGAGCCTGGAATGCGACCTTTTCGCGGGCAAAAGTCCTTGCCGTACGGCGATGAGCTTTCGCCAATCCACTCGTCGACGTCCCGCACATCGAGTTTCACCACGTGCGGGTCGGCGACCGCTGCCTTCATCTCGTTCAGGTCCACCAGAATGCTGCCACCTTCGGTAGCGACGGGAAACCGGACGGGCTTCGGTGCCGGTACGTCAGTCGTGCTCGGCAGCGCCGCCGCGCGCCAGGCCCTGAACCCGCCGTGGAGTACCTTGATCTTGTCTCTCGGATAGCCGAGATAGCGAAGCAACACATAACCCCGGCAGGACTGTCCAAAGCCGGTTGTCATGGACTGCTCATAAACAACCGCGGTTTCGCTCCCGGACAAGCCGGCCTTGCCGAAGGCGTCGGTGAAGGTCTCGCGCAACGCCGCCACACCTTGCGGCGTCGACATCGCCAGATACGTGAATATCTCGTGGATGTTGACTGCACCGGGCAAGTGGGCTTCCGCGTAATTGGCGGCGTCTCTCGTATCGATGAGCACCACCGGCGTCGTTTTCATGAGTTCCGCCAGGTCGGCGGCGGAAATGAGGACTCTTTCATGCATGGCAAGCCTCACTGGCTGATGACGAAACACGCGTCTGCGTAGCTGTCTTCGCGACGCGCGACAGTCGCTTGCGGAAAGAACATGGACGCGTTCAGCGCATCGACGTTGATGTCAGTCAATCTCGAATACCGGGAAACCCCGTTGACACAGGTCAACGGTTGACGATCGCCACGACCATCGATCCTGTCACGTCGGCGGATTTCCGGTCAGGACGACGAGGCTCCCGTCGCGCGCGATGAACTCGTCCCCCAGCAATTGACTGGCGACCGGGCAAACGCCGTCGCAGTGGTATCGCGTGCTAAAGAGACTCGCTTCCGCCACAAAATCGCCGGGCCCGGCGGTCTGCAGCGTGATGGACTCGCCGCGGGCTTCGTGGCCGCGGCCCCCGCTATTCGGGTGTGGTGCCGGCCGGATGGTGAGGCCTCGCGTTCGCGCCATGCCCCGCCATCGCGTCGTGGCCATGGTCGGACAGCTGTGCGTCAAACCACTGGTGCAGCGCGGTGACCAGCCGCGGCTGATCGGTCCGATAGGCGATTTCGCCGCCGTTGTTCAGGTCGCGATAGGTGATTGTCAGCTCGCCCGGCTTCGCCGCGCGAAGCGCCGCAAGGCCCGGCATGGCCTTGCCGTGGATCTGCTCCGGTCCCGCGAAGTCGCCAGCGGCGAACTGCCGCGCGACCATCGCCAGGTGCTGGCGGATCAACCCGGCCTGGTGGGGATCGTCTCGCTTCGTCACGACCTGTTGGACGCCGCCATCCGCGGTCTTGGTGAAGATATGGGTGGTGGCCGCCAGCGAAAACGGCATGACGTCGGCGCCCCGTTGCTCGACCGCCTTCTCGCGCGCGGTCGTGTCGGCAGCGGCGAATGAAGCGAGGCTGCCGGCAGCAAGGGAAGCGGCGAGCAAAAGCGCAGCTGTACGTGCCATGAATGTCTCCGGTTTCGAATGCAGCGGCAGTCTAGCCCTGTGTTATCCCGCGCACTATGAGTGGAATCATATCTCGCGAACCTGCGTATCCGGTGCGCACCGCGGGTGCCAAGGCAAAGGCCGTGTCGCACGGAGGCCTGTTCCTGCTGGGCAACCGAACCGGCGTGTTCTCCGCAAGCGCGGTCGGCGGGTATAAGAGAACGGTTTTGCCGTTCCGCAGGCCAGCAAGCACTTGAGCCGCCTCCGCGTTGCGCTGTCCGAGCTGAACGACCTGTCGGACTGCCCGCCCATGATCGACCTCGAACGCGCACCACTGCTCCGCACACCGGAACAACGCGTCCACCGGCACGCTCGGCACATCCACGCGCTCCCAGAAGACGATTCTGCCGTGCACGCGATAACCGTCGCTCAACCGTCCGGGTGGCGCTGATGCGTGTATCTGCGTGTGGCGGTCAACGCGTGGCGGTCACGCGACCGACTCCGTCAGCTTGCGCGCGGCCCGCTCGGCAAATGCCGCCAGAATCGGACTGGCCTCGCCGTGCAACGTTTCGCGCGACGTGACATGGCATTCGGCCAGCGGCGACTTGCGCGCGAGCATCCGCATTTGAGCCAATGCCGATTCCGCGCCGCGTTGGGCGAGACTGCAGAAGAATGCAACCTGCGGCAAGCGCCGCTGATTCGCTTCGAGATAGGCCCGCACCGGCGACGATACGCAGCCCGCCCAGACCGGGGAGCCGATCACCACGAGATCGTATGCTGCCGGATCCCGCTTCGGCGCGACGATGTCCGCCGGTTTCCGGTTGATCGCCTCGACCAGCGAGCGCAGATATCCGAACGGGCCCGAGCGACCCTGCGTCACGATGATTTCCTCGACGTCGGCGTCGAGCATCGCCGCCAGTGCGGACGCGGCCCGGCGGGTCGTGCCTGTGCGTGAATAGAACACGACAAGTACCTTTCCGGAATTCATACTCCCTCCTTTCCGCAAGCGGGCCGTGGCCGTGCCTGCATCGCCCGAGTCGGTCCGTACGCAGCGCCGGCGCGTGGAGCGTTCGGTTTCCTGGGGCGGGGCTCGCGACGTCTCCTACGCGGTTTTCGCGGTCGCGCCTGACGCGTCGTCGCCGCGCACCATCAGAACCGGGCAATGCGATGCACGCACGAAGCGCTCCGCGACGCTGCCGATGACCATGCGTCGGATACCACGGCGCCCGTGGGTGCCGATCACGGCCAGGTCGATCGCATGCTCGTCGACATAGCGCTGCAGGCATTGCGCGACATCCTCGCCGATGCCCGCGCTTTCGATCAGTTCCGTCTCACCGTTTACCGCCGCGCGTGCGATGGCGTGCTCGGCGTCACGCAGCACCGCCGTGCCGTCACGCCGCAGCTCGTCGATCAGCTCGTTGGGATCGATGCGGCCCGCGTAGGTGAACAGCACCGATTTGTCGACGACATACACCGCGAACAAGCGAGCACCGCAAAACTTCGCCAGCTTCAATCCTTCCTCGAACACGCGCTTCGACGGCTCGCTGCCGTCCAGGGCAACAATGATCTTCGTGTACATGTGAACCTCGCGGGACAATGGGCCGTACGCCTGGGCGATGCCCGGCTTCGTTACCATCATCGGCTTCGATGGGGCTTGAGCGTTGATTTCGGTCAAGAATCCGGGCGCGTGCGACGCAGGACGAGCCATCCCGGGCCACGCCATCCGATTCGATCAGCGGTGGGGTTCCGATACGGAAACGCGGCGCCCTCGTTCAACGTGATACGGGTGCACATCTCCGCTAAAGCGCCTCGGCGCGCCTCTCCCGGCTCTGCCACCCTGCCGACGGTTCGAGCGGTTCGACCGCACCGGTTTCGTCGAGGTGAAAGAGCGCGTCGAATTGTGACGCGAGCGCGGCTTCGAAATAGTGGCTCTGCCGCTCCGACTGCGGCAGGTACAGCACGCCGATCGCGCGCTCCAGCAAGGGTTCGTCGAGCGTGCGCGCGGTGTCGCCCTGCATGGGCAGAAAGAAGCGGTCGTAACCCGTGGTATGGAAAAGATGTTCCCAGCTGTCGTGTTGCGCAGGACGCACCCATTTCTGCTCGACGTCGCCGTCCCATCGTGAAGCCGCTGAAACATGCCCGGTGTACGTCGTGAATCCAACCAGCAGCGCCCGATGTCGCGCATTTTCGCGCACGATCTGGCCGAGGTTCCACTCCCCGCGACGCCGTGATTCCGTTGCGCGCGCATCGCCGAGATGCGAGTTGTGTGCCCAGACGACAACCTTGCCGCTGCCGCCGCGGCGCACGCGATAGCGGGTCAGCGCGAACAGCGTGCCGGCCATGTGAGCATCGCGCAGGTTCCACGTGTTCATCCGGCTTCCGAACATCCCGCGATAGTACGCTTCGGCGTTGACAACGACCTGCGCATTCTGCTCGGCAAAGAACTGCGCATCGAGTGCGTCGGTGCCGTCGCGCGCCAGATAGTCGAATTGGTCGGCACGCAGCTGCAGAAGCTGCCGCACCGCGCCAGCCTGGGCGGCAGGCCTCGCACCGAACGCCGCGGCATATCCATAGGCCTGTGGCTCCCGCACATGGTCCAGCGCCGCGTAGCGCGCACGCGCCAGCGCGGCCTCTGCCGGGTCCACGCCTTCGAGGTAGCGAATCACCGCGTCCGCGGAACGATAGAGACTGTAGAGATCGAGGCCATAAACGCCCACCCGGTTCTGCTGCGGCCGGGTGACGTTGATTCCGCGCAGCGCGGCAATGAAGTCGCATACTTCCCGATTGCGCCACATCCAGACGGGGAACCGCTCGAAATCATCCAGCGCGGACAAGGCGTCGTCGGTCCCCTCGCCTTGCACGTAGCGATCGATTCGCCACGCGTCGGGCCAGTCTCCTTCGATGGCGACCGTGTCGAAGCCTTGCTCGGAGATCAGGCGCAGGGTGATTTCCCCGCGCATGCGGTAGAACTCGGCCGTGCCATGCGTTGCCTCGCCCAGCAGAATCAGGTCACGGCCGCGCGCCATTTCCAGAAGGGCGTCGTAGTCGGTGGCGTCACCGCTCATACGCTGCCCGAGCGCCCGAACAGCAAGGAATGGGGTTGTCGGTGGCTGCATGATGCATTTCCTCCATGCGAAATGCGGTTGTCGCGCGCCCGATCGGCGGACAGGCGCCGGGCTTCGGCTCGCACGACAAGCCGGCAGAGAAGCCGATCAAGGCGTGCCATCGCCCGGCGCAGCGGCACGCGTGCCGTCGTCGTCGCCGCTCGCGGCACCACGTTGCCAGTCCTGCGCCGCGGCGAGGCAGCTTCGCACCTCTTCGTCGCTCGTCTGCGGGAAGTCGGCGTAGAACTGGCTGATGCTCATGAACCAGATCGGCTGCGACACGCAGATGAAGTCATCCGCAATCGACTCGAAACGGGATTCCGCCCCGGCCGGGCACACGGGCACCGCGACGACGATCCGCTTCGGACGCCGATTGCGCAGTGCGTCGAGGGCCGCTTGCATCGTTGACCCCGTCGCCATGCCGTCATCCACGACGATGACGATCTTTCCTTCGACCGGAGCAGGCGGCTGCTGTCCGCGGTAGGCCGACTCCCGGTGTTGAAGCGCGATGCGTTCGCGTGCGATGGTGTCGAGAAGCTGTTGCTCGGTTACGGGAATGTTACGCAGGGCGGACTCGTTGAGATAGAGTGCGTCGCCCGTCGCGATTGCCCCGATCGCCAGCTCCGGATTGAGCGGCGCCCCGAGCTTGCGTACGACAAGCACGTCCAGCGGGCATTGCAACGCGCGCGCGACCTCATAGCCCACCGGCACACCTCCGCGCGGCAGCGCCAGCACCACGACGTCGCTGCGTCCACCGTAGCCCGCCAGCGCCGCGGCGAGCTGCCTGCCCGCATCGGTGCGATTCCGAAAGATGCCACTCATGGTCGATGTCCTGTAAGCGAAATGCCCCATCCTCGCGATACGGGGAAGCGCAAAGTGCAGACCTGTGCAGTGGCAAGCAACGACACGGTTCTGCGTTCAAGCTGGCCGGGTACTCAGCCAGCGCTCGAACCAGCCAACGGCGAGGCGCGTCACTTCGTCGAGCGTGCCGGGCTCCTCGAACAGGTGTGTCGCACCCGCCACGATCGCGATGCGATGCTCGCACGTCAGTTGCCCGGCGGCCTTTTGATTCAGCCGGATCACTTCCGTGTCGCGTTCGCCAACGATCAGCAGTGTGGGTGCGCGGACCGACGGAAGCATCGGCCGCGCCAGGTCGGGCCGGCCGCCCCTCGATACGACGGCGCCCACGATGTTCGTTCCCCCGGCCGAGACGAGTGCGGCGGCGGCACCTGTGCTTGCACCGAACAGGCCGACCTGGAGCGCCCCGACGTCCGGCCTTTGCGCGAGCCAGGCAAGGGTCGCGTCCAGCCGGCGTGCCAGCAGCGCGATATTGAAGCGGTAGGTCGCGTCGATGTCGTCGTGCCGCTGCTCGTCGAGCGTCAGCAGATCGAACAGCAGCGTGGCGAAACCTGCGCGCTGCAGGCCTGCCGCCACTTGCCGATTGCGCGGACTGAAGCGGCTGCTGCCGCTGCCATGCACGAACACGACAACCGCGCCGGCGTCATCGGGAATCTCCAGAATCCCGTCAAGCGTGACAGAGTCGACGGGAATCGCTACGTGCTGTGTCTGCATCCGGCGCTCCTGACATCATCACGGTCCACAACGGGTACCGTTCGCGAGGTTGCCTGACCGGAAGTCGGCGGGACGATGCGTTCATGTCGTACCGCCTTCCCGTCACTGACGTACTCATTCTCGATTGGCAGGAACCGCGACACTTGATGGAGATCAACGCTCGGGATGGATAGACGGGACACCCTCTTGCGCGCATGCGGCGGCGCGCAACGCTTCGCGCTCGTTGACCCAGGTCAACCCGCGCGGCCTGCCGGCAGGTGGAATATCGGTAGCCGGTTTCGCGACGCATCGTGTCCGGCATCCTGGAACAGGAGACGTATCGTGCCCGCAAAATCGCTGGTCTTTCATCAGGATGCGCGCCAACGGCTGCTCAAGGGCGTCAACGCGATGGCCGAGGCCGTCAAGATCACGCTCGGGCCCGGCGGGCGCAACGTGATCGTCGAGCAGGCCGGCACTGCGCCGCTGGTCGCGAACTCGGGCGTCGTCGTGGCCGGCTCCATCGACCTGCCCGATCCGTTCGAGGAAATGGGTGCCCGGCTGCTGCGTGAAGTGGCGACCCGCACGAGCGAAGTCGCCGGCGACGGCACGACGACCGCCACCACCCTCGCCCAGGCGATCGTCGCCGAAGGGATCAAGTGCGTCACCGCCGGACACGACCCGATGGCGCTCAAGCGTGCGATCGAGGCCGCCGGCCGCGACGTGGTCGCCGAACTGCACCGCGTGTCGAAACCCTGCGCGAGCGCGGATGAAATGCGCCAGATCGCGACGATTTCCGCTAGCGGCGACAGCACGATCGGATCGCTGGTCGCCCAGGCCGTCGAGCGCGTGGGCCGGGACGGCGCGATCAGCATCGAGGACGGCACGAAGCTCGACGACGAGCTCGAGACGGTGGACGGCTCGCTGATCGATCGCGGCTACCTGTCGCCGCTGTTCGTCGAATCGGACAATCATCGCGTGGTCCTCGAGGAGCCGCGGATCCTGCTGTGCGACATGAATATCACCGCGATCACGCAGCTCTTGCCCGTGCTCGAGGCACTCAGCAGTACCGGCAAGCCGCTTCTGGTCGTCGCGAACGAAGTCGAGGGCGAAGCGCTTGCGACCCTCGTCGTCAACCATCTGCGCGGCACGCTGAAATCGTGCGCGATCCGCTCGCCGGGATTCGGCGAGGCCCGCACCGAACAGCTCGCGGACCTCGCCGCACTGATCGGCGCAACGGTCATTTCAGCCCAGGCAGGACGCACGCTCGAGCGCACGACGCTGGACGATCTCGGCGCGGCGCGCCGTGTGGAGATTACGCGCGAGACCACGACCGTCATCGCGGGGCACGGTGAGCGCAAGCGCATCGACGACCGCGTCCAGGCGTTGCGTGCGCGTGTTGCCACGACGCCGCCCGGCTACGAGCGCGACGCGCTGACGCGCCGGCTGACGAAGCTCGCTGGCGGCGTCGCGGTGATTCGCGTCGGCGCCGCGACGGAAACCGCGCTGCGCGAGCGCAAGAACCGTTTCGAGGATGCATTGCATGCGACGCGCGCCGCGATGGAGGAAGGCATCGTGCCCGGCGGCGGCGTTGCACTGCTGCGTGCGCGGCGCGCGCTCGAAGGCAACGACGCAAACCTGACGGATGTGCAGCGCACCGGTGCGCGGATCGTGCACGACGCGCTCGCGTCCCCGCTGCGCCAGATCGCCGAGAATGCCGGCGCGGACGCACAGGCCGTCGTACACGCGGTCGATGCCGCGACCGGACCATTCGGCTATGACGCGGCGACGGCAACCTATGGCGACATGATCGCGGCCGGGATCGTCGATCCGGTCAAGGTGGCACGCTCGGCGCTGCAGAACGCGATCTCAGTCGCATCCCTGCTGCTTACGACGGATTGCATGATCGCCAGTCGCCCACGCACTGGCCCGTCGCACGGCGGCCACGGCCCTGGACACTGGAGCGATGAACTGGGCTGATCCGTCCGCGCGAATGACGGGTCTCGAATGACCCGTGCGGCATCGAGGGGCCACATGCCGTCCAACGTGACGCGCGAGCGCCTGATACACCGTGGTAGTCGGCGAAGGTGTTCAGTACGCTGACCGTCTCGGCTGCTCGAGTGGGCTGTAGTAGCCGCACTCCGAATGCGGCGTGGCGAGCGGATCTGGTTGGCGATCAGCGAGCCGAGTCATGCGGACAATTGCGGCGGCAGAATGCTCGGCGCTATGATGCTGCATCCTTCCACTCGCCCAGCCCGTGGCACCGATTCCACGATGTCGAAAACCGCGCCCGCTTCATCGTTGTCATCCCGAGCGCGCGAAGGTATTCATGACCTCCGTGTCGTCCGATACGGCTTCCTGCTGATCGACAACTTCTCGCTGATCGCGCTGAGTACCGCGATCGATCCATTGCGCATCGCGAACATGGTCGTCGGGCGGCGCGTCTACGACTATCAGCTGATCGGGCCCGGCGACGAGGTCGTCCGGTCGAGCGACGGCATCCGTGTCGTGCCGGATGTATCGATGTCGGACAGCGAGGCATTCGACGTGGTGTTCGTCGTCGGCCCCAATCCGATTCCGCGCCGACGCACCGGCGCGATCGTCGACTGGCTGCGTCGGCAGGCTCGCACCGGGACCGCGCTCGGCGGGCTCGATACCGGCAGCTACTTCCTCGCGCGCGCCGGGCTGCTGAACGGCTATCGCTGCACGATCCACTGGGAGGACCAGGACGTGCTGATGGAGCAGTTTCCGAAGCTGACCGTGTCGACCCGACTCTACGAGATCGACCGCGATCGCTATACGTGCAGCGGCGGTGTCGCACCGCTCGACCTGATGGTGCATCTGCTGGCAGGCGCGCCTGGCAGCCCGGCGCTGGCTGCGCGCGTGCTCGAACTGCTGGTCGCGGAACCGCGCAGCCGCGAATACCGGCAGCAAACGTCGTTGCGCCAGTACATCGGCGCGGAACACGAGAAACTGGACGAGGCATTGCAACTGATGGAAAGCAACGTCGAGGAGACGCTTTCCGTGCCGGAGATCGCCACCCATCTGCAGGTGTCGCAGCGACAGCTGCAACGGTGGTTCCAGGATCGCCTCGGCAAATCGCCCGCGCAGGCTTATCTGGAGATTCGCCTGCTGCGCGCGCGGCAACTGCTTTACCGCACCGCGAACTCGCTCGAGGAGGTGTGCGCGCGCACCGGATTCACGTCGACGACCCATTTCGCGACGCGCTACAAGGAACAGTTCCAGATTTCGCCGATCGCCGACCGGCGTCGCTACCAGAACGCGCTGTAGTCAGGCGCCGATCGCCTGCCGGGTACGACCGGCTTTCATTCTCGTGCCGACGATCGTCCTGCCGACGGACAGGCTGGACCGCACGGCCTGCCGTGCCGGCTTGGTTGTTAACCCGGCATGGCCAATTCGAAGATTGTGATGTCCATTCTGGAAATCTTCGAATTCGCCGAACTTCTACCATTTGCTCACACCCACCACGCTTTTTACCGAGGAGCGAGCTCATGAAGATGGAAAACCTGATTCGAATCGAGAATGGCGAAAAGGCGAAGCACACCTTCTCCGATGCCGAATATGCGAACCGCCAGCGCAAACTGCGCGAACTGATGGCGCGCGAGAACATCGACGCGGCGCTGTTCACGTCGTATCACAACATCAACTACTACTCGGACTTTCTGTATTGCTCGTTCGGCCGCAAGTACGGCCTCGTCGTGACGCCGAACAAGGTCGTGTCGATCTCGGCGAACATCGATGGTGGCCAGCCGTGGCGGCGCACGGTCGGCGACTACAACGTCGTCTATACCGACTGGCAGCGCGACAATTTCTTCCGGGCGATACAGGCCGAGATCGACAATCGCGGGCGTATCGGGATCGAGTTCGACCATGTGCCGCTCGAGGTGCTGTCGAAGCTGAAGGCGGCGCTGCCATCGGTCGAGTTCGTCGACATCGGTGTGCAGACGATGCGCATGCGGATGATCAAGTCCGACGAGGAGATCGCGCTGATCAAGCACGGCGCGAACGTCTGCGATGTCGGCGGCGCGGCGCTGGCTGCCGCCGTGCACGAAGGCGTGCCGGAGCACGAGGTTGCGCTGGCGTCCACGCAGGCGATGGTGCGCGAGATCGCGCGCCGCTTTCCCGAATCGGAACTGATGGATACGTGGACGTGGTTCCAGTCAGGCATCAACACGGACGGCGCGCACAATCCGGTCACCACGCGCAAGGTGCGGAAAGGTGACATCCTGAGCCTGAACTGCTTCTCGATGATCGCCGGCTACTACACGGCGCTGGAGCGTACGATGTTCTTCGACCATTGCCCGGATGAGCATTTGCGGTTGTGGAAGATCAACGTCGAAGTGCACGAAGCGGGACTGACACTGATCAAGCCCGGTGCACGCTGCGGCGACATCGCGCTCGAACTCAACAAGATCTACGCGGAATACGGGCTGCTGCAATACCGCACGTTCGGGTACGGCCATTCGTTCGGCGTGCTGTCGCACTACTACGGACGCGAGGCGGGGCTTGAATTGCGCGAGGACATCGATACCGTGCTGGAGCCGAACATGGTTGTGTCGATGGAACCGATGATCATGCTGCCGCAGGGCCACCCGGGCGCGGGCGGCTATCGCGAGCACGACATCCTCGTCGTCGGCGAACGCGGCGCAACCAATATCACCGGCTTCCCGTATGGCCCGGAACGCAACATCATCAAGGCCTGAGCGACATGTCGATGTGCGCCGTCCGCCGTTTCAGCGGCATCCGTGGCCTTGGCGGGTGACGGCGCGCGCAACGTAGAACCCACCATGCAGCCGACGGAGGGCGATCCGCGAGGATCGTCCCCGTCGGCTATTCCGTTGTGCAAAGCATGTCGAGTCGATCCCGGTTCCGTCCCGATCGATGCGCGCCGACAGGCATGCGACCCTCCGTCTTCGCGAGCGTTCGTCGTCCGGCGTTCCGCCCGCTCGCGCCGGTGCCCTCCTTCACTTCCCCGGTATTCTGGCTTCGTCTTGCCAGTGGTCGGCTATCCGCTGACGCGTTCGTGCGCCGCGATGCGTCGCCACCTGCGCGATGCCGGCATTCTTCATAACTTCCGATTTTCGACATGCGACCGCCGCCGCTGCGCCGACCTGCGCGCCCGAAACAGGGCAGCACCGCGCCACTCGGCGGTCGGCGGTGTTAACCCTCGGTGTCGGATCCAGAGAGTCTATTGTCGAAAAGGAAAATCTTCCTGGGGCTCCAGCTTCTACCATGCGCTTGAACGGCCGCGATTCGGCACTGCGCAGTGCATTCACCGCACGATCGATCGAATCACGGATGGCGGCCATGACACCGCAACTACTATTCAGTTTGGAGACTGAGCATGAGTACCAGAAAGGTAATGTCGGGTCGGTCGGCGGATGCCGGCGCATGGTTGCCGAGCCAGGGCAGCGCCATCCATTCGGGCGGCGACGCGCCGGCGCGCGGGGCTGTCGACACGCGGCTGCTGAGGCGGGCCGCATGCGCGAGCTTCATCGGCAACTTCGTCGAATGGTTCGATTACGCGTCGTACGGATATCTCGCGACCGTCATCGCGGTCGTGTTTTTCCCGAAGAGTGACGCGATGACGGGGCTGCTGGCCGCCTATGGCGTGTTCGCGATCTCGTTCGTGATCCGGCCGCTGGGCGGCGTGGTGTGGGGGCATTTCGGCGACAGGGTCGGGCGTCGGACCGCGCTGTCGCTCTCGATCCTGATCATGTCGTGCTCGACGTTCCTGATCGCATTCCTTCCGACTTATGCGCAGGTCGGGATGGTCGCACCGGTCTTGCTGCTGCTGGTGCGGATCGTGCAGGGTTTCTCGGCGTCGGGCGAATACGCGGGCGCTTCTGCGTTCCTCGCCGAATACGCGCCGGAAGGCAAGCGCGGGTTCTACACCAGCATCGTGCCGGCGAGCACCGCGGCCGGCCTGCTGTTCGGATCGATCTTCGTCGCGGTGATGCACGCGGTGCTGACGTCGCAGCAGTTGCACGACTTCGGCTGGCGGTTGCCGTTCCTGCTCGCCGCGCCGTTCGGCCTGGTTGGACGCTATATCCGGATTCGCCTCGAGGACACGCCGAAGTTCAAGGCGCTCGAAGGCGCGCATCATGTCGCTCACGCGCCGGCCACCGAACTGCTGACGCGGCATCGCGGCAAGATGCTGATCGCTTTCGGCGTGACGTGCCTGAACGCGGTCGCGTTCTACCTCGTGCTGAGCTACATGCCGACTTACCTGTCGACCGAGATGGGTATCGGTGAGACGGAATCGTTCATCGCGGCGACAATTTCGCTGGCCGCGTATATCGGGCTGATCTTCCTGATGGGCGCGCTGTCGGATCGCGTCGGACGCAAGACCATGCTGATCAGTGCGTCGGTGATGTTCGCCGCGTTGACTGTGCCGCTGTTCAAGGGGCTGGGCGGGGCAAGCTTCGCGACGATCGTGATGATCCAGATCGCGTTTGGTGCCCTGCTGACGATGAACGACGGGACGTTGCCCTGCTTCCTGTCGGAGATTTTCCCGACGCGGGTGCGTTACAGCGGTTTCGCTTTCTGCTTCAATGCGGCAAATGCGCTGTTCGGCGGGACGGCGCCGTTGGTCGCAACGTGGCTGATCGGGGCGACCGGGAACAAGCTGGCGCCGGCATGGTATCTGGTCGGGGCAGCCGGTGTCGCGCTGGTGGCAATGCTCGCGAGCAGCGAGACGTCGAAGCGGCCGCTCGCGGACGATTGACGGCTCGGTGAATCGTTCGGCCGTTTCGGGTCGGCTTGAACCAAAGCGCCGTATGTGCGGGACCCAATATCCGCTGCGCGGCGCTTCATTTCACCATAGCCATTTATCGTCGTATGTGGCCGAACCAAATTTCCGGCTTGTTCGGCATCTTACGTGTATTAGCCGGGACTCGATCTGACAGGTAGTCGGGCCTACAAAGAACGATCCATCAATGGGGGATGAGTTTCTCCTTGGCGAGATCGAGCGAATCGAGGAAAGTGCGCATCGGCGTAGCCGACACCATGCCGCCATTCCGGTCAGCGCGACGGCAAGGACCGTTCTCAACGTGATTCGCGCATACGCTGGCGCGAAATTGCCGTCGACTGGACGGCCCTTGCATTCGGGGGAGTGACTCCGTGGAACGGCTACGCAATGCTGCTAGCGAAGCGCACGTTCGAAATTTCCGTTCGTTGCGTCGTCGAGCCCCCCAAGTTCACGTGGCGTCTTTCCAATCCCGTCCATTGGCGGGATTCAGCCTCGCTGCTCATCGTGAGGTCCCCCCTTCTCTTCTGCTGTTCGCGATCTGATGCCGCATGAATGTCGCGACGCCACGGTCGTCGACATCGAATGACCAACGAATCATCCGCGTCGCTCATAGAAGCCGTCGGTGGCGTAAAGCGACCAGCACCTCTCAAGCACTTTCGGATGCAAATGGAACCGGTTCCGTTGGTCGTCATCCGTACCCCTGCCGATTGAGGAACGACCCGGAACCGTATATCGCGAATAATCGCCGCTATTGCTCTTCTCATCCAGGCCATGGTGGCGACAGATTCGACTGCTTGGATGATCGAAGCCTAGCGCAGAGGACACCCAATCGATGTCAGAGAACGTCATTGCATGCACCACAACACAGCGCCGACGCCCTCATGTGTGGCCGATTCACCACTCGGTACACAGGAATACTGCTGGTTCGTTTATTTTTACAAAGTTACAAGATATAGTGGCTGGCATGTTAAGTATGGCTACCTCATAACGGGACCATCTGACTGCGTCGCGTGATGGCAAGTGGCAGGCATGTACCTCTCGATCGGTCTCTATGCATGCCCTGACGCTCCTACCGGGAGCGCCACTCGGACGACTTGCAGGCCGACCCTTCATCCGGCCCTGCTAGAACGCTGGAGCGCAAGCGTACCCGAGAGTCTTGTGAATCTCTGACGTTCTTTCAGTTCCAGAAACTGCACAATTGTCTCGCCGCCATTGGCAATGCACCGTGATGTGCCGACGATGTTTGCTTGGCGGATATTGCTTGTCGGTCGCCGCGCCGGGGTGCGGCTCGCCTGTACTTAGGATTCAGTCGCCATGCGTATCGCCGTCCTCGATGACGATCCCAGTCAGCTTCAGTTCGTTTCGGAAGCGCTTACACCAGCCGGCCACAACTGCTACATGTTTGCTGAAGGCCGCGCACTCATTCATCGCCTTCAGCGCGAAACGTTCGACCTCGTCACGCTTGACTGGAACGTCGTCGACATGCACGGCGATGCGGTGCTCTCGTGGATTCGCAAGAATTGCGATGCAAATCTGCCGGTGTTGTTCATGACGAGCCGTTCGCGCGAAGCCGACATCGTCTTCGCCCTGAACGCCGGCGCAGACGACTACGTCGTCAAACCGGTCGCCGCGTCCGTACTCGTCGCGCGTGTCAACACGCTGTTGCGACGGACCTATCGTCAAGAAATTGCTACAACCAACCAGCAGTTCGGTGAATATCTATTCGATCTGCAGGAGGTCCGGCTCTATCGAAACGGAGCGCCGATTGCCGTGTCGCAAAAGGAGTTTCAGCTTGCGCTGCTGCTCTTTCGCAACTTCGCTCGTCCGTTGTCGCGTGCCCACATTCTGGAAACAGTGTGGAAACACATGACTGACATCCCGACTCGCACGCTCGATACGCATATTTCCGCTGTCCGCGTCAAACTTGATCTGCGGCCACAAAACGGCTACTGCATTGTTCCGATCTATGGATATGGCTACCGTCTCGAGAAGCTCGACACCAGCGCGATGGGAACGACATCGTGAGTCCACCCGCATTTCCGAAGCACTCGGCGCGCGTACGCTGCTTAGGCATCGCTATTGCCACATCGGCGCTCATGACATATTCGCCGGCGCCCGTTGCGCAGGTCGGCACGGCGCCGGTCGGGGGACCTCTCTTCGAGTATTCGGTCCATACCGCCGACACACTGTACGACCTCGCAGCACAATACCTCGCTGCCCCGACCAACTGGGGTTTACTTCAGCAGATCAATCACGTCCGCGAGCCGCGGCGGCTGCGTCCAGGAACGACTTTGCGAATTCCCGTCGCGCTTCTAAAGAGCCCGCCGCCGACGGCGCGTGTCATTTCCGTTACGGGAAGCGCGGAGGCATTTGGCAACGTCGGTTCGCTCGCCGCGTTGCGACCGGGCACAACGCTCGTCGAAGGTGCTCACATTCGGACCGGTAGCCATTCCTTCGTGACGGTTGAATTGTCTGACGGATCAAGCTTCACGCTCCTTCCGGGCACGACAGTATGGATCAGACGGCTGCGCACCGCGGATGCCGCCGGCTCGATCAATCGACAGATCGAACTCGATGATGGAGAAGTCGAAACCAAGGTTTCGCCTCTCAAGCCGCGGGAGCGCTACGAAATTGTCACACCGTCGGTCATCGCTGGTGTACGCGGCACTGAATTCCGCGTGACATACGCGCACGATACTGACCGCACGCAAGTCGAGGTCCTGGAGGGGAAGGTGCAGGTTGGGAGCGCGACCGATCCGGGCACCGTTACGCCAGCGCTCGTGCCGCGCGGATTCGGCGTCGCCGCGAGCAAGGGCAACGTCGGCAGCCCTGTCGAGCTTTTGGCGGCACCCGTACTACAGCATCCCGCGCGTCAGCAGGACGGCCCTCGCATTGCATTCGACCTCGAACCTCTTCCCTTCGCCGAGAAATATCGTGCAACCATCGCGAGTGATGCGGGTTTCCTGAACATCCTCGACGACGCGCAGTCCACCGGCACGCAGATCGAGTTCCCCAACAGAGCAAACGGCACCTACTTCGTGCGCATCTCGGCGTTCGACACAAACGGAATCGAGGGGCTCTCGCGCACTTATAGCTTCCGGATCAGCAATGCGAATGCCAACAACAATGCGTTAGCAGGCGACTCTGAGAGTTTCGAATTTCGCTGGACCAATGATACGAATATCGACTCGAGTTCAGGCTGGCACTTCATTTTGGCGACCAACAGCCAGCTCACCGAACCGATCGTTGACCAGCATGATCTCGCCGGCACGCGCCTCGTTCTGACGAATCTTCCCGCCGCCAAATATTTCTGGTCGGTGATGGGAGAGCCGTCGAACGGCGCCGCGCCACCCCAGCATCCTCCATCGATTCGATCGTTCTCAGTCGATCGATAACTCTCGTCATCGATTCGATTCAGCCGATCCGTGGTTGCCCGCTTACTTCACCTTCGCCGCGCAGAAGACCGCCGCTTTTTGCGGGAATGGCTCATTCTCGTGATCGCGTGCGTCTTGTTCGTGACACTTCTGGCCAGTTTTCGCTGGACCGGGGCGTTGGATAAACTGACCTACGACTGGTGGCTACAGCGCCTCCCCCATACTGCCGATCCGGACATTCTCCTCGTTGAGATCGATAACGAGAGCCTTGAAGATCTCGGCCGCTGGCCTTGGCCGCGCGAAGATCATGCGGCGGTGTTGCGACGGATCGCTGCCGCCGGCCCACGATGCGTCATCTACGACATTCTGTTCAGCGAGCCTTCGCCGGCGGACCCAGTGCTCGCTCAGGCGATATCACTCGCACCAGTTTACCTTCCACTGGCAATCGTCAGCGCCTCCAGCGGCGATCATTTCGGTGAGCCCATCTTGCCAGTGGAAGAATTGCGTGATGCTGCGGCCGGCATCGGACACATCAATCTCGAAGCCGATAACGACGGTGTCGTGCGAAGCATCGCGCTTTTCGAGGGAAATTCTCAGCATATGTGGCCTCAGTTGACGTTGCCTGCATACCGCATGCTGCAGGGGCGTAGCGTGGCGCCAAACTCGGGTGGCGCGAATTCGATCGAAACGTTCACCTCTGCCACCGGCGCGTCGCTTACGCGGAGCCGTCGCCTGCTGATTCCGTTTTCCCTGCTTGCGCACCCTTATCCGCGCGTATCGTTCTCGGATGTCTTGCGCGGCCGCGTGCCGCCTGAAGTTTTCCACGACCGCATCGTGCTGGTCGGCGCAACAGCTGACGGGCTGGGAGAGCACCTCACAACCACCATTTCGGGCCAAAACGGTGCGATGCCGGGCATCGCAGTGCATGCCAGCTGTTGATTTCCACCGAGTCTTAACCCACCGATTTCATCTAAATCTGACCCACCCCGAGACAGCGTAGTACATCTATT
>NZ_QTPO01000012.1 GCF_003853645.1 Burkholderia sp. Bp9143 | reverse complement strand
AATACAAAACGCCCGATGCGGTGCATCGGGCGCTCTAGTGCCTGGATACTGTCAACCTATTCCAGGACTTGACAGCGCCACCCGATCGGCGGCCTTCGATCACAGCGTGTCGAATGCGCGTTGCAGCGCGTCGCGCCCGTGAATACCGTTCGCGAGCGTGAGCATCAGCAGCACGCGTGCCTTGAATGGGCTCAGCGACCCGGCGCTCACGAAACCGAGCGCATCGTCGTTCGCGGCGCCGTTGCGCATCACGTGCCCCGAGCCGACGCGCGACGCGCGCACCACGGCGACACCCGCGTTCACCGCATCGACGAGCGCCGCCTGCAGCGTCGCATGGATCGATCCGTTGCCGGTGCCCGCGACGACGAGGCCGCGCACGCCGGCCGCGACGAGCGCATCGACCGCCGTGCGCGTCACGCCCGCATAGCTCGCGACGACTTCGACCGGTGGCCACGCCGCGGCGATCGCCAGTTGCGCATCGCGCGAGCGCGTCACACGGCGCGCGAATTCGACGCGGCCGTCCTGCACCCAGCCGAGCGCGCCCAGTTCCGGCGACTGGAATGCATCGACCGCATAGGTGCTCGTCTTCACGACGTCGCGCGCGCCGTGGATCCGGTTGTTGAACGCGACGAGCACGCCCTGCCCGCGCGCGGCCGGGTGAGCAGCGACCGTCACCGCGTTCAGCAGGTTCAGCGGGCCGTCGGACGACAGCGCGGTGGCCGGCCGCATCGCGGCCGTCAGCACGACCGGCTTGTCGCCGGTCACGACCAGATGCAGCGCGTACGCGGTTTCCTCGAGCGTGTCGGTACCGTGGGTGATCACGATACCGTCGATCGCAGGATTGGCCATCAACGCGTCGATGCGCGCGGCGAGCGTATTCCACAGCGGCAGCGCGAGATCCTTGCTGTCGATGCTGGCGACCTGCTCGGCGTCGATGCGCGCGACCGACGCGAGCGCCGGCACCGCGTCGAGCAGAAAGTTGACGCCGAGCGCGCCGGCCTGATAGCCGGCCGTGCTGGCGGCGTCCGGCGCGGCGCCGGCGATCGTGCCGCCGGTGGCGAGTACGGCGATGCGCGGCAGGGCCGGCGCGGACGAAGGAGATGCGGGGTTCGGAGTATTCATGGCCGCGATTGTAATGGCTCGCGGCCGGCATCCGGTAGGTACGGCCGGAGCCGGACGCCTCGCATCATGGTTTGTCCCGATCGCCGCCGTGCGCGCGCCGTCAACGGCCACGCCGCCCGCCGCGTTATAGGAATGCCGTTTTGGTGTTTTCACATTGATTTGCCATAATCGGAGCGCGCGGCGCGATGCGGCCCTGTTCCCGTTGCGCCGGGCTTCGTGGCGGCGTCGATATAAAACGCAATTCACCCCATGGGAGTGTCGAAATGAAAATCCAATCGCTCGTAGCCGCGGTGCTTCTCGGCGGCATGCTGGCTTCCCCCGCTTTCGCGGCGAACAGCCAGCAGGACAAGATGAAGGCCTGCAACACCCAGGCCGCCGGCAAGACGGGCGACGAACGCAAGGCGTTCATGAAGGACTGCCTGTCGGCCAAGCCCGCGAAGAAGATGTCGCAGCAGGAAAAGATGAAGGCCTGCAACACCCAGGCCGCCGACAAGAAGGGCGACGACCGCAAGGCGTTCATGAAGAGCTGCCTGAGCAGCCAGCCGGCCGCCTGAGTTCCGGCGCTCCCTCACGAATGCCGCGCACCGCTTCAACGGGCGCGGCATTTTTGTTTTCGTTGCACGCGCATCGACGCGCGCGATGACGCCGGATGCGTTGCCGTACCATCCGGCTACCGGCACCGTCGCTGCCGCCGTCGCGACAAACGCCGCCGCCTTCCCGCCCCGCTTCCCCTGTATGCCGTAGAAATGCCGCCACATGGTGCGGCAATTCGCCGCGATTTCTTCTATGATGGCTGCAACGCGGCCCATCCAAGTACAAGAAGCGCCATCGGGC
The DNA here is from genome assembly GCF_003853645.1 of Burkholderia sp. Bp9143. Lineage (GTDB taxonomy): Bacteria > Pseudomonadota > Gammaproteobacteria > Burkholderiales > Burkholderiaceae > Burkholderia. The sequence goes on along the minus strand of NZ_QTPO01000012.1, from coordinate 173,586 downwards.
CGCCCTCGAGACAGACGCGCACACCGCGTCAAACGGAGGCATGGATGGCATGGAGACAACACCGCTGGTTCCGCCGCTGGCTGATCGTGATCGTGTTCTGGGCCGTGCCCGTCGCGATCGTCGCCGTGCGCGAGATCCGCGAGGAAATGGCGTACAACAAGGCCGACCTGCAGCTCGCGCTGACCACCTGGCAGCTCACCGATGCGCAGCAGGCGGCCGGCGCCGCCGCGAAGTGCCACGGGGATCCTGACGCGGCGCGCGCGGCCGGCTGCCCGGCCGACGTGCTGGCCGCCAACGCGGCACGCCAGCAGGCGGCCCGCGACGAATACGTGGTGCGCCGCAACACGCTCGCCGGTTATCTGTGGCACGCGTTCGTCGGCTACTGGGTCGTGCCGGCCGCGTTCCTGTTTGCGTGCGGGGTCGTGATCGCGCTGATCCGCCGCGCGCTGCGGCGCCCGCCAATCAAGCCTCCCGCCCCGCCGGCGCCGCCCGTCACGCATTGACGCACGCCGTCCCGCGCCTGGTTTCCGTTTTTCCTGCCCGCCGTCGGACGCGCGCGACGCGCCGGCGTGCGCGCGCCGATTTGTCCGTTGGCACGCCGCGACATCCCCCCGACGAATTGACGCTTTTTCACGTGGCAACGAAATGAGGTTGTAATCCGCTGTGATATAACTGCCGACGTGATCCGCTCCTTGAGCGAGCCTCACTCCGAACATCATCCGATGGAGAAGAACGATGCAAAAACGGAATCTTGTGCTGAAAGCCGCCGCTGCGCTGATCGTCGGCAGCCTTGCGCTCACCGGTTGCACCACCACCCCCGACAAGCCCGACAATGCGGCGACCAACGCGTCGAAGCGTCAGGCGATCGATTCGAGCGTCGACGCAACGCTGTCGCGCATGTATTCCACGGTCAAGGGTTCGCGTGAACTCGTCGCGAAATCGCGCGGCGTGCTGGTCTTCCCCGACGTGATCCAGGCCGGCTTCATCGTCGGCGGCCAGACCGGCAACGGCGCGCTGCGCGTCGGCGGCAGCACGGTCGGCTACTACAACACGTCGTCGCTGTCGGTCGGCCTGCAGGCCGGCGCGCAGTCGAAGGCGATCGTGTTCCTGTTCATGACGCAGGAAGCGCTCGACGAATTCCGCGGCTCGGACGGCTGGGCAGCCGGCGCCGGCGCATCGGTCGCGCTCGTGAAGATGGGCGCGAACGGCGCGATCGACACGACCACGGCCACCGCGCCGGTCCAGGTCATCGTGCTGACCAACGCCGGGCTGATGGGCGACGTGTCGATCAACGGCACGAAGGTCACAAAGCTGAAGATCTGACGCTGCGGCGTCCTCGCTCGTGCGCACCGCGCGGGCGACATGCAAACGGCGATGTCCTTGCGGGCATCGCCGTTTTTTTGTCCGTGCACGCCGCACGTCAGGTCGTCGAGTCGATCACCTTGAAGCGCGAGCGCTTCTGCGCGCGAATCAGCGACTGGTACACGTCGACGTACTGCTGCGCCATCCGCCGCGACGTGAAGCGCTCCTCGAAGCGCTGCCGCACGCGTGCGCGCGGCAGCAGGTGCAGCCGGTTCACGGCGGCCACCGCGCTGATCTCGTCCTCGACGATGAAGCCCGACACGCCCTCGTCCAGCACTTCCGGCACCGCGCCGCGATTGAACGCGATCACCGGCGTGCCGCACGACATCGCCTCGATCATCACCAGCCCGAACGGCTCCGGCCAGTCGATCGGAAAAAGCAGCGCATGCGCGCCCGACAGGAATTCGGCCTTCTGGTGGTCGGCGATCTCGCCGATGTATTCGACGTGCGGCAGCGCGAACAGCGGCTCAATCTCCCGTTCGAAGTATTCCTGGTCCGCCGCGTCGATCTTCGCGGCGATCCGGATCGGCAGCCCGCACTGGCGCGCGATGCGGATCGCGGTGTCGACCCGCTTCTCCGGCGAGATGCGGCCGAGGAACGCGAGATAGCGCGGCTCGACGGGCTGCGGCAGGTACAGCGTGTCGGGCAGCCCGTGGTACACGGTGGTCAGCCATTTCGCCTGCGGCAGCGGCTGGCGCTGCGAATTCGAGATCGAGATCACCGGCGCGGTGTTGAACGTATCGAACACCGGCTGCTGCTCGGGCAGGTCGAGCCGGCCGTGCAGCGTCGTCACGAACGGCGTGTCCTGCCGGTTGAAGACCGAAAACGAGTAGTAGTCCATGTGGAAATGGAGCACGTCGAAGTCCTTCGCACGGCGCGCGACCGTCTCCATCAGCAGCATGTGCGGCGCGACGCGGTCGCGGATCGACGAGTCGAGCCGCAGCGCGCGCGGCCACACCGGTTCGAGCCTGGCCCGGGTCGTCGAATCGCCGCTGGCGAACAGCGTCACGTCATGGCCGAGGTCGACGAGCGCCTCGGTGATGTAGGACACGACGCGCTCCGTGCCGCCGTACAGCTTCGGCGGCACGGATTCGGTCAGCGGGGCGATCTGGGCAATTCTCATGGTCCACGTCTCCTGTGTCCTCGGTCGGCGGCACGGGGGCCGTGCGCACCTGCGGCTCCGTGCAGCGCGCGGCCGGCATCGCGCCGGCCGAATATCCCATTATTATTCGCGATTCCGATGCCCGGAAGCACCGGCCTTTCATTTTATGGGGGTTGTTACAGACAGGATACATTCGCGCTCAGGATCGCCAGAAGCACATTGGCGCAGCCGGACCGGCGCCGCAGGCTACCGACGGCGCGCCGCCGACGCGGCCGCACGCACACCGCCCCGCCCGTCAGCGCGACGGCCACTTCCACGGCGGCAGGTCGCGCGTGTCCGCATCGACGAGCACGGTCGCGCCGAGCTGCTTGTCGAGCACGAGCGACTCGCAGGCGGCCTCGCGTTCGAGCGTCGCGATGAGCCGCGCCGCGTGCGACACGACCAGCACCTGCGAACGCCGCGCGGCCTGCGCGATCAGGCGCCCGAGCGCCGGCAGCAGATCGGGATGCAGGCTCGTCTCCGGTTCGTTCAGCACCATCAGCGCGGGCGGCCGCGGCGTCAGCAGCGCGGCCGAGAGCAGCAGATAGCGCAGCGTGCCGTCCGACAGCTCGGCGGCCGACAACGGCCGCAACAGCCCCGGCTGGCGCATCAGCACGTCGAAGCGGCCGCGGCCGCCCGGGTTGTCGATGTCGACGGATGCGCCGGGGAACGCGTCGTCGATCGCCGCATCGAGCGCGGCGACGTCGCCGATCTCGCGGATCGTCTGCAGCGCGGCGGCCAGATCGGCACCGTCGTCCGCCAGCACCGGCGTATGGGTGCCGATGTGCGACTGTCGGGCCGGCGCCTGCGCATCGGTCCGGAAATGATCGTAGAAGCGCCACGACCGGATCCGCTCGCGCACCGCGATCATCTCCGGCGCGCCGACCGGATCGGCGAACTCGGTCATCATGCTGTCGAAGCTCGCGACCGGCTGCGGCACCGTGTGCCAGTCGCCCGACCCGGTGCGCGTACGAATCTGCGCACCCTGCCGGTCGACCAGCAGCGTCGACGGGCGCAGCAGCGCGCCGCCCCAGATGCATTCGCGCTTCACGACGGGGTCGAGCGCGAACCGCGAACGGCTCGGGACCGGCAGGCCGAGATCGATCGCATAGCCGAAATCGTCGCCCGCGAAGCCGAGCTTGAGGCTCACCGGCCCGTTGCGCACCGTGCCAGTCACCGGCGTGTCGCCGCTCAGCATCGAACGCGAAAAGCGTTCGGGGCCGGCCCACAGCGTCGACGGCAGCCCACCTTCACGCGCGAGCGACGGGATCACGCGGCCCTGCGCGGTGTCGGCAAGGAGCCGCAGCGCGCGGTACACGCTCGATTTGCCGCTGCCGTTCGGCCCCGTGACGACGGTGAGCGCCGCGAGCGGCACGATCAGCTCGCGCAGCGAGCGGTAGTTGGCAATGGCGAGCGTTTTCAGCGCGGTCATGGAGTCAATGGCAGCAGGTAATGGCGGGCGCGCGTTCAGCGGCCTTCGGTGGCCCTCGGATCGGCCGCGGTGTTGGCCGCCGTGCTGGCGGCGGGCGGCCGCACATGCGGCCGTTCGGGACTCGGCTCGCCCGGCGCCGAATCGTGCGGATACAGCTCCATCCGGCTGCGCGGCAGACATTGCGGAAAACGTGCCTGCAGGTACGCGATCAAGCCCTCGCGCACGCGGCAGCGCAGATCCCAGCACGCCGACGAGTCGACCGCGCTGACGAGCGCGCGCAACTGCATCGTGCGCTCGGTCGCGTCGGTCACCTGCAGCACCTGCACGCGGCCGTCCCATTCGGGCGCCGCGTGGACGAGCCGCGCGAGTTCCTCGCGTAGCGGCGCGAGCGGTGTGCGGTAGTCGACCGACAGGTACACCGTGCCGATGATTTCCGAGCTGCTGCGCGTCCAGTTCGTGAACGGGTTTTCGATGATCCACTGCAGCGGGACGACGAGCCGGCGCTGGTCCCACAGCCGCACCGACACGAACGAGCCGGTGATTTCCTCGATGCGGCCCCACTCGCCCTGGATCACGACGACGTCGTCGAGCCGGATCGGCTGCGTGAGCGCGATCTGCAGCCCGGCGATCAGGTTGCCGAGCACCGGCCGCGCGGCGATACCGGCAACCAGCCCCGCGACGCCCGCCGACGCCAGCAGGCTCGCGCCGATCTGCCGCACGTTCGGGAACGTCATCAGCGCGGCGCCCGTGCCGATGATCACGATGAGTACCATCACGGTGCGCACGAGCACCTTGGCCTGCGTGTGGACGCGCCGCGCGTGGAGGTTGTCGGCCGCGTCCATCGGATGGGCCCGGATGATCGCATCGCCGACCCCGGCCACGAGCCGCACCAGCAGCCAGGTCAGCGACACGATGGAGCCGACCGCGGCTGCGGTACGCATTCCGCGTACGAACGACATGCCGTCGTCCGCCTGGACCCACAGGAATTCCAGCGCGAGCAGCCCGAGCGTGACGAGCGACGATTTGTCGATGTAGCGCAGGATCACGGTCATCAGCGGATACGGCTGCGCGATCCGCTTGACGATGCGTGCACCGAGACGATGCACGATCACGACGACGAGTACGACGATGACCGACACGCACAGCGTGCCGAGCCACGTATGCAGCGGCGCATCGGCGATGCGCCGCACTTCCTCGATTGAAATCATCGGCGCCCGGGAAGCTTCGGTTATGAGGCGCATCGGCCTCGTCCTGGATGCGTCGGCGACGTCCGGGCGACGCGCGCCCGGACCGGCATCAGATCAGTTGCCGCTCCTGCACGGAAACGCCTTGCCAAGACCGAGCGACACCGCGGTGCTCGCGTTGTAGTCGGCCAGCCTCGGGTTTTCCGCGATGTACTTGCGCACCGCGTCGGTCATCTGCTGCGCCCGGATGTCGGGCGGCAGGCAGAAATACTGCCCGACGCGCGGCCCGGTGGTGCCGCCGATCGCGTCGATCGTGTTGTAAACGCCATCGGCAGCGCCCTCGATGTAGGCCGCGCACGACGCCCGCGACTTGACGTCCGTCTTCGCGCACAGCCGGTCGAGATCCGCGCCCGTGAAAGCCGCCGCCGACAACGGCACGGCGAACGCCGCGGCACAAAACATAGCCCGCAACATGGTGTTCCTTATGTCAATGCGGCCTCGGGCCGCTTGCTGCGCCGACCGGCGCGGCGGCCGGACACCCGCTGCCGGCCGGGTTCCGGCCGGCCGGGCGCGCTCGGCCACCGCGCCGAAACCGTCATTTTGCACTCTTTTGCGCATCTGCCGGCGCCGACGCGCCGACGCGCACCGTCCGCTTGCTCAGGATGTCGATCGCGTCCGGCGCCTTGTAGTGCTTCGCGAACTCGAGCGCGGTGATGCCGAGCTGGTTCTTCACCTGCGGATCGGCACCCTGGTCGAGCAGCAGGTTGACCGTCGTCGCGTGGTTGCCGCGCGCGGCCATCATCAGTGGCGTCGTGCCGTTCGGCGACGCGGTGTCGATATATGCGTCGTGGTCGAGCAGGATCTTGACGACCTCGTCCTGGCCGTTGGTGGCCGCGTAGTGCAGCGGCGCCCAGCCCTTCTTGCTGACTTCCGCGCCCTTGTCGATCAGCAGCTTGACGAGCCCGACGTCGCCGTTCAGCGACGCGAGCATCAGCGCGTTCTCGCCGGCCTTGTCTTCCTTCTCGAGGTCGACGTTCGGCGTCGTGGCAATCGCCGCCGCCACCTTGTCGGACTTTTCGCGCGCGGCGATCACCAGGATCGGGTCGCCGTTCGGCGCGAGCGTGTTCGGATCGAGCTTGCCGCTCTTGAGCTGCTTGCCGATGTCGGCGATGTCGTCGAACTTGACCGCCTTGACGATCGCGTCGAGCGACTCGGCATGCGCGCCGGCGGCGGCAAACAGGCCGCTCGCGACGAGCGCGGCGGCGACGAGTGCGCGCTTGGGCAGGTATGTGGTCGGCTTCGTCATTGTTGTGGGCTCCTTCCCTGGGTTGTCGGCTGGCCGCGCGTCATTAGCGGGCGATCTTGAACAGCCGGAAAAAGTTCTGTGTCGTCGCATCGGCCAGTGCCTCGACGGCGATGCCTCGCTCGGATGCGATAAAGCGTCCGACATGGCTGACGTACGCAGGTTCATTCGGCTTGCCGCGATACGGCACCGGCGCGAGGTACGGCGAGTCGGTTTCGATCAGCAGCCGGTCGAGCGGCACGCGCCGCGCGACGTCCTGCACGTCGGTCGCGTTCTTGAACGTGACGATACCCGACAGCGAGATATGGAAGTTCTGCGCGAGCGCCTGCTCGGCGACGGGCCACGGCTCGGTGAAGCAGTGCATCACGCCGCCCGGCACGTCCGCGCGCTCCTCGGCCATGATCCGCAGCGTGTCTTCCGACGACGAGCGCGTATGGATGATCAGCGGCTTCATCGTCGCGGTCGCCGCGCGGATGTGCGTACGAAAGCGTTCGCGCTGCCATTCCATGTCGGCGATCGAGCGGCCTTCGAGGCGGTAGTAGTCGAGGCCCGTCTCGCCGATCGCGACGACCTTCGGGTGCGCGGCCAGTTCGATCAGTTCCGCGAGCGTCGGCTCCCGTGCGTCCTCGTGATCCGGATGCACGCCGACCGACGCGTACACGTTGTCGTGCGCCTGCGCGATCGCGAGCACGTCGGGCAACGTCTCGAAGTCGACCGACACGCACAGCGCGTGCGTGACGTCGTGCTCGCGCATGTTCTCCAGCACGGCAGGCAGGCGGTCGGCGAGACCCTTGAAATTGATGTGGCAGTGAGAATCGACGAACATCGTGTTTCCTGAATTCGTAAGACGGGCGCTCATGCGCTCGCCGGCAATCGTTTCCCCACCTCGGGGAATCAATACGCGCTCACGCGAACATTTCCCGATAACCGAGAAACAGTTCCTCGAATACGAGCCGGGCATTGAGCGGATGGTTCTCGACCGTCCGCTGGCGCGTCACGGCCTTCATGAAGCGCGCGAACGCATTCGCGTCGACCGCCTCCGCGCAACGCGCGAGCGCGGCCGCCTGCATCGGGAAGTAGCGCGGCGCGCCCGCCATCCGCTGGGCGAGCAGATCGTAGAGCCAACGCTGCAGCCAGCCGAGCACCAGCGGCACCGGCAGCTTCTGCAGCGTCTCGCCACAGGCGAACGGATCGCACGCGGCGCCGGCCGCGAGCTGGCCGAGCGTGAAATCGCGCAGCGGCCGGTTCTCGTCGCTCGCCAGCGCCAGCGCGGCGAGCGGCGCGCCGCCGGCCTCCGCGAGCAGCGCGCGCGCATCGTCGACGCCCTGCCCCGCGAGCCACGCCGCGGCCGCGTCGGGCGCCGGCACGGTCATCGGCCACTGCCGGCAGCGGCTGATGATGGTCGGCAGCAGCCGGTCGATGCGCGCCGATACCAGCAGGAACACGACGCCGGACGGCGGCTCCTCCAGCGTCTTCAGCAGCGCGTTCGACGCGGCGACGTTCAGCGCCTCGGCCGGATACAGCACGACGACGCGCGCGCCGCCGCGATGCGATCCGACCCCGCAGAAGTCGAGCAGCGCACGCACCTGCTCGATCTTGATCTCCTTGCTCGGCGCGCGCGTCTTCTTGCCGCCTTCGTCCGCGTCGGCCGGCTTCGCGTCGTCGGCCGCGCCCGGCGCTTCGCCCGCGAGCGCCTCGGGCAGCACGATCCGGTAGTCCGGATGGTTGCCCTGCGCGAACCACGTGCAGGCCGCGCAGGTGCCGCACGGCTCGCCGTTCGGCTGCGGCGCTTCGCACAGGAAGCCCTGCGCGAGATGCTGCGCGAACTGCAGCTTGCCGATCCCGGCCTGGCCGTGCAGCAGCAGCGCATGCGGCCACTGCGCGCGCAGTTGCTGCAGGCGGTTCCAGTCGTCGGTCTGCCACGGATAGATCATGTGGTGCGTTCCTTCGTGTTACAGCGCGGCAAGCACGCGTTCGAGCTGCTGGCGGATCTCGGGAATCGTCTGCGTCGCGTCGACGATCGCGAAGCGATGCGGCGCCTCTTCCGCGCGCCGCAGGTATTCGCCGCGGGTGCGCGAGAAAAACGCATCCGACTCGCTTTCGAACTTGTCGGGCATGCGCGCGGCGCCGCGGCGCTCGCTCGCCACCTGCGGCGCGACGTCGAACAGCACCGTCAGGTCGGGCTGGAAACCGCCCTGCACCCACCGCTCGAGCGTCTCGAGCTTGTCGCGCGGCAGCCCGCGGCCGCCGCCCTGGTAGGCGAAGGTCGCGTCGGTGAAGCGATCGGACACGACCCAGTCGCCGCGGGCGAGCGCGGGCTCGATCACGAGCGCGAGGTGCTCGCGGCGCGCGGCGAACATCAGCAGCGCTTCGGTCTCGAGATCCATCGGCTGGTTCAGCAGGATCTCGCGAAGCTTCTCGCCGAGTTGCGTGCCGCCCGGCTCGCGGGTGACGACGACCTGCCGGCCGCTCGCGGCCAGCCTGGCCTGGAGGCGTTCGCAGAACCATTGCAGGTGGGTGGTCTTCCCGGCCCCATCGATGCCTTCGAACGTGATGAATTTACCGCTCGCCATTATTGACCTCGTATGTACTTGTCCACGGCCTTGTTGTGATCGCCGAGCGTGTCCGAGAACACGCTCGTGCCGTCGCCCTTCGCGACGAAATAGAGCGCGCTCGTCTGGGCCGGATTGATCGCCGCCTGCAGCGAGGCGACGCCCGGCAGGGCGATCGGCGTCGGCGGCAAGCCGCGGCGCGTATAGGTATTGTAAGGAGTGTCGGACTGCAGGTCGCGCTTGCGCAGGCGGCCGTCGTACGCATCGCCGAGGCCGTAGATCACCGACGGATCGGTCTGCAGCGGCATCCCGATGCGCAGCCGGTTCGCGAACACGGCCGCGACGAACGCGCGATCGGCCGCGTGACCCGTTTCCTTTTCGACGATCGACGCGATCGTCAGCGCTTCGTAAGGCGTCTTGTACGGCAGCCCAGGTGCACGCGCGGCCCACGCTTCGTCGAGGCGCGTCTGCATCAGGTGGTATGCGCGCCGGTAGATGTTCAGGTCGCTCGTGCCCTTGTCGAACAGATAGGTGTCGGGGAAGAACAGCCCCTCGCCGCTGCCGCGCTGGATCGTGTTGTCCGGTGCGCCGATCGCGCGCAGCAGTTCGGCGTCGCTCATGCCGGCCGTCGCGTGCGCGAGATCGGGATTGCCGTCGAGTTCCGCGCGCATCCGCTTGAAGGTCCAGCCCTCGATCACCGTCGCGACGTATTCGTTCACGTCGCCGCGCGCGATCTTCTGCAGCACGTCGTACGGCGTGATGCCGGTCTTGAATTCGTAGTTGCCGGACTTGAGCCGGCTCGACAGCCCGAGCAGGCGCGTCATCGCGACGAAGCCGAGCGGCTCGACCGGCACGCCGCCGAGCTTGAGCTGCAGCGCGACGCTCTTCACGCTGCTGCGCGGCTTGATCGTGACGTCGAGCGATGCAGCGCCCAGCAGCAGCGGCCGGGTCGCCCAGTAATACCCGCCGCCCGCGCCGGCAGCGGCCACAACGACGGCCAGCGCCACGACCGTCGCGGCGCATTTCTTCAGTAGGGACATGGAAACGAGACTCAGGTAAGACCCATATAATACTTGCTCGCCTTCGTCAAAGTCAGGGTTGACTGTTCCCTCATTCCATGAGCACACCGTTCGCTTCACCGGCTGCCCAGGTCGCATCCGTCTCGCTCCCCGTTTTCCCCCGCCCGTCCGCCGCCGATTTCGACGCGCCGGGCGCCTGCATGCCGCTTGCGCAGTTCGGCGTGATCGACGTGGCCGGCGACGACGCCGCGACGTTCCTGCACAGCCAGCTCACCAACGACATCGAACATCTCGATGCCGCGAGCGCGCGCCTGTCCGGCTATTGTTCGCCGAAGGGCCGCCTGCTCGCGTCGTTCCTCGCCTGGCGCGCCGGTCACGGCGTGCGCCTGCTGGTCTCGAAGGACGTCCAGGCCGCCGCACAGAAACGGCTGTCGATGTTCGTGCTGCGCGCGAAGGCGAAGCTGACGGACGCGAGCGACGCGCTCGCGGTGGTCGGCTTCGCGGGTGATGTGCGCGAAGCGCTGTCGGGCATTTTCGACGCGCTGCCGGACGGCGTGCACGTGAAGGTCGACGGCCCGGCCGGGGCGCTGATCCGTGTGCCGGACGCGGCCGGACGCAAGCGCTACCTGTGGATCGGGCCGCGCGCGGAAGTCGACGCGCGACTCGCCGCGCTCGCCGGCACGCTGCCGGTCGTGTCGCCGGCCGTATGGGACTGGCTCGACGTGCGCGCGGGCGAGCCGCGCATCACGCAGCCGGCCGTCGAACAGTTCGTGCCGCAGATGGTCAACTTCGACGTGATCGGCGCCGTTAACTTCCGGAAGGGGTGCTACCCGGGCCAGGAAATCGTCGCGCGCAGCCAGTATCGCGGCACGATCAAGCGCCGTACCGCGCTCGCGCACGTCGCCGGCGAGACCGACACCGTGCATGCCGGCGTCGAGCTGTTCCACAGCGACGACCCGGGCCAGCCGTGCGGGATGATCGTCAACGCGGCGGCCGCGCCCGCGGGCGGCGTCGACGCGCTCGTCGAGATCAAGCTGGCCGCGCTCGACGGCGGCACGGTGCACCTCGGTTCGGCCGACGGTCCGGCACTCGCGTTCGACGCGCTGCCGTACGCGTGGCCGACGGAAGCGTGATGCACTGACAACCCGTTCGCACGCCGGTTCGCACATGGCGGCCGGCGCCCGATGTTTCCTGCGAGAGATTCGCCCGATGTGTCTGATTGCCTTCGACTGGCAGCCTGATGCCGCCGCCGGTCCCGTCTTTACCCTGACCGCCAACCGCGACGAATTCTTTCGCCGTACGAGTGCGCCGCTTTCGTGGTGGGAGGATGTGCCGGGCGTGCTGGCCGGCCGCGATCTCGAAGCGGGCGGCACGTGGCTCGGCGTGTCGCGCGACGGCCGCTTCGCGGCGCTGACCAATTACCGCGCGCCGTTCGACATTCGCGCGGGCGCGCCGACCCGCGGCAAGCTCGTGTCCGATTTCCTCCGCAGCCCGTCCGTTGCGCCGCTCGATTACCTCGGCGAACTGGCCGAGCACGCGGCTGTGTACAACGGCTTCAACCTGCTAGTCGGCGACTGGAAGCGGCGCGAGCTTGCGTGGTTCTGCAACCGCGCGGCCGAAGGTGAAACCGGCGTCGCCGCGCCGGTCGCGATCGGCGCCGGCGTGCATGCGCTGTCGAATGCCCGGCTCGATACGCCCTGGCCGAAAGTCGTGCGCAAGCGCGCGGAACTCGGCACGCTGCTGACCGACAACCCGACCCCATCGCTCGACGAGTTGATCGAGCTGATGCGCGATCCGCATGTCGCGGACGACGACGCGCTGCCGCACACCGGCATTCCGATCGAGCGCGAGCGTGCGCTGTCGGCCGCGTTCATCGAGACGCCCGAATACGGCACGCGCGGCACGACCGCGCTGCGCGTGACAATGAAGGAAGGCGTGCGATTGACGGTCGACATCAAGGAACGCTGCGACGACGACGGCTCGCACCGCACCGTTCGCCCGGGTAGTTTCGAGCGCGCGTTCACGTTCGACATCGAGGCGACGCAACGACGCTGAGCCTGCCGCGCGTGCGGCGCTAGGGCGCGCGCGCCATCTCGACGTGCGGCACGCCGATTTCGACGAACGGTTCGCCGATCGCCGTGAAGCCGTGCCGCACATAGAACGACACCGCGGCATCCTGCGCGTAGAGCCGCACGACCGGCTCGCCGCGATGCCGCGCCGCGTCCAGCAGCGCATTCAGCACGGCCGATCCGGCGCCCTGCCCGCGCGCGTCGGCCAGCACCGCGACGCGGCCGATCGTGCCGGTGCGCAGCAGCCGCCCCGTCGCGACCGCGCGGCGTGCGCCGGTCGCCGCATCGAACCGGTAGGCAACCGCGTGCAGCGACAGCGGATCCTCGTCGTCAAGCTCCCATTCCGGCGGAATCCGTTGCTCGCGCACGAACACCGCATCGCGAATCCGTGCGGCATCGCCGCCCAGCACGGCCCAGTCGCCCGTTTCCACCCAGCCGTCGGTCATCGCTCCCTCCGCGCGGCGCCGGGCGCCGCCGCCGTCAAATGTCGTCGAATGCGGCCCTGAGCGCCGCCACCGCGTCGGCATGCGCGGCCCGCACCTCGGGCACGTAGCCGCCCATCTTGAAGAACTCGTGGATCATCCCCGGATAGCAGACCAGCGTGACCGTATTGCCGGCCGCACGCAGCTTGTCCGCGTACGCGGCGCCCTCGTCGCTCAGCGGATCGTATTCGGCGGTCGCGATCCAGGCCGGCGCGACACCGCCGAACGACGGCGCATCGCGCGTGCCGTCGAGCGGCGCGAAGCGCCAGTCGTCGCGGTCGGACCGATCGCGCACGTATTGCGTGAAGAACCACTGGATCGTGTCCTGCGTCAGCAGGTAGCCGTTCGCGAGCCGTCCATGCGATTCAGTGTCCTGGTAGCCCGTCACGCCCGGATAGATCAGCATCTGCAGTGCAAGGTCGATGCCCGCGTCGCGCGCAAGCACCGCGCAGACGGTCGCGAGCGTGCCGCCCGCGCTGTCGCCGCCCACCGCGAGCCGCGCGGCGTCGATGCCGAATGCGGCGGCTTCGCGATGCAGCCAGCGCAATGCGTCGTCGGCGTCGTTCACCGCGGTCGGGAACCGGTGTTCGGGCGCGAGCCGGTAGTCGACCGACAGCACCGCGCACTGCGCGTCGCGCGCGAACATCCGGCACAGCGCGTCGTGCGTATCGACGCTGCCAACCGTGAAGCCGCCGCCGTGGTAATAGACGAGCGCCGGCAGCGGTTCGGCGAGGCTCGGCTCGACCGGCAGGAAGAGCCGCGCGCCGATCGAACGGCCGTCGCGCGTCGGCACGACGCAGGCCTCGACCGAATGCATCGGCGCCGGCGCGACGTCGAGGATCGGCGCGCTCTTCTCGTACGCGGCGCGCGCCTGCTGCGGCGTCTGGTGGTGATAGGACGGACGTTTCGCGCGCTCGATCATGTCGAGCACCTGGGCGATCTTCGGATTCAGCGGCATCGGTGAGGACGGCGCGTGCGGCGCCGCGAGCGGACAAGCGTTACATGATGCCACGCGCGGGTCCGGCGCGCGGTGCGCCGGAATCCCGTGCCGTCAATCAAAACGGTCCTGCCCGTGGAGGGCGGGGCCGCCGTGCATCCGGGCGCTTACGCGTCGCTCGGGCCGGGCTGCGCATCCGGCGCCGTGCGCGTGCGTTGCCGCTTGATGTCGCGGCCCACCGCGAGCCGCCGCATGTACTTGAACGTACCGAGCGCCTTCGCGACGAAGTTGCCGTCGCTGTCGCGCACTTCGCCTTCGCAGTACGCCATCGTCGTCGAACGATGCATCACGCGTCCGTACGCGCGCAACTCGCCGCGCCCGGGCTGCATGAAGTTCACCTTCATCTCGACCGTGACGACGCCGACGCCGTCGTCGGTCAGGCTGCGCGCGGCCATCGCGAGCGCGATGTCCGACAGCGTCATCGTCACGCCGCCGTGCGCGATGCCCCACGTATTCATGTGCCGCTCGTCGAGCGGCAGCACGATCTCGCTCGCACCATCCTTTGCGGACACCAGCTGCACACCGAGCAGATCGACAAACGGGCTTTCGATCGACGGACCGTCCGTCGGAGATGCCGCGCCGCTCATCGTGCCGTGCTTTCGGAGAGATAGTCGACGCACTGGCGCGATTCGGCCACCGCCACGACGAATTTCTTCACTTCCTGGTGAACCGGGTGTACCTGGTAGGCATTCAGTGCGGCCTGGTCCGTGAAATCGGATACGAGCACGACGTCCGACGTGGCTTCGAGCCCCGGCGTCGCGATGCCGACGTCGAGCTGCAGGATGCCCGGCACGAGGTCGCGGCAGCCTTCGAGCTTTTCCTTCAGCTTCAGCGCGTTCTGCGCGCGCGTGCCGCCTTCGGCCGATTCCTTCAGCTTCCACATCACGATATGTCTGATCACTTTCGTTGCTCCTGTTCGGGTTGAATCGCCATTCCGGCCGAAACCCTTGCCGGTCATGGATGTTCCGTTGCTCCGCCATTCACGCGCCGGCAAGCGCGGCCGGCCACGGGAACGCGAACGTCGAAACGGGCATCATTTCACACCTGCGGCGGCGATGCCCGCTTTTTCTCCGCGTCGCTCATCGACACCGGGATCCCGCTCGCGAGTACCGATACCGGCATCAGCCTGCCAGACTTGCCGGCGCCAACGGACGGTATCCCGAGGTTCTCTCGCCCGCTTGCGGGTGTGGCGTTCCAAGCCGCGCCCCGACGCCGTGATTCACTTGATCAGATGCAGCACGTCGCGAAAACGCGGATGCCGACTGGACCCGAGCCATTCGAACCCGATCATCTCGACGGTCGCAATCTCCACGCCCCGCGCCCCGAGCCTGTCGATCGCCGCATCTCGATCCACCGTTTTGCGGGAGCCCACGGCGTCGCTGACCACCGTGACCTTACGGCCGCTGCGCAACAGGCCGAAGGCCGTTTGCAACACACAGACGTGTGCCTCGCAACCGGCAATGATGACATTGTTGCGTTCGGCCGGAAGCGCATCGGCCAGGCCTTCCGCGCACGCGTCGAAATGGTCCTTGGCCACGGTGTTCGAGCACAACCCCTTGAAGTCCGACACGGTCTCGCCGAGCCGGAGCGGACTCTGTTCGGTACCGATGACCGGCACCTCGAATATCCGCGCAATACGGCCGAGTCGAACGGCCTGCGCCACGACGAGCGCCCCGTCGTGAATCGCCGGCATCAGTCGGGTCTGAAAATCCACCAATACGAGCACTGAATCGTCGGGTACGTGTAGCACCGCGCATTCTCCAAGACGATGCAAGGGCGACTTCGACCACCGCCTGCCATCAATGAAACGCCCGACTCCGCGAAAGACCGGAATCGAAGGCGCAAGAAGACTCCAAGCCTACCAAATCTGTGGGCTCCGACGGGTGATCGAGGGCACTGCGGTTCGGGACCGGCATTCGAAACCGGCATCGCGCGGCCGCACTCGGCTCCATTGCGGGAACGCCAATTTCTCGCTCGCCTGCCGCGGCGAATTCACTGAATTCGCCGCCGTCGATTCAACCGCCCGGCAGACACCGGCAAATCGCCCATACCGGCATCCACTGCCAATTGATTCTCGTCGCATTTCAAATGCGATTATTTTTCAATTCACATCAATTCGAATAATTTACCGACCCATCAGGAAATAATTTCACCCGCTTTTCAAGCGATTATTCGAGGGTCTTCAAAATCATTATTGACTTCGGCTTTATCCGAACTTTAGAATCCCCTACGACAGCTTACGTTTCATTTTCCTCGCTGCGCACGATTTACTTCCCGCGCCATGCCGTGGCGCCAGTGGAATTCGTCATTCATGCCTCACCGGGCGGAATTTCCTTTCGCTTTTCAATTCCGGCATTTAACCGCTCGCCGGTTATACCGCCCGATTCGCCCCGCATCACATCCGGATTAAATCGCGCATTCATCTGAATGCCGCCGCACCGGACGAAGCAGGCCGAGCGCCCGCTGATTCGATCATTCTCATAAAAAATCGCCAGTCATCAGGAGGGACATGACATGCATCGCTTCGCGAAGTCGCTGTGTACGGGATTCGTCTGCGCAGGCCTGCTCGCGGCCTGCAACGACGACGACGTCCAGTCGGGCAACCCGCCGTCGAACCAGGCCGCACTGTCGTTCCGCATGGATGCCGGCGGGCAGATCAATGCGTTCTACCGGCAGGACAAGGTCGCCGCGCACCTGCTGGTACGCTCGTCGACGAAACCGCGCCTGCTCGTGGTGTTTCCGGCCGGTAACAGCGGCACCGGGCTGTGGTTCGACGATACCGCGCAGCCGGTGAACTGGAGCCTCGACACGGCGCCGTCCGCGCTGTCGGTACCCGACACGCACGGCCGCCCGCTGTACGGCATCGGCGCCGACGTGTCGGTCGACACCGACACGCTGACGATCCGCCAGGGGCTGCTGAGCAACGTGCGCTTCCTGCGCGACTTCAACGGCGGCGCGACGATTCCGCCGGAGATCGTCGCCGCCCCGACGCTCCAGGGCAGCGCCGCGCAATGGCAGCGCGACCGGCTCGACGGCGCGCCCGGTTACGCGCTGCGCATCACGCCGCGCGACGGCGGCAGCATCGCGACGGCAGCGGGCGGCAAGCTCGTGCTGCGCGCGGCGGCCGGCACACGCACGCTGAAACTGCATGTCGACGCGCTGTCGGGCGAGACACCGCTGTCGCCGATCCTGCGCGCCGACCTGCTCGCGCCGTCCGTGAATCCCGACCCGGTCAGCCAGAACGTGCTCGAATTCCTGAGCTTCCACGACAAGCTGCTGGCCGGCTCCTGGCAGTACGACACCTACTTCGGCCGCGACACGCTGATCTCGGTGCGCATGCTGATGCCGGTGCTCGAGCCGGCGGCGATCGAGGCCGGCCTGACGTCGGTGCTGAACCGCCTGTCGAATGACGGCAAGGTCGCGCACGAGGAAGGCATCGGCGAATTCGCGCTGGTCGACAACGCGAAGCACGGCCGGCCGAAGGATGCGACGCCGACCTACGACTACAAGATGATCGACAGCGACTACCTGCTCGCGCCGATCGCGGCGGCCTGGCTGATCGACGACACGCGCGGCCAGGCGCGCGCGGCCGCCTATCTCGCGCAACGCGGCAGCGACGGCCAGACGAACGGCAGCCGGCTCGTCGTCAACCTGCTGCACGTCGCGGCGACCGCGCAGCCGTTCGCGCAACAGCCATCGGTCGCGAACCTGATCCACCTGCGGCCCGGCGAGATCGTCGGCAACTGGCGCGACAGCACCGACGGGCTCGGCGGCGGCGTCTATCCGTACGACGTGAACGCGGTGCTCGTGCCGGCCGCGCTGCGCGCGGCGAATGCGTTCCTCGCGCGTGGCCTGCTCGATCCGTACCTGGACGCCGGGCAACGCGCGACGCTCGCGAACACGGCTACCGAAGCGGCTACCTGGGAGCGGCAGGCGCCGCCGCTGTTCCAGGTGAGCGTGCCGGCCGCGCAGGCGGCGACCGACGTGTCGGCCTATGCGCCGTCCGCCGGTGTGCCGGCCGGCACCGCGCCGGGCGCGCCGCTGACGTTCTACGCGCTGTCGCTCGACCAGCAGGGCACGCCGATTCCGGTGATGAATTCCGACGGCGGCTTCGCGCTGCTGTTCGGCACGCCGCCGGACGACCAGCTCCGGCGGATCGTCGCCGACGTCACGCGGCCGTTCCCGACCGGGCTCGTCACCGATGCCGGGATGCTGATCGCGAACCCCGCGTATGCGAACCAGGCGCTGTGGCCGAAGTTCACGAGTTCCGCGTATCACGGCACGGTGATCTGGTCGTGGCAGCAGGCGATGTGGGTCGCCGGGCTCGATCGCCAGCTCGCGCGCCAGGACCTGTCGGACACGACGCGCACGCTGCTGACGCAGGCGCGGCAGACGATCTGGCAGGTGATCTCGAACGGACGCGACATGCGCACGTCGGAAATGTGGACCTGGTCGTACGTCAACGGCCAGTACCAGACCGACGCATTCGGCACGCGCAGCGCGGATGCGACCGAGGCCAACGCGGCGCAGCTGTGGAGCACGACGTATCTCGCGATCCGCGATCCGCAACTGCGCACGGGCAAGTACTGGTGGCAGGCGACGCAGCGGATGCAGGACGCGCAACCGGAGCATGCCGCGGCCATTGCGTCGCGATAGATGACGCGTCAGTGAAACGAAAGCCCCGCACGCGCATTCGCCTGCGGGGCTTCATTCCGGTCGCGCGCGAAACGGGCGATACATCGCATGGCGCCATTGCGTTGCAGTCGAGCGCGCCACGTCGCCGGACGCACGGCGGCCGTTCGTCAGTGCGCGACCACGCGATTGCGCCCGTCCCGCTTCGCCTGATACATGCGTTCATCGACCGCCCGCAGCAACGCATCGACCGTGCTCCCATCGACGCCGTACTGCGCGACGCCGACGCTGACCGTCACCTGCACGCGCTTGAAATCCAGCCCGAACGGCGAACTCGCGATCGACGAACGCACGCGCTCGGCGGTCATGCGCGCGCCTTCGAGCGGCATCTCGGGCAACAGCGCCATGAACTCCTCGCCGCCGACTCGCGCAAGCGCACCGGCCGGACGTATCGCCTCGAGACACTGGCGCACGACGCCGCGCAGCACTTCGTCGCCGATCTGGTGGCCGTACGCGTCGTTGATGTTCTTGAAGTTGTCGAGATCGAGCGCGAGCAGGCAAAACGGCGTGCCGTCGCGTTCCGCGCGCACGATTTCGCGCTCGACCTGCGCGATGAATTGGCGGCGGTTGGACGCGCCCGTCATCGGATCGGTCGCGGCCATGTATTCGAGCTTCTGGTTCGTGCGCCGCAGTTCCTGCAACGCACTCTCGGTGCGCGCCATCGATTCCGACAGCCGGCTCATCAGGTCTTCCTGGCTGTAGATCGCGGAGAACGAGCGCGTCGTCTGCAGCGCCTGCACGACGCCGTAGCTGAGCAGGAAGAAGCCACCCGCGAAGATCGCATGCGCGAGCCACCACATGTGATTCCACGGCTTGCCGAGGATAAACGCGAGCGACGACAGCGCGAACGCCATGATCGACATGCCGTAGATCACCATCAGCGGCGACCGGATGCGCCGCGCGAGCAGCACGCCGACGTTCAGCAGCGAAAACACCAGCGCGCCGCCTTCCATCGACAGCCGCGTACCCAGCGCGCCGGCGACCGGCGAATACGCGACGTACGCGACCGCCACGTTGACGATCACGAACAACATGACCCACGGCAGCCACGTTCGCGCGCGCGTCCGCTTCTCGATGCGATCGGGCGGCTGCGAATACGACAGCAGGCCCGTCAGCAGCAGGATCGACATCACGAGGCGCGAGGCGGGCCCGTACAGCAGGAACAGCCAGATGTTGTGGTGCGCCATCCCGGTAAACACACCGTGCAGCGCGTAGATCATCGCGAAACCGAGAAAGCCGAGCGTCAGCCAGCGCAGCAGCGGCTCGCCGGACGACCGGTAGCACACCCACGTCACGTAGGTGACGAACGCGCCTTCGAGGGTCGCGGCCGCGATCGCGATTTCATGGAATGCGTGGCTCTCGAACACGACGTGCGGGTCGCTGAAGAACCACAGATAGGCAATCAGATAGGCCGGCAGCAATGCAAAACCGACCAGCAGGCATTTCGCGTAGAGCCGCGCGGCCGCGCTGACGACGCGAGGCGGTTCCCCCGCTGCATAGGTCGTGCTCAATTTGATCCCCGTTTCGGTCTGCTGCGTGGTTCAAACGTCCACGATGCCGGAAACGCGCGGTGCATCGTCTTCGCCGGCTACCGGAAGCGCGTTACGTGCGTTGGTACGACGCACACGCTGGCCCATCCCGCCGAAAGGCAAATGTCAGAGCAAGTATAGGTGCGGCAATTCGTTTGACAAGTAAGGGGAAACGGCACCCCCGAACCGGCACCTTTTACTTCACAATCTTCATGAATCAGGTCCGGATATCACCGATTCGCAATCGCGGCCGCCGCTTTCGCCGCGGAACGCCGCGGCGGCACGCGATCTAACGTCAGATGATTTCGAACAGCCCGGCGGCCCCCTGCCCGCCGCCGATGCACATCGTGACGACCACGTATTTCACGCCGCGCCGCTTTCCTTCGATCAGCGCATGGCCCGTCAGGCGCGCACCCGACACGCCGTACGGATGGCCGACAGCGATCGCGCCGCCGTTCACGTTCAGGCGGTCGTCAGGAATCCCGAGCGTGTCGCGGCAGTACAGCACCTGTACCGCGAATGCCTCGTTCAGTTCCCACAGACCGATGTCGTCGACCTTCAGCCCCGCCTGCTTCAGCAGCTTCGGCACCGCGAATACCGGGCCGATGCCCATCTCGTCCGGCTCGCAACCGGCGACCGCAAAACCGCGGAACACGCCAAGCGGCTGCAGCCCTTCGCGCTGTGCGACATCCGCGTTCATCACCACGCACGCCGACGCGCCGTCCGAGAACTGGCTCGCGTTGCCGGCGGTGATCACGCCACCCGGCACGGCCGAACGGATCTTCGACACGCCTTCGAGCGTCGTGTCGGGCCGGATGCCTTCGTCGGCCGACACCGTCACGTCCTGCGTGAACAGCCGGCCGGTCGCCTTGTCGGCAATGCCGGCACGCACGGTGATCGGCACGATCTCGTCGTTGAAGCGCCCGGCCTCCTGCGCGGCCGCGGCGCGCAGTTGCGACCGCACGCCGTACTCGTCCTGACGCTCCTTCGCGATCCCGTAGCGCTTCGCGACGTTCTCCGCCGTCTGCAGCATGTTCCAGTAGATCTCGGGCTTGTGCTCGACGAGCCAGCCTTCCTGGATCATGTGCCGGTTCATCTCGTTCTGCACGCACGAGATCGATTCGACGCCGCCGGCGACATACACGTCGCCCTCGCCCGCGATGATCCGCTGCGCGGCAAGCGCGATGGTCTGCAGCCCTGACGAGCAGAAACGGTTCACCGTCATCCCCGGCACGCTCACCGGCAGCCCGGCGCGCAGCGCAATCTGCCGCGCGATGTTGGCACCCGTCGCGCCTTCCGGGTTCGCGCAGCCCATGATCACGTCCTCGATGCGCGCGGGGTCCAGCTTCGCGCGTTCGAGCGCGGCCGCGACCACGTGGCCGCCGAGCGTCGCGCCGTGCGTCATGTTGAATGCGCCGCGCCACGACTTCGCGAGCGGCGTGCGTGCGGTCGATACGATTACGGCTTCGGTCATGCGAGTCTCCTTCGGTCCTGCTTCATGTCGGATGGGAATGCGCTACGCCGTCGGGCGCGCGCCCGCGGACGTCACATGCGCGACGCCCGCCGCCTGCATCTGTTGCCATGCGTGCGCGAGCGACCCGTTCAGGTCGATCGCACGGCACGCATCGTTGATCACGGCGGCCTCGAAACCTGCCGCACGCGCATCGAGCGCGGACCACGCGACGCAATAGTCGGTCGCGAGCCCGCAACACCACACGCGCTTCGCGCCGAGCTCGCGCAGATAGCCGGCGAGCCCCGTGCGCGTCGTGCGGTCGGCCTCGACGAACGCGGAATAGCTGTCGACCTGCGCGTCGCCGCCCTTGCGGATCACGAGCCTGGCATGCGGGATGTCCAGGTCGCGATGCAGCGCCGCGCCTTCCGTGTCCTGCACGCAGTGCACGGGCCACAGCACCTGCTCGCCGTACGGCAGCGCGAGCGTCGAGAACGGCTCGCGCCCCGGGTGGTTCGCCGCGAACGACACGTGTTCGCGCGGGTGCCAGTCCTGCGTCAGCACCACCTGGTCGAAGCGTTGCGCGAGCGCGTTGATCACCGGCACGACCGCGTCGCCGTCCGGCACCGCGAGTGCGCCGCCCGGCATGAAGTCGTACTGCACGTCGATCACGAGCAACACGTCGTCAGTGCGTTTCATTGCGTTTCTCCTTGCAAGCCCGGTCGTGCGGTCACGCGGGCTGTCAGCCGTTGAACCCGCGCCCGGCCTTCGCCAGTTCGACGATCGACGGCGCGAGCTGCCACGCGTCGCCGTTCGGCGCGGCCGCATAGCGGCGGATCGCGCGCTCGACGTTGTAGAGGCCGACCATGTCCGCATACAGCATCGGGCCGCCCCGCCACAGCGGGAAGCCGTAACCGGTCAGATAGACCATGTCGATGTCGGACGCCTTCGACGCGATCTTCTCCTCGAGGATCTTCGCGCCTTCGTTGACGAGCGCGAACACGAGCCGCTCGACGATCTCGTCGTCGCCGATCTTGCGCCGTTCGACGCCGCGCTCCTTCGAATACGCGACGACCATCTCGTCGACGAGCGCCGACGGCTTCGCCTTGCGCTCGCCCGGCACGTAGTCGTACCAGCCGCCGCCCGTCTTCTGGCCGAAGCGGCCCTGCTCGCACAGGCGGTCGGCGATCTTCGAGTACTGCAGATCGGGCTTCTCGACATAGCGGCGCTTGCGGATCGCCCAGCCGATGTCGTTGCCGGCGAGGTCGCTCATCCGGAACGGCCCCATCGCGAAACCGAACGTCTCGATCGCGCGATCGACCTGCGCGGGCAGCGCGCCTTCCTCGAGCATGAAGAGGGCCTGGCGGATGTACTGCTCGATCATCCGGTTGCCGATGAAGCCGTCGCACACGCCCGACACGACCGCCGTCTTGCGGATCTTCCTGGCCACCGCCATCACGGTGGCGAGCACGTCCTTCGCGGTCTGCGCGCCGCGCACGACCTCGAGCAGCTTCATCACGTTCGCGGGGCTGAAGAAGTGCATGCCGACCACGTCCTGCGGACGCTTCGTGAACGCGGCAATCTTGTCGACGTCGAGCGTCGACGTGTTCGATGCAAGGATCGCACCGGGCTTCGCCACGGCGTCGAGCTGGCCGAACACCTGCTCCTTCACGCCGAGCTCCTCGAACACGGCCTCGACGATCAGGTCCGCATCCTTCAGGTCGTCGTAGGAAAGCGTGGGCGTGATCAGCGCCATGCGCGCGTCGAGCTTCTGCTGCGTGAGCTTGCCCTTCTTCACCTGCGCGTCGTAGTTCTTGCGGATCGTGGCCAGACCGCGGTCGAGCGCATCCTGCTTCGTCTCGAGCAGCGTGACGGGCAGGCCCGCGTTGATGAAGTTCATCGCGATCCCGCCGCCCATCGTGCCTGCGCCGATCACGCCGACGCGACGGATCTCGCGCACCGGCGTATCGGCCGGCACGTCGGGAATCTTGCTCGCCGCGCGCTCGCCGAAGAACGCATGCCGCAGCGCGCGGCTTTCCGGCGTCATCATCAGCGCGACGAAGCCGTCGCGCTCGGCGACGCTGCCCTTGTCGAAGCCATTCAGCACGCCGGCCTCGATCGCGTCGATGCACTTGTGCGGCGCGGGGAAATTCGGCGCGGCGGCCCGCGCGGAATTGCGCGCGAACTGGATGAAGCCCGCGACGTTCTCGTGGACGATCTTGCGATCGCGCACGCGCGGATGCGGCCCCTGCTGCGCGCCGACCTTGCGCGCGAACGCGACGGCCGCGTCGAGCAGGTCGCCGTCGGCCATCTCGTCGAACAGCCCGCTCTTCGCGAGCTGCTCCGACGGCACCGGCGCGCCCGACACGATCATGTTCAGCGCGGTTTCGAGGCCCACCGCACGCGGCAGGCGCTGCGTGCCGCCCGCGCCCGGCAGCAGGCCGAGCTTCACTTCGGGCAGCGCGACCTGCGCACCGGGTGCCGCGACGCGATAGTGCGCGCCGAGCGCAAGCTCGAGGCCGCCGCCCATCACGACGCTGTGCAGCGCCGCGACGACCGGCTTCGCGCTTGCCTCCACCGCGCGGATCACGGTGTGCAGCGTCGGTTCCTGCAAGGCCTTCGGGGTATTGAATTCGGTGATGTCGGCGCCGCCCGAGAACGCGCGGCCCGCGCCGGTCAGCACGATCGCCGTGACCGACGGATCCTGCGCGGCGCGATCGAGCGCGTCCATGACGCCCTGGCGCGTCGACAGGCCGAGCCCATTGACGGGCGGATTGTTGAGCGTGATGACGGCCACGCCGTCGCGAGTCGAGTAATCCACTGCCATCTGCCTGCCTCCATGCATCGCGCGCCGGGGTGGCTGCGCTTCATTGTCCGCGGTCGAACGGCCGCATGTCCGGATCGAACGGAGGCAGCATACAACGAAAAAGCACGGTCGTTCAATTTGATTTTTTCCCGATCCGGGGGCCGGATCGGGCGACCGTGCGGCAGGCCATCACCGGCCGCCGCTTACGGCGCGCAGACCGCCGTCGGCAGCACGTAGTCGCGGAACGTCTCGCGCAGCTTCAGCTTCTGCAGCTTGCCGGTCGCGGTGTGCGGCAGCGATTCGACGAACACGACGTCGTCGGGCACCCACCACTTCGCGACCTTGCCTTCGTAGAACGCGAGCAGCGCGTCGCGGGTCAGGTTCGCCCCCTCGCGCGGCACCACGACGAGGAGCGGTCGCTCGGTCCATTTCGGGTGCGCGCACGCGATGCAGGCTGCCTCGGCGACACCCGGGTGCGCGATCGCGACGTTCTCGATGTCGATCGAGCTGATCCACTCGCCGCCTGACTTGATCACGTCCTTGCTGCGGTCGGTGATCTGCAGGAAGCCGTCGGGGTCGATCGTCGCGACGTCGCCGGTCGGGAACCAGCCGTCCGACAGCGGCGACGTATCGCTCCTGAAGTAGTGATCGATCACCCAGGGCCCGCGCACCTGCAGTTCGCCGAACGCGACGCCATCCCACGGCAATTCGCGGCCGTCGTCGCCGACGATCCGCATGTCGACGCCGCAGATCACGCGCCCCTGCTTCTCCAGCAGCCGGCGCTGCGCGTCGAGCGGCCGCTGCGACTGCGCCCAGTTCAGCTTCGCGAGCGTGCCGAGCGGCGACAACTCGGTCATCCCCCACGCGTGGATCACGCGCACGCCGTATTCGTCCTCGAACGTGCGCAGCATCGCGGGCGGGCACGCGGAGCCGCCGATCACCGTGCGGTTCAGCGTCGAGAAGCGCACGCCGGCCTCGCGCATGTAGTTCAGCAGCCCGAGCCACACGGTCGGCACGCCCGCGGAGAACGTCACGCGTTCGGCCTCCATCAGTTCGTACAGCGACTTGCCGTCGAGGTCCTTGCCGGGCAGCACGAGCTTGCCGCCCGTGAGCGGCACCGCATACGGCAGCCCCCACGCGTTCACATGGAACATCGGCACGACGGGCAGCACCGCGTCCAGCGCAGACAGGTTCATCGCGTCGGGCAGCGCGGCGCCGTAGGCGTGCAGCACCGTCGAGCGATGCGAATACAGCACGCCCTTCGGATTGCCGGTCGTGCCCGACGTGTAGCACAGGCCCGATGCCTGCAGTTCGTCGAGGCGCGGCCAGTCGTAACGGCCGTCCTCGGCGTCGACGAGCGTTTCGTAGCTCAGGTACGGCGTCGCGCCGGACGGCAGGTGCGCGGCGTCGGTCATCGCGATCCAGCCCTTCACGTGCGGACACTGCGGCGCGATCGCGTCGACGAGCGGCGCGAAATTGATGTCGAAGAAGATGTAGCGGTCTTCCGCGTGATTGACGATGTACGCGATCTGCTCGGGGAAGAGGCGCGGGTTGATCGTATGGCACACGGCGCCCATCCCGCCGATCCCGTAATACGCCTCCAGATGCCGGTAGCCGTTCCAAGCCAGCGTGCCGACGCGGTCGCCCGATTCGACACCGAGCCACGCGAGCGCCTGCGCGAGGCGCTTCGCGCGTTGCTCGCAGTCGCGGTACGTGTAGCGATGCAGGTCGCCTTCCACGCGCCTCGAGACGATCTCCGTGTCGCCCGCATAACGCGCGGCGTGCGCGATCAGCGACGACACCAGCAACGGCATGTCCATCATCTGGCCCAGCAACGGCTTGCCCATCGTCTTGTTCTCCCTGAAGGAAGCGAATCGGTGACCAGCCTCGAAGCGGTGCGCCAGCTTGCGGCCCGTCCACGGCCCGGACAGGCGTGGCGCAAGACGCGCGGGCCGCCATGCGGGCGGCGCGACGCCGCCTTACAATATCGGCTTACCCAGAGGCGCTCAACATGTCGTTTTCCCGAAGCGCAGCCGATACGGCTGACACTCTCCCCGACCTCGCCGCCACGCTCGGCGCGCCAGCCGTTGGCGCGTTCGTCGCGCTCGGCGACGCGTTTCATACGCGGCTGCCGGCCGCGCCGCTGCCCGCGCCGTACGTCGTCGGCTTTTCCGATGAAGTCGCGCACCTGCTCGGCCTGCCGGCATCGCTCGCGGCGCGACCCGGATTCGCCGAGCTGTTCGCCGGCAACCCGACGCGCGATTGGCCCGCGAGCGCGATGCCGTACGCATCGGTGTATTCCGGTCACCAGTTCGGCGTGTGGGCCGGCCAGCTCGGCGACGGCCGCGCGCTGACGATCGGCGAACTCGCCAGCGCCGACGGCCAGCGCTACGAACTGCAGATCAAGGGCGGCGGCCGCACGCCGTATTCGCGGATGGGCGACGGCCGTGCGGTGCTGCGTTCGTCGATCCGCGAATTCCTGTGTTCGGAAGCCATGCATCACCTCGGCATTCCGACCACCCGCGCGCTCACGGTGATCGGCTCCGACCAGCCGGTGGTGCGCGAGGAGATCGAGACGTCGGCCGTCGTCACGCGCGTGTCGGAGAGCTTCGTGCGCTTCGGCCATTTCGAGCACTTCTTCTCGAACGATCGCCCGGACCTGCTGCGCCAGCTCGCCGATCACGTGATCGATCGCTTCTATCCCGCATGCCGCGACGCCGACGATCCGTACCTCGCGCTGCTCGAAGCCGCGACGCTGCGCACGGCCGACCTCGTCGCGCAATGGCAGGCGGTCGGCTTCTGCCACGGCGTGATGAACACCGACAACATGTCGATCCTCGGCGTGACGATCGACTACGGCCCGTTCGGCTTCGTCGACGCGTTCGATGCGAACCACATCTGCAACCACTCGGACACGAGCGGCCGCTACGCGTACCGGATGCAGCCGCGCATCGCGCACTGGAACTGCTACTGCCTCGCACAGGCGCTGCTGCCGCTGATCGGGCTGCAGCACGGGATCGCCGACGACGATGCGCGCGCCGAGCGCGCGGTCGACGACGCGCAGGCCGTGCTCGCGAAGTTTCCGGAACGCTTCGGCCCCGCGCTCGAACGCGCGATGCGCGCGAAGCTCGGCCTCGCGCTCGAACGCGAGAGCGATGCCGAGCTCGCGAACAAGCTGCTCGAAACGATGCACGCGAGCCATGCGGACTTCACGCTGACGTTCCGCCGGCTCGCGCAACTATCGAAGCACGACGCGAGCCGCGACGCGCCGGTGCGCGACCTGTTCATCGATCGCGACGCGTTCGACGCGTGGGCGAACCTCTACCGCGCGCGACTGTCCGAGGAGACGCGCGACGACGCGACCCGCGCGGCCGCGATGAATCGCGCGAACCCGAAATACGTGCTGCGCAACCATCTGGCCGAAGTCGCGATCCGGCGTGCGAAGGAAAAGGATTTTTCCGAAGTCGAGCGACTCGCGCAGGTGCTGCGCCGACCGTTCGACGAACAACCGGAACATGAAGCGTATGCGGCATTGCCGCCCGACTGGGCCGGGTCGCTCGAAGTGAGCTGCTCGTCGTGAACCGCACGACCCGACCGACCGATCAGGAGAACTCCCACATGTCACACGATTCCGACGATAAAACCTTCCCTTACCAGAAGGACGACGCCGAACTGCGCCGCCGGCTCACGCCGATGCAGTACGAGGTCACGCAGCATGCGGCGACCGAGCGCGCGTTCACCGGCGAATACACCGACACCGAGGACGCCGGCATCTACACATGCGTCGTCTGCAGCACGCCGCTGTTCGAATCCGGCGCGAAATTCCATTCGGGCTGCGGCTGGCCCAGCTACTTCAAGCCGCTGAACGGCGAGGTGATCGACGAGAAGATCGACCGCTCGCACGGGATGGTGCGCGTCGAGGTCCGCTGCAACCATTGCGGCGCGCATCTCGGCCACGTGTTCGAGGACGGCCCGCGCGACCAGACCGGTTTGCGGTACTGCATCAATTCGGCTGCGTTAAACTTCGAGTCCCGACCCGAAAACGAATGAGCGGCACCGGACGGATCGGTCGGACAGCCTTCCCGGCTGCCCCGATCCCGGACGGTGGCGCCTGGCGGGTCCCCACAACGGTGAAAGGCCGCGCGATGCGGCCTTTCACGCAGCTGCGAGCGCCATGAAATTCCTGTTCGATCTGTTTCCGATCATCCTGTTTTTCGCCGCCTTCAAGGTCTGGGGCATCTTCACCGCCACCGCCGTCGCGATCGTCGCGACGCTGGCCCAGGTCGCGTGGGTCGCCTTCCGGCACCGGAAAGTCGACACGATGCTGTGGGTCAGTCTCGGCGTGATCGTCGTCTTCGGTGGTGCCACCCTCGTCCTGCATGACGAGAAATTCATTCAATGGAAACCGACTGTGCTGTACTGGCTGTTTGCGATCGGGCTGTTTGCCGCGCGCTATGTATTCGGCAACAACCTGATCGAGAAGATGATGGGCAAGCAGCTCACGCTGCCGCACCCCGTGTGGGACAAGCTGAACGTCGCGTGGGCACTGTTCTTCGCGGTGCTCGGCGTCGCGAACCTGTACGTGGTGCACAACTACACCGAATCGCAATGGGTGAACTTCAAGCTGTTCGGCACGACGGGCGCGATGGTCGTGTTCATCATCCTGCAGAGCCTGTGGCTCACGAAGTACCTGAAGGACGAATGACATGACCGACACCTTTCTCGACGCCTCGCCCGACGAACGCATCGCGCTGATCGAAGCGCGCCTGACCGCATCGCTCGCGCCGCTGTCGCTCGCGGTGCGCGACGACAGCGCGCAGCACGCGGGCCACGCCGGCGCGGCCGCCGGCGGCCATTACACGGTGACGATCGTGTCGGCCGCCTTCGCGGGCAAGCCGCGCGTCGCACGGCACCGGCTGGTGTATGATGCGCTCGCTGATGCGATGCAGCGCGGCATTCACGCGCTCGCGATCGTGGCTTACACGCCCGAAGAATTCAACGAATCTTCAATCTAGTCTCAACAGGAATTCCCGATGATCCTGAAATCCCCCCGCCTGTGGGTCGCGGCGGCTGCCTTTGCAGCGGCACCGGCATTCGCCCAGAACATCGCCGTCGTCAACGGCACGCCGATTCCGAAGTCGCGCGCCGATGCGATGGTCGCGCAGCTCGTCCAGCAAGGCCAGACCGACAGCCCGCAACTGCAGCAAGCCGTGCGCCAGGAACTCGTGAACCGCGAAATCCTGATGCAGGAAGCGATCCGCGAAGGCATCCCGAACCGCCCGGACGTGAAGGCGCAGGTCGCCGTCGCGCAGCAGACGGTCGTGCTGCGCTCGATGATCGAGAGCTTCCTGAAGAAGAACCAGCCGACCGACGCGGAAGTGAAGGCGCGCTACGACGATCTCGTGAAGGGTGCCGGCGGCAACCGCGAGTATCACCTGCACCACATCCTCGTCGACAGCGAACAGCAGGCGAAGGACCTGATCTCGAAGATCAAGGGCGGCGCGAAGTTCGAGGATCTGGCGAAGCAGTACTCGAAGGATCCGGGCTCGGGCAAGAACGGCGGCGACCTCGACTGGTCCGACCCGAAGGCGTACGTGCCGGAATTCGCAGCCGCCGCGCAGAAGCTGCAGAAAGGCCAGATGACCGACGCGCCGGTGAAGACGCAGTTCGGCTGGCATATCATCCGTGTCGACGACATCCGCGACATCGCCCCGCCGCCGTTCGACCAGGTGAAGGCGCAGATCGCGCAACAGCTCGTGCAGCAGAAGCTGCAGGCGTTCGAGGAAGGCCTGCGCCAGCAGGCGAAGATCCAGTAACGTCGGCGACGATCGCCCACGCAAAGGCCGCTCCCAGAGCGGCCTTTTTTCTTTTTCACGCATGCTGGCGGTCAGCCGGTTCACGCGGCGAGCGCACAAAGAAAAAGCCGCTTCAAGGCGGCTTTTCAGGTCTGCGGGAGCTCGTACGGGCGGCGCAGCAACCCGCTATGCCGGATGGAACGCATCGTGGTAGCGGACCTCACCCGACGGCCGCGGCGCGGCTTGGTCGAACGGCAGCGCGAGAAAATACTCGGGCGGCGCATCCGCGAACACGAGATCGCGGGACGGCACAAAGCCGAAACGCGCGTAGTACGCGGGATCGCCGAGCACGACACAGCCGCGCGCACCGAGCCGGCGCAACGCATCGAGCCCCGTGCGCACGAGCCCCGCACCGATGCTCTGGCACCGGCATTCGGGCAGCACCGCGAGCGGCGCGAGCCCGTACCACGCGTGGCTGCCGGCCGGCTCGCCGCCAATCGAGACCGGCGAGAACGCGACGTGACCGATCACGCGCTCGTCGCGCTCCGCGACGAGCGACACGCTGAGCGCACCCTCCGCACGCAGCGCGTCGACGATCCGCCGTTCGAACTGCCCGTGCTGCGGCTCGTCCGCGAACGCAGCCGCGATCACGCGACCGATCGCATCGACGTCGCGCGCGCGTTCGTCGCGCAGCGTGACGATCTCGACCGGTGCGTGCGGATCGAGCATCAGCCGATCCAGCGGCGTGCGTTACGGAACACGCGCATCCACGGGCTCGCTTCGCCCCAGCCTTCCGGATGCCAGCTCATCGTGACCGTGCGGTGCACGCGCTCCATGTGCGGCATCAACACCGAGAAGCGGCCGTCGGCCGTCGTGACCGACGTGATGCCGGCCGGCGACCCGTTCGGGTTCAGCGGATAACGCTCGGTCGCTTCGCCGCGGTGGTCGACGTAGCGCATCGCAACCGCGACGCGATCGATGTCGCCCTGCTGCGAGAAATCCGCATAGCCTTCGCCGTGCGCGACCGCCACCGGAATCCGCGAGCCTTCCATCCCCGCGAAGAAGATCGACGGCGACTTCTCCACTTCGACGAACGAGAAGCGCGCCTCGAACTGCTCGGACTTGTTGCGCGTGAACTTCGGCCACGCTTCCGCACCCGGGATCATCGACGCAAGGCTCGACAGCATCTGGCAACCGTTGCAGATGCCGAGCGCGAACGTGTCCGGGCGCGCGAAGAAGGCCGAGAACATGTCGGCGAGGTTCGCGTTGAAGCGGATCGTCTTGGCCCAGCCTTCGCCGGCACCCAGCACGTCGCCGTACGAGAAGCCTCCGCATGCCACCGCGCCCGCGAAATCGGCGAGCGTCGCGCGGCCGGCCAGCAGGTCGCTCATGTGCACGTCGTGCGCGTCGAAGCCCGCGCGGTCGAACGCATACGCCGTTTCGAGGTGCGAGTTCACGCCCTGCTCGCGCAGGATCGCGACGCGCGGGCGCGCGCCCGTCGCGATGAACGGCGCCGCGATGTCGTCGGCCGGATCGAAGGTCAGCACCGGCGAGATGCCCGGATCGGCCGCGTCGAGCAGCGCGTCGTATTCGGCGTCCGCGCAAGCGGGGTTGTCGCGCAGGCGCGCGATGCGCCAGCTCACTTCGCCCCATGCGCGATGGAGGTCGGCGCGCGGCGCGTCGAACACCTTCTTCGCGTCGCGGTACACCTCGATCACGTCGCGATCGTTGACCGTGCCGATCACGTGCGAGCACGCCGACAGGCCGAACTCGCGCAGCGCGCCGAGCACCGCGTCGCGATCGATCGCGCGCACCTGCACGACGGCGCCGAGCTCTTCCGAGAACAGCGCGCGCAGCGTGCGATCCTCGCGACGGCCGCTCGTCTGCTTCGCCCAGTCCTTCGCGTCGCCATAGTCCGATTCATGATTCGGGTCGAGCGTCAGCATGTCGACGTTCAGCGACACGCCCGCGTGACCCGCGAACGCCATTTCGCACACCGTCGCCCACAGGCCGCCGTCCGAGCGGTCGTGGTACGCGAGCAGCTTGTCTTGCGCATTGAGCGACTGGATCGCGTTGAAGAAGCCCTTCAGGTCTTCCGGATCGTCGACGTCCGGCGTCGCGTCACCGACCTGCTGCGTGACCTGCGCGAAAATGCTGCCGCCCATCCGGTTCTTGCCGCGGCCGAGATCGATCGCGATCAGCACGCTGTCGCCCGCGTCGGCGATGCGGCGCAGTTGCGGCGTCAGGTGACGGCGCACGTCCTCGACCGGTGCGAACGCGGAGATGATCAGCGACACCGGCGACACCACTTCCTTCGCGACGCCCTGCTCGTCCCACTTGGTCTTCATCGACAGCGAGTCCTTGCCGACCGGGATGCCGATCCCGAGCGCCGGGCACAGCTCCATGCCGATCGCCTTGACCGTGTCAAACAGCGCGGCGTCCTCGCCGGCCGTGCCGCACGCGGCCATCCAGTTCGCCGACAGCTTCAGCTTGTCGAGCGCCGCGATCGGCGCGCTCGCGATGTTCGTGATCGCCTCGCCGACAGCCATGCGGCCCGATGCCGGCGCGTCGATCACCGCGAGCGGCGTGCGCTCGGCCATCGTCATCGCCTCACCCTTGAAGCCCGCATAGTCGAGCGCGGTCACCGCGCAGTCGGCCACCGGCACCTGCCACGGGCCGACCATCTGGTCGCGCACCGACGTGCCGCCGACCGAACGGTCGCCGATCGTGATCAGGAACGACTTGCTGCCGACCGTCGGGTGCTTCAGCACCTCGACCGCGACTTCCGACAGCGCGATGCCCGTCACGTCGACCGGCGCGCGCTCGGTCGCGACGCGCGCGACGTCGCGGTGCATGCGCGGCGGCTTGCCGAGCAGCACTTCCATCGGCATGTCGACCGGGAATTCCTCGATGCCCGTTGCTTCGTCGTCGACGAGCTTCAGCTCGCGTTCGTCGGTCGCGACACCGACCACCGCGAACGGGCAGCGCTCGCGTGCGCAGATCGCCTCGAAGCGCGGCAGGTCGGCCGGCGCGATCGCCAGCACGTAGCGCTCCTGCGCCTCGTTCGACCAGATTTCACGCGGCGACAGGCCCGATTCCTCGAGTGCGACCTTGCGCAGTTCGAAGCGTGCGCCCTTGCCCGCGCCGTCGACGATTTCGGGGAACGCGTTCGACAGGCCGCCCGCGCCGACGTCGTGGATGCTCAGGATCGGGTTTTCCGCGCCGAGCTGCCAGCAGCCGTTGATCACTTCCTGCGCGCGCCGCTCGATTTCCGGGTTGCCGCGCTGCACCGAGTCGAAATCGAGTTCGGCCGTGTTCGCGCCGGTCGCCATCGAGCTCGCCGCGCCGCCGCCCATGCCGATCCGCATGCCGGGGCCGCCGATCTGGATCAGCAGGGAGCCGGCCGGCACGTCGTGCTTGTGCGTGTGTTGATCCGCGATGTTGCCGAGGCCGCCCGCGATCATGATCGGCTTGTGATAGCCGCGCACCTGGCCGTCGACGTTCTGCTCGTACACGCGGAAGTAGCCGCCGAGGTTCGGACGGCCGAATTCGTTGTTGAACGCGGCGCCGCCGAGCGGGCCGTCGATCATGATCTGCAGCGGCGACGCGATGCGGTCCGGACGGCCGTACGGGCCGTGCGCATCGTTCGGGTTGCGCTCGCCGACCGGCTGCGCCGCGTCACGTGCGTTTTCCCACGACTGGCGTGCATCCGGCAGGTCGAGGTTCGACACCGTGAAGCCGGTCAGGCCGGCCTTCGGACGCGCACCGCGGCCCGTCGCACCTTCGTCGCGGATCTCGCCGCCCGCGCCGGTCGCCGCGCCCGGGAACGGCGAGATCGCCGTCGGGTGGTTGTGCGTCTCGACCTTCATCAGCGTGTGCGTGAGCTCGGTGTGGCGACCATAGCGTTCGCCCGGCTCGCCGGCCGCGCCCGCGTTGCGCGGGAACCAGCGCTCGGCTTCGGCGCCGACCATGATCGACGAGTTGTCCGAATACGCGACGATCGTGCCTTGCGGGCTCAGCTTCTCAGTGTTGCGGATCATCGCGAACAGCGACATGTCCTGCGCTTCGCCGTCGATCGTCCACTGCGCGTTGAAGATCTTGTGGCGGCAGTGCTCGCTGTTCGCCTGCGCGAACATCATCAGTTCGACGTCGGTCGGGTTGCGTTCGAGCTTGCGGAACGCGTCGACCAGGTAGTCGATCTCGTCGTCGGCGAGCGCGAGGCCCAGCTCGACGTTCGCGCGCTCGAGCGCGGCGCGGCCGACGCCCAGCACGTCGACGGTCGCGAGCGGCTTGGCCGGCAGCTCGTCGAACAGGTGCTTCGCGTCGTCGCGCGCGGCGACCACGCTTTCGGTCATCCGGTCATGCAGCGCGGCTGCCACCGCGGCGCGTGCGTCGTCGGACAGCGCCTTCTTGCCGCCGAGCAGGCCCGACTTCAGCGTGACCGTGAATTCGACGCCGCGCTCGATGCGGCGCACCTGCGTGAGGCCGCAGTGCTGCGCGATGTCGGTTGCCTTGCTCGCCCACGGCGAAACCGTGCCGAAGCGCGGCAGCACGACGAAGGTCTCGGCCGTCCCCTTTTCGGCCGCCGGCTCGAACGGCGCACCGTAGTGCATCAGCGCGTCGATGCGTGCGCTGTCGTCCGCCGACAGCGGCTCGGCCGCATTGACGAAGTGCAGGAACTGGCCGCGCACCGCGACGATGTTGGCGTCGATTTGCCTGAGCGTGTCGAGCAGACGGGTTTGACGGAAATCGGAGAGGGCCGAAGCGCCGGGAAAACACGAGAAGTGAGCCATGGGCTGGACTGACGTCGATGAGTCGCGCGAGGTGGCGACGTGGGGCGAAAGGAAGGCCGTAATTATACCCGGAAGTCGGTCGTCCCAGACCGGCTGATCCGCACCCGTCACGCACCGCGACAGTGCACCGGCATCCGCCGCGCACAACCGCCCGCCGGACCGGTGCGCGCGGCCGCGGCGGCCGGTGACTGCACCGCGGCGGAATCGGATGGGATCGCGTGACGCCGGTTTGCGCGATTTTGGCGCTATCATTCCCGGTTCACCGGGCCGGGGGCCCGTCAGCGAATTCTCACCGGGCGGCATGCACGCCGCCCGTCATCGAAGCAATCCATGGATGTCATCGTCATCGGCGGCGGAATCAGCGGCGTCGCCACCGCCTACCAGCTGCGCGCGGCCGGCCATCGCGTGTGCGTGGTCGAACGCCACGCGACCGTCGCGCAGGGCGCGACCTACGGCGACGGCGGCACGCTGCTGCCGAGCCCGCTCGACGTCTGGTTCGGCCCGACCTTCATGCGCCAGCGCCAGCCGCGCGACACCGGCATCGTCTACAAGCCGGGCTTCAACGGCGGCGTGCGCCGCTTCGTCAAGCAGCTCGCCGCGCTGCGCGAGCCCGACGCGTTCGCCACGCAGTATGCGCGGCTGCGCCCGTTGATCGACGCGTCGCGCGAGTCGATCGCCGACATCGAGGCGCGCTTCCAGCTCGAATTCGAGCAGAAACCCGGGATCCTGCACGTCGTGCGCGACCCGCGCGACTGGGAAGCGCTGCAGCCGGCGCTCGACCTGCTGCGCACGCTTGACCAGCCGTACCGGGTGCTCACGGCCGACGAATGCGCGGCACTCGAGCCGTCGGTGCCGGCCGAGCCCGGTTTCGCCGGCGGCGTGCTGCTCGAGAGCGAGCGCACCGGAAACTGCCCGCTGTTCGCGAAACTGGTCAAGCAGACGCTCGACGAGCACGGCGTGCAGTTCCGCTTCGGCGCGGACGTGGCCGCGATCCGCGTCGACACCGGCCGCGCCGCGGTCGAGCTCGCGCCGCCGGCCGGCGGTCGGCGCGCGACGAAAGCGCACGAGGTCGACGTGATTTCGGCCGACGCGATCGTGGTCGCCGCCGGCGCCGGCAGCCTGCCGCTGCTCGAGCGGCTCGGCTGGCGGCTGCCGCTGCATCCGGTTCGCGCACATACGCTGACCGCCCCGGTCGCGTACGAAGAACATGCGCCGCACCTGAGCGTCGTCGATTCGATCAAGCGGATCTCGATCACGCGCACCCACCAGCGGCTGCGCATCGGTGGCGGCGCCGTGCTGCAGAGCCTCGCCGACACCGCGAAGCCCCTCCCCGAGCCGCTGTCCGAGGCCGCTCTCGCGCTGCTCGGCCAGGCCGTGCACGACTGGGTGCCGGGTGCCGCGAAGATTTCCGCCGCGCTGTCGTGGCAAGGCTCGCAACTGCTGTCGCCGGACGGCCTGCCGGTCGTCGGTCCGACCCCGCATCCGCGCGTGTTCGTCAATGTCGGTCACGGTCCGGCCGGTTGGGGCCTCGCGTGCGGGTCTGCTAAAGTGGTGACAGACTATCTGGCCGGCGACACGCAGCAGTGGCCCGCCGACACGCTCGCCGCGCTGAGCGCCGCGCGCTTCACGACCTGACCGCCGCGGGCTCGTCCCGGGGCGGCTCCCTTGCGCCGCCATGACCCCGCGATGACGAATACCCGCCCGCTTCCCGACTCCGCCCCGCTCGCGCTGCTGCGCGTCGCCGACCTGCGCGCGGCCGAGGCCGCCGCGACCGCCGAACTGCCGCCGCACACGCTGATGGGCCGCGCGGGCGCCGCCGCCGCGCGCTGGCTGTCCGAACGGGTCGCCGGCGACGATCGCCCGGTCTGGTTCGCCGTCGGCCCCGGCAACAACGGCGGCGATGCGCTGGTGGCCGCCGCCGAGCTGCAGCAGCTCGGCGTCGCGACGCAGGCCTGGATGCCCGTGCCGGTCAAGCCGGACGACGCACGATGGGCGCTCGGCCTCGCGCGCGCGGCCGGCGTGCCGCTGTCGACCGAACCGCCCGCGTCGCTCGACGATTACGCGTGGGTCGTCGACGGACTATTCGGCATCGGCCTCGGTCGCGCACTCGACGGCCCATTCGCCGCCCAGGCCGCGCGCATCGCCGCGCATGCCCGAAGCGGCGGCCGCGTGCTCGCGCTCGACGTGCCGAGCGGACTGGACAGCGACACGGGCCGGATCGTCGGCGCGGGTGTCGCCGTCGCCGCGACGCACACGCTCACCTTCATCGGCGCGAAGCCGGGCCTTTACACCGGCGACGGCCGCGACCTCGCCGGCGCGATCGACATCGCGTCGCTCGACGTCGCACCGCCCGCCGCGCCGGCCGTCGTGCTGAATGCGCCGGCACGATTCGCCGACGCGTTGCCCGCCCGCGCATTCGCGTCGCACAAGGGCACGTTCGGCAGCCTGGCGGTGCTCGGCGGCGATACCGGCATGTGCGGCGCGCCGATCCTCGCCGCGCGTGCCGCGCTGTTCGCGGGCGCCGGCAAGGTGCATGTCGGCTTGCTTGGCGCCGGCGCGCCGCCGTACGACCCGCCCTTTCCCGAACTGATGCTGCACCCCGCGGACAGTCTCGACCTCGATGCGATGTCCGCGATCGCGGCAGGCTGCGGCCTCGGCGCGCGCGAGACCGCGGCCACCCTCGTGCGCGACGTGCTCGCGCACGACACCATGACGCTGCTCGACGCCGACGCGCTGAACCTCGTCGCGACGCACGCCGACCTCGCGGCCGCCGTTGCCGCCCGCGGCGCACGCGGCCATGCGTGCGTACTGACGCCGCATCCGCTCGAGGCAGCGCGGCTACTCGGCAGCGATACCGCGACGGTGCAGCACGATCGGCTGGCCGCGGCACAGGCGCTGGCCGCGCGCTACGCGAGCGTCGTCGTGCTGAAGGGTTCGGGCACGGTGATTGCGGCGCCCGACGGCCGCCTGACGATCAACCCGACCGGCAATGCGGCGCTCGCCACCGGCGGCACCGGCGACGTGCTCGGCGGACTGATCGGCGCGTTGCTCGCGCAGCGCGTCGCACCGTACGAAGCCGCGCTTGCGGGCGTGTACCTGCACGGCCTCGCGGCCGATACGCTGACCGCGCACGGCACGGGACCGGCCGGCCTCACCGCTGGCGAACTGGCGCCGATGGTGCGCACGCTGATCAATCGCCTTTTTTACCCGTCGCCGCGCGCCGACATGTAACGCCGCTATACTGAGTGCCCCGCCGCACGGCGGGCCCGCTCGTCCGCCGGCCTTCCGATCCCGATGCGCCGGCGCGGCATTCCTCCCGATTCACGCTTCACTCGAGCCGCCATGACGCTGAATTCGCTCCCCGCCTGGACTGCCCTTCAATCCCACTTCGAACAGATCCGCCATGCGCGGCTGCGCGACTGGTTCGCGCCGGAAAACGACCGCGCGCCGACCCGTGCCGAACGCTTCACGGTCCCTGGCGGCGGCCTCGCGGCCGACTTCTCGAAGAACCGCATCAACGACGACACGCTGCGCCTGCTCGTGCAGCTGGCCCGCGAAGCGCGCGTCGAGGCGCGCCGCGACGCGATGTTCGCCGGCGAGATCGTCAACCCGACCGAAGGCCGTGCCGCGCTGCACACCGCATTGCGCGCGACCGACCCGCACGCACCGTTCCATGCGCAGGTCAGCGCCGAGCGCGCGAAGATGGCGACCTTCGCGCGCGCCGTGCGCAGCGGCGCGTGGACCGGCTACACCGGCAAGCGCATCCGCCATGTGATCAACATCGGCATCGGCGGCTCGGATCTCGGACCGAAGATGGTCACGCACGCGCTGCACCATGTCGCGACGCCTGACATCTCGACCCACTTCGTGTCGAACGTCGACGGCGCCGATCTCGCGCGCGTGCTCGAACAGGTCGACCCGGAAGAAACGCTCGCGATCGTCGTGTCGAAGACCTTCACTACGCTCGAGACGATGACGAACGCACGCTCGCTGCGCGACTGGTTCGTCGCGCGCGGCTGCCCCGAGGACGCGCTCGCGAAGCACTTCGTCGGCGTGTCGGCCAACCCGGCCGAAGTCGTGAAGTTCGGCATCGCCGCGGACAACGTGTTCGAAATGTGGGACTGGGTCGGCGGCCGCTATTCGCTATGGTCGGCGGTCGGCCTGTCGATCATGCTCGCGATCGGACCCGAGCAGTTCGACGAATTGCTCGCCGGCGCGAACGACATGGACCGCCATTTCCGTGAAGCGCCGCTCGAGCGCAACCTGCCGGTGCTGCTCGGCCTGATCGGCATCTGGTACCGCAACTTCTTCGGCTCGCAAAGCTATCTCGTCGCGCCGTATTCGGAAGCGCTGCACTACCTGCCGTCGTACCTGCAGCAGCTCGAGATGGAAAGCAACGGCAAGTCCGCGCGCCTGGACGGCACGTTCGTCGACTACCCGACGTCAGCCGTCACGTGGGGCGAGCCGGGCACCAACGGCCAGCACGCGTTTTTCCAGATGCTGCACCAGGGCCCGACGATCGTGCCGATCGACTTCATCGCGGTGCTGACGCCCGAGCATCCGCTCGCGAGCCATCATCCGAAGCTGCTCGCGAACTGCTTCGCACAGAGTGAAGCGCTGATGCTCGGCCGCACGCTCGACGAAGCGCGCAAGGTCGCCGGCCCCGGCAAGGAAGCGCTCGCGCCGCACCTGACGTTCCCGGGCAACCGCCCGACGACGACGCTGCTGGTGGATGCGCTGACGCCGCGCACGCTCGGCGCGCTGATCGCGCTCTACGAGCACAAGGTACTGGTGCAGGCGACGGTGTGGGACATCAATCCGTTCGACCAGTGGGGTGTCGAGCTCGGCAAGATTCTCGGCAAGGTCGTCGAAGCCGACCTGTCGGCCGAGTCGGTCGATCCCGCGAAGCACGATTCGTCGACGACCGCGCTGATCGAGCGCGCGCGTGCGGCGCTCAAGCGCTGACGCGACAGCATCGAACGCGTGCCGGCCGCCCGGGGCGATCCACCCTGTGCGGCCGGCAAGAATTCAGTGTCGCGCTACACCGCGTGCGGTGCGACGATGCGTCCGGCGTCGATGGTGACCGTCGTCGCGCAACGCCGCGCGAGTTCGGCATCGTGCGTGACGAGCACGAGCGTCGCGCCGTGCGTGCGGTTGAGCTCGAACATCAGGTCGATGACCGCGTGGCCCGTGGCCGCATCGAGGCTGCCGGTCGGTTCGTCGGCGAACAGGATCGCCGGATGCGTGACGAACGCGCGCGCAAGCGCGACACGCTGCTGCTCACCACCCGACAGCAGCTTCGGATAATGCGCGGTGCGCTCGGCGAGACCGACCTGCACGAGCAGTGCGCGGGCACGATCGGCCGCGTCGCGCGCACTGATGCCGCCTTGCAGTTCGAGCGGCAGCATCACGTTCTCGAGTGCCGTCAGGTGCGGCATCAACTGGAACGACTGGAAGACGAACCCGACTGCGCCGTTGCGCAGCGCGGCGCGCTCGTCCTCGTCGAGCTGGTCGAGCGCGCGGCCGAGCAGGCGAACCGTGCCGCTCGTTGCACTGTCCAACCCCGCAAGCAGGCCGAGCAGTGTCGATTTGCCCGACCCCGATGCGCCGACGATCGCGAGGCTGCTGCCGGGCCGCACGGCGAGCGTGATGCCGTCGAGGATCGTCAGCTCGCCCGTTGCATCGGCAACCCGCTTGCATACGTCATGGACTTCAATGATCGGATCGGTAATCTTGAACATGGACACGACATTCCGCTGGAAAAGGCGCGCGGCGCTCGCCGCGCTGCTGGGCACCCTGGCCGCAACAACCATGCCCGCCCGCGCCGCGACGGCGGCGACCCCGACATCGGGCCAGCCCGCGCTCGTCGTGCTCGGCGACAGCCTGTCGGCCGAATACGGGTTGCCGCGCGACACCGGCTGGGTTGCGCTGCTGCGGCAACGGCTCGCGACCGAGCGAATCGATTATAGCGTCGCGAACGCAAGCGTCAGCGGCGACACCACGAGCGGCGGCCGCGCGCGACTGCCCGCGGTGCTGCAACGGCTCAAGCCATCGATCGTCGTCGTCGAGCTCGGCTCGAACGATGCGCTGCGCGGCGTGCCGCTCGCCACGACCGAGCAGAACCTGCGCGGCATCATCGCCGATGCGCGGCAGGCACACGCGAAGGTCGTGCTGGTCGGCATGTACGTGCCGCCCAACTACGGACCCGACTACACGCAGAAATTCCATGCGGTCTATACGCGGCTGTCGAAGGAACTGGGCGTACCGCTCGTGCCGTTCCTGCTGGCCGGCATCGAGAACAAGCCGGAGATGTTCCAGTCGGACCAGATGCATCCCGCGCAGCAGGCACAGGGCATCCTGCTCGACAACGTCTGGCCGGCGCTGAAGCCGCTGCTCGGCAAGCCGCGCGGCTGACCTCACGACTCGCCACCGCCGGAAAGCAAAAAGCCCCGCTTCGAGCGGGGCTTTTTGTTGCTGCGTGCGCAACCGTGAACGGCGCTTCGCCTGGTTGTCGCTTGGCTACCGCTTAGTTGCCGCCGTCCTGCGACTGGCTCTGCGTGGTGCCGTACAGCTTCACCTTCGAGCGGTCGCGCAGCGCGGCGAGATACGCTTCGCCTTCGCTTTGCGATTCAACCTGCGCCATCTGCTGCTGCGCGGCCGCGAGCTGCTGCGGATCGACGGCCGTACCCGCGATCACCCCGTTCACGCGATAGATCGCGTAGCCGTCCGCACCGAGATCGACACCGACATACGCCGGCAGCGTCTTCGCATCGACCTTGTAGACGGCGCTCAGCGCCGCCGGCGTCAGGCCCTGCGACTGCGTGCGCGACACCTTCTGCGCGGCCGCGAAGCCATCCGCCGACTTCGATTTCTGCAGTTCGGCCAGCTTCGCCGCGCCGTCCTTCTTCGCGAGTTCCGCTGCCTGCTCGGCGACGACCTTCTGACGCACCGCGTCCTTGATCGTGTCGAGCGCCGGCACGGCAGCCGGCTTGTAGTCGGTCACGCGCGCCGAGATCAGCGTGTTGTTGCCCACGTCGATCGCCTGCGTGTTGTTCTGGTTCTTCACCGAGTCGTTCGCGAACACGGCGGTGAGGAGCTTCGGATTGTTCAGCGGGCTCGTCGGCGGCAGTTGCGGATTCGGCGTCGGCGTGACGGTGGCCGTCTGGATCGTCAGCTTGTACTTGTCGGCGGCCGGCTGCAGCGTCTTCGCCTTTTCATACACGGTCGACGTGAAGCCTTCCGCGTTGTCCGAGAACGCCTTCGCTGCGTACTGCTGCTTCAGGTCGACTGCGATCTGGTCCTTCACGTCCGCGAACGGCTTGACCACCGACGGCTTCACTTCCGTCGCCTTCAGGACGTGGAAGCCGAGGTCCGATTGCACGATACCGCTCACGTCGCCCTGCTTCAGCGCGAATGCGGCATCGTCGAACGCCTTGCCGCCCGCGGTCGAGCCGCGCGTGATGAAACCGAGATCGCCGCCCTTCGCTGCCGACGGTGCATCCTGCGAGCTCTTTTGCGCGATCTGCGCGAACTGGTCCGGATGCGCCTTCACGTCGGCCAGCAGCTGCTCGGCCTTCGCCTTCGCGGCCGCCTTGTCGGCCGCGCTTGCGTCGCTCGCCGCGGCGATGAAGATGTGGCTCACGCGCACCTGCGCTTCCGAGCGGAAGTGAGTCGGGTTGTCGTCGTAGAACTTCTTGATGTCCGCCTCGGTCGGCTGCGCGCTCGCGGCGGCCGCTGCCGGCGAATAGACGAGATACTGGATCGTCGCGGTTTCCGGCGTCGCGAAGCCCTGCTTGTGCGCGTCGTAGTACGCGGTGAGCTGTGCGTCGGTCGGCTGCACCTTCGCCGCGTAGTCGCTCGTCTTCAACACGAGCGCCTGCACTTCGCGCTGCTGCGCGGCCAGCTCCGACAGGCGTTGCGCCGGGCCCTTCGGCGTGAACGCGCTCGCGACGATGCTCGCCGGAATCTGCTGCAGCGCGAGGCTGTAGCGCACACGTTCCTGGTACTGCTCGGGCGTCATCCCCTGGAACGACAGCAGCTGCGCGTAGCGTGCGACGTCGATCGAACCGTCGGGCTTCTTCAGCGACGCGATCATCGGGTCGCTCATCAGCGCATCGCGCACGGCGTTGTCGGATGCGGTCAGGTGCAGGCGTTGCGTCTCGTCGGCCAGCACGCGTTGCTGGATCAGGCCGTCGAGCACTTGCTTGCGATGTTCGGGCGTGTCGAACACCTTGATGTCGAACTGCCCGCCGAGCGCCTGGCGCGCCTGGTCGATCTGCTGACGGAACGCGCCGTCGAATTCGACCCGCGTGATCTTGTGCCCGTTGATCGCCGCGACGTTCGCGCTGTCGTCGAAGAAGCCGCGGAAACCTTGGATCCCGACGAAACCCAGCCCCGGCAATACGATTAGGAGCAGGAGCGCCATCATCAGGCGCTGGTGATTACGGAAGAAATCGAGCATGCGTGACGGGAAAATTGGACAAAACGTCCGATATTACAACATACAGGGTGGCACGGGAGAAAAGCAGGTGCGCAACGGACGGGCGCAACCGACGACACAAATGAAAAAGCCCGCACAAGGCGGGCTTTTTCATTTTCTGGCGGAGCGGACGGGACTCGAACCCGCGACCCCCGGCGTGACAGGCCGGTATTCTAACCGACTGAACTACCGCTCCTTGGTCTGGCTGAATCGGGAAACTGGTGGGTGCTGAGGGGTTCGAACCCCCGACCTACGCCTTGTAAGGGCGCCGCTCTACCAGCTGAGCTAAGCACCCGTTTCCGATTCGTTCTGGCTGCGACCTGCGTTTCGGCATCAACAACCAGCGAGCCCGCAAGTTTAATTCATCCCCGATCATTTTGCCAAGCCCATGCGCAAAAATTTTTAACGCGCTGCTCGACACACGACACCGACGCGCATAAAAAAACCCGCGGACACGCCGCGGGTTTCGTGAACAACCGTCAGCGACGGCGTTCAGGTTCTCAGTGCTTGACGACTTCCGTCGAGCCGGCATCCTTCGCCGCCTCGCCGACCGGTGCCGCAGCCTTCGCCTCTTCTTCCGGCGGCAGCGGGGTTGGCGTACGTTCGAGCGCGAGCTCGAGCACCTTGTCGATCCAGCGGACCGGCACGATCTCGATCGCGTTCTTCACGTTGTCCGGAATGTCCGCGAGATCCTTCACGTTCTCTTCCGGGATCAGCACGAGCTTGATGCCGCCGCGATGCGCAGCCAGCAGCTTTTCCTTCAGCCCGCCGATCGGCAGCACTTCGCCACGCAGCGTGATCTCGCCCGTCATCGCGACATCGGCACGCACGGGGATCCCCGTCAGCACCGACACCAGCGCGGTCGTCATCGCACCGCCGGCGGACGGACCGTCCTTCGGCGTCGCGCCTTCCGGCACGTGGATGTGGATGTCCTGCTTCTCGAACGCTTCGTCCTTGATGCCCAGACGGCGCGAACGCGAGCGCACGACCGAACGTGCGGCCTCGACCGACTCCTTCATCACGTCGCCGAGCGAACCCGTGCGGATCACGTTGCCCTTGCCCGGCATCACCGCGGCTTCGATCGTCAGCAGGTCGCCGCCGACCTCCGTCCACGCGAGGCCCGTCACCTGACCGACCTGGTTTTCCTTCGCCGCGAGGCCGAAGTCGTACTTGCGCACGCCGAGGAACGTATCGAGATTCTCGCCATCGACCTTGATCGCGCCCGATGCCTTCTTCAGCAGCAGCATCTTCACGACCTTGCGGCAGATCTTCGACACTTCCCGCTCGAGCGAACGCACACCGGCTTCGCGCGTGTAGTAGCGGATGATGTCGCGGATCGCCTGCTCGGCGACCTCGATCTCGCCGTCCTTCAGGCCGTTGTTCTTCTTCTGCTTCGGCAACAGGTAACGCTGCGCGATGCTGACCTTCTCGTCTTCCGTGTAGCCCGACAGACGAATCACTTCCATCCGGTCGAGCAGCGGCGGCGGGATGTTCAGCGAGTTCGACGTCGCGACGAACATCACGTCCGACAGGTCGAAGTCGACCTCGATGTAGTGGTCGGCGAACGTATGGTTCTGTTCCGGATCGAGCACTTCGAGCAGCGCCGACGACGGATCGCCGCGGAAATCCATGCCCATCTTGTCGACTTCGTCGAGCAGGAAGAGCGGATTGCGCACGCCGACCTTCGCGAGGCTTTGCAGGATCTTGCCCGGCATCGAGCCGATG
The DNA here is from genome assembly GCF_003853645.1 of Burkholderia sp. Bp9143. Lineage (GTDB taxonomy): Bacteria > Pseudomonadota > Gammaproteobacteria > Burkholderiales > Burkholderiaceae > Burkholderia. The sequence continues at coordinate 128,776 of NZ_QTPO01000012.1, read as the reverse complement.
TACGTGCGGCGGTGACCGCGGATCTCGGCTTCGTCACGCACGCCGCCGAGCGCCATCCGGACGAACTTGCGGTTCGTCGCACGGGCGATCGACTGGCCGAGCGAGGTCTTGCCGACGCCCGGGGGCCCGACGAGGCACAGGATCGGCGCCTTGACCTTGTCGACGCGCTGTTGCACCGCGAGATACTCGAGGATGCGTTCCTTCACCTTCTCGAGGCCGAAGTGATCCTCGTCGAGCACCTGCTCGGCGTTCGACAGGTCGTTGTTGACCTTGCTCTTCTTGCGCCACGGCAGGCCGATCAGCGTGTCGATGTAGTTGCGCACGACGGTCGCTTCCGCCGACATCGGCGACATCAGCTTCAGCTTCTTGAGCTCGGCGTCGGCCTTCTTCTTCGCTTCCTTCGGCATGCGCGCGGCGTTGATGCGCTTCTCGAGTTCCTCGAGATCCGCACCCTCTTCGCCTTCGCCCAGTTCCTTCTGGATCGCCTTGACCTGTTCGTTCAGGTAGTACTCGCGCTGGCTCTTTTCCATCTGGCGCTTCACGCGCCCGCGAATGCGCTTTTCGACCTGCAGGATGTCGATCTCGGCTTCGAGCTGCGCGAGCAGGTGCTCGAGGCGCTCGATGACCGGGAACATCTCGAGGATGTGCTGCTTCTGGTCGAGCTTCAGCGGCAGACGCTCGGCGATCATGTCCGCGAGGCGACCGGCTTCATCGATGCCCGACAGCGACGTGAGAATCTCCGGCGGGATCTTCTTGTTCAGCTTCACGTACTGGTCGAACTGCGACACGATCGCGCGGCGCAGCGCTTCCGTTTCCGCGCTGTCGGCGTGATCGGGCTCGAGCGGCATCACTTCGCAGGAGAACTGCGTCTCCTGCTCTTCGATCGACAACGCCTTCGCACGCTGCAGGCCCTCGACGAGCACCTTCACGGTGCCGTCCGGCAGCTTCAGCATCTGCAGGATGTTGGCGATACAACCGACCTCGTACATGTCCTTTTCGGTCGGTTCGTCCTTGGCCGCGGTTTTCTGGGCGACGAGCATGATGTGCTTGCCGCCTTCCATCGCTGCTTCGAGGGCCTTGATCGATTTCGGCCGGCCCACGAAGAGCGGAATGACCATGTGCGGGAAAACGACGACGTCCCGCAGCGGCAGCAGCGGGAGCGTGATGCGTTCCGGCGGGAGAAGTTGGGTGCCTGACATTTCATTTCCCCATGAGTGGAATCAATTGTTCGGTAATTGAGGCCGCCACAACGAATTGCAAGCCTTCAAGTGCGGGAAATATTCGGTAAGAAAGTAACCACCGCGTGTCGAGTCAGAGTTACCCACAAGATAAACGAAAAAAAGCCGCCCACGGACTCATGAACGGCCTTTTTCGCAGAACATCGTCGGCAAGCCGGTCAGTTCGAACCCGCCACCTTCGGCGTGTCCTCATAGATCAGCAAGGGTTTGCCGTCGCCATCGATGACGTTCTCGTCGATGATGACCTTGCTGACCCCTTTCATCGCCGGCAGCTCGTACATCACGTCGAGCAATGCCTGTTCGATGATCGAACGCAAACCGCGCGCGCCGGTCTTGCGGCGGATCGCCTTGCGGGCGACTGCCTGCAGCGCGCCCGGCCGGATTTCCAGCTCGACGCGCTCCATCGCGAACAGCTTGTGATACTGCTTGACGAGCGCGTTCTTCGGCTCGACAAGAATCTTCATCAGCGCGGCTTCATCGAGCTTGCCGAGCGTCGCGACCACCGGCAGACGGCCGATCAATTCGGGGATCAGACCGAATTTGATCAGGTCTTCCGGTTCCGTTTCGCGCAGCACTTCGCCCGCGTCGCGTTCCTGCTTGCTCTTGACCGTCGCGCCGAAGCCGATGCCCGTCTTTTCGGTGCGATCGGTGATCACCTTCTCGAGACCGTCGAACGCGCCGCCGCAGATGAACAGGATGTTGGTCGTGTCGACCTGGATGAAATCCTGGTTCGGGTGCTTGCGGCCGCCCTGCGGCGGCACCGACGCCATCGTGCCTTCAACGAGCTTCAGCAGGGCCTGCTGGACGCCCTCGCCCGACACGTCGCGCGTGATCGACGGGTTGTCCGACTTGCGGCTGATCTTGTCGATTTCGTCGATGTAGACGATCCCGCGCTGGGCCTTGTCGACCTCGTAGTTGCAGTTCTGCAACAGCTTCTGGATGATGTTCTCGACGTCCTCGCCGACGTAGCCGGCTTCGGTCAGCGTCGTCGCATCGGCGATCACGAACGGCACGTTCAGCAACCGCGCGAGCGTCTGCGCGAGCAGCGTCTTGCCGGAGCCCGTCGGGCCGATCAGCAGGATGTTGCTCTTCGACAGCTCGACGTCGTCCTTCTTGTCGAGATGCTTCAGGCGCTTGTAGTGGTTGTACACGGCCACCGCGAGGATTTTCTTCGCGCGTTCCTGGCCGATCACGTACTGATCGAGGATGTCGCGAATTTCCTGCGGGCTCGGCAGATCCGACCGGGACAGGCTGGCCTCGACGCCGGCGGCAGCCGCCTCGTCGCGAATGATCTCGTTGCAGAGGTCGATGCACTCATCGCAGATGAATACCGACGGGCCCGCAATGAGTTTCTTCACCTCATGCTGGCTCTTCCCGCAAAACGAGCAATACAACAGCTTCTCGCTGTTCGAACCTTTTTTGTCCGCCATGAATGTAGAGCCTCCGGACAGGTAGATGACATGATACGCCGAATGCTCCGAACGCCGCGCCTAGGGCGCGACCGGAGCCGGCTGGATGCGCTTGCCGCAGATGCTCAAGGCACTCGGGACGTTGCTGGGGCGCCGCGCGAATCGGGGCGGCACCCCACTTAAGCTCACGGGCGCTTCAGCAGCACCTGATCGATCAGCCCGTACGCCTTCGCGTCCTCGCTCGACATGAAGTTATCACGGTCGGTGTCGCGCGCGATGCGCTCGACGTCCTGGCCCGTGTGCTGCGCGAGCAGGTTGTTCAGCCGTTCCTTCAGATAGAGGATTTCGCGTGCCTGGATCTCGATGTCGGACGCCTGGCCGCGTGCGCCGCCGAGCGGCTGGTGAATCATCACGCGCGAGTTCGGCAGCGCGAAGCGCTTGCCCTTCGCGCCCGACGCGAGCAGGAACGCGCCCATGCTGGCCGCGAGGCCCATGCAGAGGGTCGAAACGTCCGGCTTGATGAACTGCATCGTGTCGTAGATCGCCATGCCGGCCGATACCGAGCCGCCCGGGCTGTTGATGTAGAGGCTGATGTCCTTGTCGGGATTCTCGCTCTCGAGGAACAGCAATTGCGCGACCACGAGGTTGGCGGTCTGGTCGTTCACTTCGCCGACCATGAACACCAGGCGCTCCTTCAGGAGACGCGAATAGATATCGTACGAACGCTCGCCGCGGCCGCTCGTTTCGACGACGATCGGCACCAGCCCCAGCGCTTGCGCCTCGAAACCCTGCGGCGCGTTCGAAGCAAGCATGTCCAGCAATTCAGCGCGAGTGATCATTCAATGAACCTTGTTCGAATGGAAAATTGAACGGAGGGAAGCCGCCCGCTCAATCGCCATATTAATGGCAACCGTGCGCTTGACGTAAAAACGGCGTGCGGGCCGTCGCTCCGACAGCCGGCACGCCGCTAGAGCGACACTTACGCTTGCGCCGATGCGCTCGCGAGTGCCTCGAAGCTCACTTCCTTGTCCGTCACCTTTGCCTTGCCCAGCACGAAGTCGACGACGTTGCTTTCAACGACGAACGCTTCCATCTCGGCGAGGCGCTGCTGGTTGGAATAATACCAGCGGACCACTTCCTTCGGGTCTTCGTAGCTCTTCGCGAACTCGTCGACTTCCGCGCGGATCTGTTCCGGCTTCGCTTCGAGGCTGTTCGACTTCACGAGCTCGGCCAGCACGAGGCCCAGCTTCACGCGACGCTCTGCCTGCTCGGCGAACATCTCGGCCGGGATCGGTGCGTCCTTCGCGTTCGGCACGCCGCGCTGCGCCAGATCCTGGCGAGCCATTTCGACGAGGCGTTGCTGGTCCTGCTCGATCAGCGCCTTCGGCACGTCGAGTTCGGAAATCTTCAGCAGCGCGTCCATCACCTGGTTCTTGACGATGGCTTGCGTGCGACGCTTCGCTTCGCGCTCGAGGTTTTCCTTGATCTCGCCGCGCATCTTCGTCAGGTCGCCGTCTTCGATGCCGAGCGACTTCGCGAATTCGCCGTCGATTTCCGGCAGGTGCGGCCACTCGATCTTCTTCATCGTGACCGTGAATTGCGCCGTCTTGCCCGCCACGTCCTTGCCGTGGTAGTCGTCCGGGAACTTCAGGTCGAACGTACGCTGTTCGCCAGCCTTCAGGCCGAGCGCCGCCGTTTCGAATTCCGGCAGCATGCGGCCTTCGCCGAGCACGAACGGGAAGTCTTCGGCCGTGCCGCCCTGGAACGCGACGTCGTCGATCTTGCCGACGAAGTCGACCGTCACGCGGTCGCCGTTCTTCGCTGCGGTGTCCGCGCCGCCGTCGCCGTGCTCGCCGGCTTCGCCGCGAGCGTGGAAGTGCACGCGCTGCTTGCGCAGGATGTCGAGCGTGCGGTCGATTTCGGCGTCGCCGATCGACGTCGTCGAGCGCTCGACTTCAGCCGCCGCCAGATCGCCGATCTTCACTTCCGGGTAGACCTCGAACGTCGCGTCGAACGCGTACGCGTCTTCAACCTGCTCCTGCTTCGGCTCGAAGCTCGGCTGGCCAGCGACGCGCAGGTTTTCCGCGCGGCTGATCGTGAAGAACTCCTGGCCGATCTTGTCGCTCAGCACTTCCGCCTCGACCTGACCCGCGTACTGCTGGGCAACCATCTTCAGCGGCACCTTGCCCGGGCGGAAACCCGGCATGCGAACGTTCTTCGCGAGTTTCTGGATACGGGCGTCGATTTCCTTCTGCACGGTGTCTTTCGGCAGGGAAATCGTCACGCGGCGTTCAAGCTTGCCGAGGTTCTCAACAACGTTAGCCATGGCTTCAATCGTCCTAAAATTATTCGAGCGAATCGGGTTTTCCTTGCCGTGCCTGCCTGCGGCGTGAGGGCATCACCTGCACACGCCGCGCCGGAGCGCCACGCCATCCCTGCACGCGCCGGATGGCTAGCGCAAGCGGCTCGGAGCACGGCTTTGGCCGGAAGAATCGACTATTCTAGCAAACAATTTTCCTCATACCGCCAGATCGGCGCGACAACCATGCGCGCCCGCGGTGCCGCACGCTCCCGTGCACGACGATGCGCGCGGATCGCCGCTATGCCGAACGCCGTATCCACCGCCGGCCCGCCATCCTGTAAGCTCCGATTGAAGGTGCGCCGCGGTCGCGGCCGCCATTATTCACACCAATCACGCCTTCCGGAGACACCATGCCGCAACACCCGTCCGCGCCTGTCGTCGTCATCGCGCCCGATTCGTTCAAAGGCTCGCTTTCCGCCGAGCAGGTCGCGAACGCGATCGCCACCGGCATCCGCCGCGCCCGGCCCGATGCGGTCGTGCGCTGCTGCCCGATGGCCGACGGCGGCGAAGGCACGCTCGATGCGATGCTGGCAGGCGGCGGCACGCGGCGCGTGCTGCGGGTGGCCGGCGCGTCGCTCGCGGCACGCGATGCGGCGGCCGGCGTGATCGACGCGCGCACCGCGATCGTCGAAACGGCCGAGATCGTCGGCATTACCGACGCGGTCGGCATGAGCGTGCCGGTCGACGCGCGCAGCACGCGCGGGATGGGCGAAGCGATCCGCACGCTGCTCGACGAGGGTGTCCGCCGCTTCTTCGTCGCGCTCGGCGGCAGCAGCACCAACGACGCGGGTGCGGGGTTGCTCGCGGGCCTCGGCCTGCAATGCTTCGACGCGGCCGGCCAGCCGGTCGAACCCGTCCCGGCGCGGCTCGCCGACATCGCGCGGATTGACGCGTCGGGGCTCGACCCGCGCCTGAAGGAAGCGGAATTCATCGGCATGTCCGACGTCGACAACCCGTTGACCGGTACGCACGGCGCGACCGCGGTGTTCGGGCCGCAAAAGGGTGTGACACCCGAGCAGGTTGCGACCCTCGACGCAGCGCTCGGCCATTTCGCCGACCTGCTCGAGGCTGCGCTCGATCGGCATGGTCGCGACCTGGCCGGCGCCGGCGCCGCCGGCGGTCTCGGATTCGCGCTGCACATGCTGGGCGCGCAGTTCGAAGCCGGCGCGGAAGTCGTCGCGCGGCAGGTCGGGCTCGATGCGGCACTCGCCGGCGCCGACTGGCTGATCACCGGCGAAGGCCGCTCCGACGTGCAGACGCTGCATGGCAAGGCGCCGTTCATCGCCTGCCGTCATGCGCGGGCAGCGCGTGTGCCCGCGTCGCTGCTGTCGGGCGCGGTCGACCCGGCCGCGCTGCCGCGCCTGTCCGAACACTTTTCCGGCTGCTTCTCGCCCGCGCCCGGCCCGATCACGCTCGACGTCGCGATCCGCGATGCGGCGAACCTGCTCGCGAACGAAGCCGAACAGTTGACACGGCTGAAGTACGGCGCACACTGACCGTTGACCCGAGCGCGCGATACAGGAACAATCGGGCCCGCCCTTTTTCTTCAGGATTCGACATGAAAGGCCGTCAAGCCGGGCTCGATCAGTTTCTGACCTATCGCCTCCATGCGCTCACGAAGCGATCCGACCGCGGGATTACCGAGATGTACCGGCACAAGCTGGACATCTCGCTGCCCGAGGCGCGCGTGATCGCCGCCGTCGGCGCCTTCGGTCCGTTTTCGATCATGGATCTGGCGCGCCACACCAACCTCGACAAGAGCCAGGCGAGCCGCGCGGCGGAAGCGCTGCTGCGCCAGGGGCTGCTCGAGCGCAGCGCGAGCGAGGAGGACGGCCGGATCGTGCTGATCGCGCTGACCGCCGACGGCCGCGCGCTGCATCGCAAGATCATGCCGATCGTGCGCAAGTGGAATGAAGGCTTGCTCGCGTGCCTGTCCGACAGCGAGCGCCAGACGTTCGAGCGGCTGCTCGACAAGGTGGTCGCGAACGCGGTCGAACGCGACGACTGAGTCGTGCAGCGGGCGTAATCGGTGCCGCACCTGTATCGCGAAGGCGTGGCATACGCGGGAATCGTTGCGGCGGCTTCACACGTATTTCAGGCGCGACCGAGCGCCCGACGCTTTATTCAGATGAATCCTGCGGGCCGCCCGAGTCGCGCAAGTGCACGGGCGGCGGCCCGGCTTCCCTTGCCGGGGTACCGGACGACTGCCCGCCGCTTTTTCACCCTTCTGCGCGCCCGCCCCGCCATCGCCGCAGCGCCCCCCCTTCGCTATAGCCCGCTGTTCGCCGCGCGCTGACGCAGCAACCCCAACACCGCGTCGCAATACGGCGTCGGCACGTCGAGCTTGCGTCCCAGTTCCGGAAACACGCCGAGGATCGGCCCGATTTCCAGCGGTCGCCCAGCCTCGAAATCCTGCAGCATCGACGTCTTGAACGCGCCGAGTTTGCGCGTCACGGCAATCCGTTCCGGCCCGCTCATCCCCGTATCGAGACCGAGCTTCGCGCCGATCGCGGTCGCCTCCTCCATCATCCGCAACGCGAGATCCTGCGTGAACGGATCGTCGAGCAGTTGCTCGGCGGTCGAACCCGTCAGCGCGCTCAACGGATTCATGTTCATGTTGCCCCACAGCTTTGCCCAGATCTCGGTGCGAATCGCCGGCGTCGACTCGACGTCGAAGCCGCCCGCGGCGAGCGCCGCCGCGAACCGCGCGGTCGGCGCGTCGAGCCGATGATCGGGCGAGCCGATGATCAGGCGGTTGCCGCGGCCGCGGCGCACGATACCCGGCGCGTCGGTGCTCGACGACAGGTGCACGACACAGCCGATCGCCTGCGCGGGCGGCAGCGCCGCCGAGACCGCGCCCGCCGGGTCGACCGCGTCCAGCGGCACGCCGTCGAGCGGGCCCGCGAGCCCGTGCGTGAACCACCACGGCAGTCCGTTCATCGCGGCGACGATCACCGTGCCCGGTCCAACCAGCGGCGCGATGCGCGCGGCCAGCGCGGGCAACGCCTGCGCCTTCAGCGCGATCACCACGTAGTCCTGCACGCCGAGCGCGGCCGCGTCGTCGCTCGCGCGCACCGGGACCGACGACACGGTGCCCGCCTCGTCGATCACGCGTATGCCTTGCGCGTTCAGTGCATCGAGCGTCGCACCGCGCGCGAATGCGCTCACCGTCGTGCCGGCCCGCGACAGCGCGGCCGCGAGCAACCCGCCGATCGCGCCCACACCGACCACCGCCGCGCGCACCGACCCTGAATTCGTGTCGTTCATGATGGAATTCCGTCTACCGGGAGCTGACGAGCATAACGCTCAATGGTTGCGGATACAACCATTTACACAAGAACCTGCGCGCCCGTGTTCGTACGCGCGATTCAGCGTTGCGCGACGCCCGCCTCCATCGGCTCGTCGTCGGTCGGACCGCCCGTCGCGCCGAGCACGCCGGCGATCTGGCTCTTGTCGTGCATGCCCAGCTTGCGGTACGCGCAGCGCAAATAGTGACGCACGGTCGTCGGCGAAATCGCCATCTGCTGCGCGACCTCCTTGTGCGAACGGCCGGCACCGTAATAGCGAATCGCCGCCAGCTCGCGCGGGCTCAGCCGATCGAGCAGCGAGCGCGGCCGCGCCTCGATCTGGAACAGTCCCGCGACGGGCACGCACTGGATGCGCAACGCGTCGCCGATGAACGGCTGGCTCGACTGGCGCCGCACATGCGCGACCAGCGGCTCCGGCACGCGCGGGCCCGTCCACGCCGGCCATTCGGTCCGCAGCACGTCGTCGAAGCCCTGATCGGCGTGATGCAGCACGCCGAAGTTGTCGCACAGCGCGCGCGCCGCCGGCACAACCGCGTCGCCGCGCTCACGCGTGAGCTGTGCCGCGCGATTGATCGTCAGCGCGGCCGCCAGATGCGGGATCACTTCCTCGAAGCGGCTCGCGTCGTCGTCGCTGAACGGACGGTTCAGGCCCTGACGGTAGATCGACATGAACGTCGTCAGCCCGAAGCGGCGATCGAGCGTGCACACGCACATCAGTTGCGCCAGCCCGTACTTCACGCACCAGTCGCGAAACCGCGCGTCGAACCCGGGCTCGACGACCGACAACCGCACCGCGCGACCGCGCGCGCCGAGCAGCGTGCGCTGCGCGAGCGGATCGCAGTCGCGCACGCGCTTCCAGTCGCTGAAGAACAAGTGCGGAAGACGGTACAGGAAACTGTTGTGCATTACGGGACCGGTCGGCACGTGCGTCGCGACGCCGGTCCACGCGGCGTCGAACGGGATGAGCCCCTGCAGCAGCGAAAAGAAACGGCATTCGAATTCGCCGATGCACGACTGCGCGGCGACCGCGTACAGATCGAGCAGCATCAGGCCGAGTTCGCGCCGCGCCGCGTCGCCGCGCGTCACGCCGTCGAAATCGGCGCGGCGGGACGGCACCGGCGGCCAGGCGGATTCGTCGAGCACGATCGCGGCCGGCACGTCGCGCAGCGCGTCGAGATCATGCCCGATATCCGTCGTGATCCTCACCTTTCGCTCCCCTGCCCGATCGGGCCGCTGATGCGCGCAGCGCAGACCGGCCGATTATAGCGACCGGCATTTTTGGCGGGCTCCGCTGCCGGAACACGCGACAACCCCATCCATTTGAACGGTCCACCGCCCGTTGCTGCCGCGCAGCACGCCGCCCCGCGGCGTCGCGGCACGCCCATGCCGGACACCGCGGGTTTTCCATACCGTTCATCTGCACGACTGTTCGCCGGTTTTCCCGCTGCGGACACTGCGTCGCGACAACAGCAACGACAAACGATGCAGGACGGTATGGAGAACCCCTCGTGATGACACCTCGCTTCATCCGCACGACCACGGCGGCCACGGCGCTCGCCGCGTGCAGCCTCGCCGCGCACGCGCAATCGACCCTCACGCTGTACGGCGCGCTCGACGCCGGCGTGCAGTACCTGACGCATGCCGACGGACGGCACGCGGCCGTCCGGTTGCAGAACTACGGAATCCTGCCGTCGCAGGTCGGGTTGAAGGGCACCGAGGATCTCGGCGGCGGCTGGCGCGCGCTGTTCAAGCTCGAACAGGGCCTCAACGTCAACGACGGCACCGCGACCGTCCCGGGCTACGCGTTCTTCCGCGGCGCGTACGTCGGCATCGCGGGGCCCGTCGGCACCGTCACGCTCGGCCGGCAGTTCAGCGTGCTGTTCGACAAGACGCTGTTCTACGACCCGCTGTGGTATGCGTCGTACAGCGGCCAGGGCGTGCTCGTACCGATGGACGCGAACTTCATCGATCACGCGATCAAGTACCAGTCGCCGACGTTCGCCGGCTTCGATGTCGAGGCCCTCGCCGCGACGGCCGGCGTCGCGGGCAACACGCGCGCCGGGCGCGTGCTCGAACTCGGTGGCCAGTACACGAGCAACGGGCTGTCGGTCAGCGCGGTGCTGCATCAGGCGCACGGCGACGTGTCGGCAGCGGACGACGCGTCCGCGCGCCGCCGCGCGCTCGGCACGCTCGCCGCGCGTTATGCGTTCGCAACGCTGCCGCTCACCGTCTACGCGGGCGTCGAACGACTGACCGGCGACCTCGATGCGGCGCGCACGATCGTCTGGGGCGGCGCGCGTTATCTGACGTCGGGCGGAATCGGGCTGAACGTGGGCGTCTACCACACCGATTCGCACGCGCCTGCGATCGGCCACCCGACGCTGTTCATCGCGAGCACCACCTACGCGCTGTCGAAACGCACCGTCGCCTACGTGAACATCGGCTATGCGCGCAACAGCGGCCAGAGCTCACAAACCGTCTACGAATACGACCCGACGCCGCTCGCCGGCGCATCGCAGTTCGGCGCGATGGTCGGCATGTACCACCTGTTCTGATTCCGTCCAGCGAGCTCCCGCGATGAAAACCCTTTGCTCCTCCGATGCCGCGCCGCCATCCGACGGTCGCGCGTCGCCTTTCGCGCGCTCGACGCTCGTCGCACTCGTCGTGTTCGCGGCCATCACGCCGCTGCTGCTGCTCGTCGCACCGGCCGTCGCCGGTCAGCTCGCGACGCAGCTCGGGCTGTCCGCGTCGCAGATCGGCACCTACTTCTTCGTCGAACTCGGCGCGTTCAGCCTCGCGACCGTGCCGTCGTACCTGTGGCTCGGCCGCGTCGATGCGCGCCGCGTCGCCGCCTGCGCGATCGTGCTGTTCGGCGCGTGCAATCTCCTGACCGCGTGGTGGATGCCCGGCTTCGTCACGCTGCTCGCGCTGCGTGCCGTCACCGCGCTCGGCGGCGGCTCGCTGATGGTGCTCTGCATGACCAGCGCGGCCACGAGCGAGAACAGCGATCGCGTGTACGGGCTTTGGGTCGCCGGCCAGTTGATCGCCGGCGCGATCGGCCTGTTCGTGCTGCCGCATGTGTTCGCCGCATTCGGGCTGCGCGCGCTGTATGTCGCGCTGGCCGCGCTCGCGCTGCTTGCCGCGCCGCTGTCGCGCGGCTTTCCGGCAACGCTCGGCGTACGGACCGCATCGGCGCAGGCCGCGCGCCGCGCCGCGGGGGACGCGTCAAGGCGCTTCGTCGCGCTCGCGATCGGTGCGGTGCTGACGTTCTATCTCGCGATCGGCAGCGTGTGGACGTTCGCGAGCCGCGCGGCGGCGGCGGCCGGACTCGATGCGCAGTCGACCGGCAACGTGCTCGCGATCGCGAGCGTGATGGGGATTGCCGGCGCGGCACTCGCATCGTGCGCGGGCGGCCGGCTTGCGCGGCGCGCGATGCTGGCCACCGGTTACGCGCTGCTCGCGGCGTCGCTCGTCGCACTCGCCGCGCTGCCGCATGCGCGCGGCTACAGTGCCGCGATCTTCGCGTTCAAGTTCGCGTGGACGTTCGTACTGCCGTTCATTCTCGCGACCGTCGCGCAGATCGATACGTCCGGGCGCCTCGTCGCGACGCTCAATTTCGTGATCGGTGCGGGGCTCGCGGCCGGCCCGCTGCTGGCCGGACTGTTGCTCGATGCCGGCGGCACGATGCACGTGCTGTTCGCGGCCGCCACCGCCGCCGCGATCGCGTCGTTCACCGCGCTGCGTCATATCGATCGCCGCGCGCGGATTTCCGTGGCTTCCATTTCCTCCCAACCGTGACAGGTCAAGCACATCCATGAATCGCACTGCCTTCTACACCGACGAACGCACTTTCTGGCACACCGGCGGCACGCACGCGCTGTTCTTTCCGGTCGGCGGCTGGGTTCAGCCGCCGTCGAGCGCCGGCTACGCGGAATCGCCCGATTCGAAGCGCCGCTTCCTGTCGCTCTTGCAGGCGTCGGGCCTGGCCGACCACGTCGACATGCGCGGCGCCGCGCCGGCCACCACCGGCGATCTGCTGCGCATTCATCCGGCTAGCTATCTCGACGCGTTCCGCGCGCTCAGCAATGCGAACGGCGGCGACCTCGGCGATCTCGCGCCGTTCGGCAAGGGTAGCTACGAGATCGCCGCGCTGTCCGCGGGCCTTGCGATCGCGGCCGTCGATGCGGTTGTCGCCGAGCGCGCGGCCAACGCGTTCTCGCTGTCGCGACCGCCCGGCCATCACTGCCTGCGCGATCGCCCGATGGGCTTCTGCCTGCTCGCGAACATCCCGATCGCGATCGAGGCCGCGCGCGCGAAGCATGGCATCGACCGCGTCGCGGTGATCGATTGGGACGTGCATCACGGCAACGGCACGCAGTCGATCTACTACGACGATCCGGACACGCTGACGATCTCGCTGCACCAGGACCGCTGCTTCCCGCCCGGCTACAGCGGCGGCGGCGATCGCGGCGAGGGCGCGGGCGTCGGCGCGAACCTGAACGTGCCGCTGCTCGCGGGCAGCGGTGACGACGCGTATCGCCATGCGTTCGAGCGCATCGTGCTACCGGCGCTGGAGCGGTTCCGGCCGGAGCTGATCGTCGTCGCGAGCGGCCTCGACGCGAGCGCAGTCGATCCGCTCGCGCGCATGCAGTTGCATACCGACAGTTACCGGTACATGACGCGCGCGGTGAAGGAGGCGGCACGGCGCCACTGCGGCGGACGGCTCGTGATCGTGCACGAGGGCGGCTATTCGGAGGCGTACGTGCCGTTCTGCGGACTCGCGATCGTCGAGGAACTGGCCGGCATCCGCACCGATGTCGCCGATCCGATGCTCGACCTCGCGATCGCACAGCAGCCGGGCGAGCGGTTCGTCACGTTCCAGCGCGAGCTGCTCGACGAACTGGCCGTGTCGTTCGGGTTGTAACGCACGCTCACCAACGATACGGGGCCGACCCTTGCGCGATCGGTGCGGATGGGGTTTCCTGTGCTTTTACACCTGCCAGGCCCGGGCCCCCTCTTCAGATGAAATCGTCTCCGCGCGATCCCGACACCAACGACAAAGCGCGCCGCCAGCCTTCGAAGCTCGCGCTGAATATCGCCGCGGTGCTGGTCGGCCTCATCACGTTCGCGATCGGCGTGGCGTGGTTGATCTATAGCTGGATCGTCGATCGCGAAGCGCAGTATTTCGCGATTCCGCTGGTGTTTTCGGTACCGGTGATCGTGGCGGTCACGGTACGGAGTTTCTGGGATTAGGCACGCTCCGAACGACAAAGCGCCGCGGTCGTTCGACGCGCGGCGCTTTCTGTCCATCATCTGTGCGGTAGCGAGATGTGCGGTTCGCTCCCGGCCGCTTACAGGCCGGCATGCCTGCACGGGTTGGGGACGGTACCCTGATACCCGCTGGCAAAACCGAGCGCGGAACCGAGCAGCGCCGTGCCGACCGATTTCAGGACGGTATCGCCCGTCAGCGACACTCCGCTCGGGATCGGTCGGCCCGAATAGGCCGAGCACGCCGGGGAGACTGCGTCCATCGGTACGGGCTTGGCGCTCCACGCGACGTTGTCGGCGGCCGTCGTGGCGGATGCCGGTACGGCCAGCGCGAGCGTGAGTACTGCAATCGATGTGTGTGCGATGTTCTTCTTCATGGACGGTCCTCGGCAAAACGCGCTGCGTGTAGGAATTGTAATGAAGATATTACACGCGATCCGAATGTCCGCGCGCTCGACGGCCGCCGCGTATCGGCGAAAAGCCGTCATCAACAAAAAAGCGCTGCCGGTCAGCCGACCGGCAGCGCTTTTTCGGGAACGGCCCTTGGCGGGGCACGTTCGACTTCGTGGTGCGTGAGGCCGGACTCGAACCGGCACACCCTTGCGGGCGTCAGGACCTAAACCTGGTGCGTCTACCAATTTCGCCACTCACGCGCATTTCCGTCGCCTGACCGCGCGGCACGCAAGATGCGTTCTCCACGCGCCCGGGACGTCATGCCGGCTCGAAAACCAGCACGCCCGATCAGGCGAGCGCGAGATTCTACCCGATCTGCGCAGCATTGTCTCGCCCCGCCGGCGTCCGTCGGACAGCGGTGCTAGAATGCCGCGCTCGACGTGCCGGCCACGCGCCGGCGCGCGTCCCCGAACCCGCCTCCGCCACGATCCCACCCGTGAACTTCGACGACTACTGTCAGCAAAAGGCCGCCCCCGCGGGCTCCAGCGTCTACTACGCGCTGCGCCAAGCGCCGCTCGCCGCCGAACCGCGCCTGATGGCCCTGTTCGCGCTGCGCCGCGAACTCGAGGAAACCGTCAAGGAAACCAGCGATCCGACCGTCGGACACACGAAGCTCGCGTGGTGGCACAAGGAACTCGCGGCGCTCGCCGCCGGCGAACCGTCGCACCCGGTCACGAAGGCGCTCGCGCAGCATCACCCGGCGATCGGGGCCGAAACCGACGCGCTGCGCACGCTCGTCAACGGTTACGGGATGGATCTCGAACAGGCGCGTTACCTGGATTTCGCGAACCTGCAGCGCTACATCGCGCAGGTCGGCGGCACCTTCGCGTCGCTGGTCGCGCGCGCAAGCGCCGCGAATCCGGCCGAACCGCAACCGTGGGCAGCAGATGCCGGCCACGCGCTGATGCTTGCGCAATTCGTGCAGGAACTCGGCAACGACGCGCGCCATGGACGCATCTATTTGCCGATCGACGAACTGCAACGCTACAACGTGACCGCGGCCGACCTGCTGAATCGCCGCTACAGCCCGGCCTTCACCGAGCTGCTGCAGTTTCAGACGGCCCGCGCGCGCGAAGCGCTCGCCGCCGCCGACGCCGCGATCCCCGCTTCCGAACGCCGCGCGCAGCGCACGCTGCGTGCGCAGATTGCACTGGCCGGCGCACTGCTCGACGAAATCGAACGCGACGGCTACCAGGTGCTGCACCAGCGCATCGCGCTGACGCCGATCCGCAAGCTGTGGATCGCGTGGCGCGCCGCACGCCGCCGCTGATCCGCCCCGTCGCGCACGACCACGTCACACCCTCAGCAGCGGCAGCGTGTCGAAGCGCTGCTGCAGCACGTGCGTCGCATCGAGCCCCCACCACGGCCCGAGCACGGTCGCATAGAGCTGGCGGAAATCGACCGCGACCGGCAGGTTGCCGTTGCCGTCGAGACGCCCGAGTGCCGGCGGCGCGCCGTACAGCCCGCCGGCCACGCGGCCGCCCATCACGAAATGCGGCGCGGCGGTACCGTGATCGGTGCCGTTGCTCTGGTTCTCGCGCACGCGCCGCCCGAATTCCGCATACGTCATCACGAGCGTCTGGTTCCAGCGCCCGAGCTCGACCAGCGCGCCGCGCATCGCACTCATCCCTTCCGCGAACTGCTTGAGCAACGCAGCCTGCTGCCCCGGCTGGTTCTGGTGCGTATCGAAACCGTTGAGCGTGAGCCGGAGCACCGCGACGCCGTCCTGCGCACCGGCCCCCGACGCCTCGCATGCCGCGAGCACCTGCATCGCGGTCTTCACCGACGTACCGAACGTACCGGACGGAAAGGCCGTCCTGAACTCGCGCATCCCGCCGCGCGGGCGCAACCGGTCGGCCGCCTTCACGATGTCGTTCTCGACGTCGATGATGTGCGCGAGCGCCGGGTTCCGTTCGCGCAGCGACGACGGTTCGGCCAATCGCGCCGCGCGGATGAACTGCGCGGGATTGACGAGCGCGATCGCGCGCGCGCCGTTCGCGAGCGGCCCCATCTCCGCACTGCCGAGCACGACGCCGTCCGCCGCGAAGCCGGGCGGCACCGGCGCCTGCGCGAACGTGCGCGTGAGCCAGCCTTCGTGCAGGTACTGATCCGAGCGCGACGCGGTATCCCAGATCTCGATCGAGCGGAAATGCGACAGGTTCGGCTGCGGATAACCGACGCCCTGCACGATCGCGACCTGTCCGTCGCGCCACAGCGGCATCAACGGCGCGAGCGACGGGTGCAGCCCGGTCTGCGCATCGAGCTGCAGCACCTGGTCGCGCTTGATGCCGATGCCGCGGCGGAACTGGTAGTAGAGCGGATCCGCATACGGCACCACCGTGTTGAGGCCGTCGTTACCGCCCTTCAACTCGACGAGGATCAGCACGTTCGCATAGCCGGCCGCCGGCTGCCGCCCCGCCGCGGCCAACGATGCCGCCTGCGCGGGCGGCTGCCACAACGACACGCCCGCCGCGGCCGCGGCGCCCGTCAGCGTCAGAAAATCACGTCGGTTCATCGTGCATCCTTCGGGTCGCCGTGCGGTATGGCCACCGCGGCAGCGCGCCTGTTCGTCGTCGTTTCAGTCATTTCAGTTGATAGGCCGGATCCATCAGCAGCGCCTCGAGATACGCGCTGCCGGTCGAGTCCGTATCGATCGCCGCGACCGGCGACACCGGCAGCACCGCGTGCTGCAGTTGGAGCTCGGTCGACAATCCGGCGATCGCCTGCGGCCGCGCACGATACTGCGCAAGCCAGCGTTCGAGGTCGAATCGCAGGCCGCCGCGCATGGCCTTGACCGGCGCACCGTGCACACCGGCAACCGACGCGGCGTCCGCAACCGGCATCGCACGCGCATTCTGCGACGGCGCCGCCATCGCATGCGCGGGCGGCCGCATGCCGGCCGTCTCGGTCGCGCGGAACAACTGCTCGACGAACTGCTTGCGCGCAAGCAGCGTGGTGCTGTTGATCCACATCGCGCCGCCCGGCCAGCCCTTCACGTTGGGCGGATAGAACAGGTTCTGCCCGAGCGTGCGCACGGTGTTCGCGAGCATCTGCGGATCGCCGTACGCGACATCGAACAGCCGCACCGACCCGACGACGAACTCGGCCGGCGACTTCACGAGCACGCCGCGATTGCGCGGATCCCAGAATGCATCGGTCGACCATAGCGCGGAGAGCGCCGCGCGTATGTCGTAGCCGCTGGCGCGAAACCGCTCGGCCACGACATCGAGCGCGCCGGCGTCGGGCGTATCGGAGACGAACTCGCGCCACAGCTTGCCGGCGATGAAGCGTGCGGTATCGGGCCGCTTCAACAGGATGTCGAGAAACCCGTCACCGTCGAACGCGCCGGTCTCGCCGAGTATCGTCTTGTCGCCCGCATCGTGCCATTCGGACCGCACCACGAAGCGCAGCGTATCGGGATCGACGCTCCAGCCGGTCATCGCGCGCGCGGCCTCGGTCACGTCGTGCTGCGTGTAATGTCCTTCGCCGAGCGTGAACAGCTCCATCACCTCCCGCGCGAAATTCTCGTTCGGGCGGCCCTTGCGGTTGCTCGCGCCGTCGAGATACTGGAGCATCGCCGGATCCTTCGCGACCGCATGCAGCAGCGTGCCGAAGTTGCCGAGCGCCTCGCGGCGCAACAGCGCATGCTGCGCGGCCATCGTCTGCGGATACGGGACCTTGTCCTGGCCGGACGTGAAGTGCCCGTGCCAGAACAGCGTCATGCGCTCGGTGAGCGGCGACGGCGTCACGACCATCTCGTTGAGCCACGCCGCGCGCAACGCATCGTAGCGGCGATTGCGTTCGCGCTGCTCGTCGCGCCGCATGTCGGGCGTCAGCGCCTGTCGCTGTGCGCGGGTCGGCGGCAACTCGGCAAGCCAGTCGGGCCAGGTCGTCGCGGGGTCGCGGCGCACGTTGCCGAGTGTTTCGGCCACGACTTGCGCGCGCGTCATCCCGACGATGCGGGCAACCTCGGCCGGTGCGGGAGAAAAGCCGGTACGGCTCAGGAAGAACAGCGCATCGTCGGCGTCGAGCGGCGCCTGCATCACAGGCGATGCCGCGGCGGCAGCGTTCGCTTTCATTGTCGTGGGCTCCCGGAACGCACCGGCGGTGCGGATGCCGGTTCAACGGCAGCACGCATCCGAAAGTTGACGGAAAAATTGCTACGGAATCTTTCCGCGGCGTGCGAAAGCACGTGCGTGTCAGCGCTTGTACAGCTCGCGAACGGCGTCCTCGATATGCTGGCGCAGCAGGTGGCGCTCCTCGGGCGTCATGTGCCCGTCGCGACGGTGCTGTTCGAGATCGGGAGGCACGGCGGAACGGACCGCCATGTCGGAGGCGCGGTCGGACGGCGGCGCTTTGCCGCGCTGCAGCTTGCGCGACGGGGCGCCCTGCTCGGGGCGCTGCGCATACGCGAAGTTCGACGCATATGGACCGGCAAGTGCGATCGTCAGCATCAGTGCAATCCGGGCAGATCGCATGACCGTCCTCGCTTCTTTGGTCGATTTGTTCCCTTCGTCACGCGGCAACCGGTTACCTCTGGTACTTGAAAAACCCTGCGGAATTCGGGTGTACAAAGATGAAAGATGGAGTGCAGGGGAGTATCTACCGAATTTCGGCTTCGAGTAAAGGAATCTCTATAGCCTGCCTTTACTCCGCGCGACACTACGGGTAAATTTTGTAACGGACTGTAACGCGCGAAATTACGCGACCGTGCGTGATTTCCCATTCGCGATAAGATGCCGCTCATGGAAACGAAAAACCCCTCCAAGATTCTCGTCGTCGACGACGACCCGCGCCTGCGCGATCTGCTGCGCCGCTATCTCGGCGAGCAGGGTTTCAACGTATACGTCGCGGAGAACGCGACCGCGATGAACAAGCTCTGGGTGCGCGAGCGCTTCGACCTGCTCGTGCTCGACCTGATGCTGCCGGGCGAGGACGGCCTGTCGATCTGCCGCCGCCTGCGCGGCAGCAACGATCGCACGCCGATCATCATGCTCACCGCGAAGGGCGAGGACGTCGACCGCATCGTCGGCCTCGAGATGGGCGCCGACGACTACCTGCCGAAGCCGTTCAACCCGCGCGAACTCGTCGCGCGCATTCACGCGGTGCTGCGCCGCCAGGCGCCGGCCGAACTGCCGGGTGCGCCGTCGGAAACCACCGAGGTGTTCGAGTTCGGCGAGTTCTCGCTGAACCTCGCGACGCGCACGCTGACGAAGTCGGGCCAGGAGATTCCGCTGACGACCGGCGAATTCTCCGTGCTGAAGGTGTTCGCCCGCCATCCGCGCCAGCCGCTGTCGCGCGAAAAGCTGATGGAGCTCGCGCGCGGCCGTGAATACGAAGTGTTCGACCGCAGCCTCGACGTGCAGATCTCGCGCCTGCGCAAGCTGATCGAACCGGATCCGGGCAGCCCGCGCTTCATCCAGACCGTCTGGGGCCTCGGCTACGTGTTCATCCCGGACGGCGCCGCCTGATCTTTTTCCTTTCCGGTTTCGCCCGTCCACGGCCCGTCCCATGCGTATCGACCGGCGCCTCCTGCAGCTCGCGTTCGGCGGGCTGTTCTGGCGCACCTTCCTGCTGATCGCGCTGCTGATCTCGGTCAGTCTCGCCGCGTGGTTCCAGAGCTTTCGCGTGATCGAGCGCGAGCCGCGCGCGCAACGCGTCGCGCTCCAGCTCGTCGCGATCGTGAAGCTCACCCGCACCGCCCTGCTCTATTCCGATCCCGATTTGCGGCGCGCGCTGCTGCAGGATCTCGAGAGCAACGAGGGCGTGCGCGTGTACCCGCGCGAAAAAACCGACAAGTTCAAGCTGCAGCCCGACGAATCGCTGAACCGCCTGATCGAACACGACATCCGCAGCCGTCTCGGCGACGATACCGTGATCGCGCAGTCGGTCAACGACATCCCGGGCGTGTGGATCAGCTTCAAGATCGACGACGACGACTACTGGGTCGCGCTCGACCGCGACCAGCTCGACAGCGTCACGGGCCTGCAGTGGGCCGGCTGGGGCCTGTTCGCGCTCGCGCTGTCGCTGTTCGGCTCCGCGTTCATCACGAGCCTCGTGAACCGGCCATTCTCGCGGCTCGCGCTCGCCGCACGCCAAGTCGGTTCGGGCCAGGCGCCCGATCCGCTGCCCGAGCGCGGGATGGGCGTCGCGGCCGACACCAACCGCAGCTTCAACCAGATGGTGCGCGACCTCGAACAGCTCGAGGCCGATCGCGCGCTGATGCTCGCGGGCATCTCGCACGACCTGCGCACGCCGCTCGCGCGGCTGCGGCTCGAGACCGAGATGAGCCCGTCCGACCAGGCGACCAAGGACGCGATGGTCGACGACATCGAGCAGATGGACCGCATCATCGCGGCCTTCATCGACTATGCGCGTCCGACCCAGCGCAAGCCGGAGCCAGTCGACCTGTCGTCGATCGCGCAGGAAGTCGCCGCGCGTGTGTCGGGCGAGGACGGCGTCGAGATCCGCACGCGGCTCGCGCCGACCGCCGTGATCGAAGCCGACGAGACCGACATGCGCCGCGTGATCGGCAACCTCGTCGAGAACGCGCGCAAATACGGCCAGAGCCGCGACGACGGCGTGTCGCGCATCACGCTCGAGACGCGCGTGACGCACGCGCGCGTCGAGCTGTCGGTGAGCGACGAGGGCCCCGGCATCCCCGAGGACCAGCTGCCGCTCGTGATGCGGCCGTTCTACCGCGTCGACACGGCGCGCACCAAGGCGGACGGCACCGGGCTCGGCATGGCGATCGTGCTGCGCCTCGTCGGCCGCTATCGCGGCGCGCTGCGCCTGCGCAACCGCAGTCCCGATGCGGGCCTCGAAGTCACGCTCGAATTTCCCGGCGCCGGCAAGGCGCGTGCGACGGCGTGACGCGTTCGTGCGCGCTTCCTGCACGTCACACTATCGGCGCGGTTGGAAAAAACTATGGGAATAGTTAGTCAAAAACTATTGAAGCGCCCCGCTAATAGTGTTACAGTCTTGCCCATGCTGTCACATCACCGTTGCAGCACCGAGGTAGCTTGACTCAGTCTTCTTCCCAACTCATACAGGAGTATCCGCATGAAAACCGTGGGCGATAAACTCGAAGCATTCACCGTCGTAGCCGCGAAGCCGGGCTTCAACAATCACGAGGAAAACGGCCAGTCGGCATTCGAGACCGTCACCGAAGCATCGTTCCCGGGCAAGTGGAAGATCATCTACTTCTATCCGAAGGATTTTACGTTCGTGTGCCCGACGGAAATCGTCGAGTTCGCGAAGCTGACGAAGCAGTTCGAAGAGCGCGACGCCATCCTGCTCGGCGGCAGCTCGGACAACGAATTCGTGAAGCTCGCATGGCGCCGTGAGCACAAGGACCTGAACAAGCTGAACCACTACTCGTTCGGCGACGTCAAGGGCGAGCTGATCGACCAGCTCGGCGTGCGCGACAAGGAAGCCGGCGTGGCCCTGCGCGCGACGTTCATCGTCGATCCGGACAACACGATCCAGCACGTCTCGATCAACAACCTGAACGTCGGCCGTAACACGGACGAAATCCTGCGCATTCTGGACGGCCTGCAAACGGACGAACTGTGCCCGTGCAACCGCAGCGTCGGCGGCGCAACGCTGTAAGCGCATCGATGCACGAAGCCCGCGGCGCACGTCCTGCCTGCGGGCTTTTTTAACGGCCAACCCATAGGAGATATCAATGGAATTCATCGACTCGATTAAGGCGCGTATCCCCGACTACGCGAAGGACATTCGCCTGAACCTCGACGGCACGATCTCGCGCTCGTCGCTCGAAGGCAACGATGCGGTCGGCGTCGCGCTGGCGGCGGCGGTCGCGGCGAAGAGCACGGTACTCGTGAAGACGATCCGCGAAGCCGGCGTGCTGTCGCCCGAAGAGACGAACGCCGTGCTGACGGCGGCCGCGCTGATGGGGATGAACAACACCTGGTATCCGTATGTCGAGATGGCCGACGACGCCGACCTGAAGACGCAGCGCGCCGAGCTGCGGATGGGCGCGTATGCGTCGCACGGCGGCGTCGACAAGCGCAGGTTCGAGATGTACGCGCTCGCCGCGTCGATCGTCGGCAAGTGCCACTTCTGCGTGAAGTCGCACTATGCGCTGCTGAAGAACGAGCAAGGGATGACGACGACGCAGCTGCGCGACGTCGGCCGCATCGCGTCGGTGATCAACGCCGCCGCGCAGGTGATCGCCGCCGAAGGCGAATAAGCGGTCGCGCAAGCGGCAGCACGGTACGGCGGCCATGCGCGCCGCATCGGACCGCAAAACGAAAATGCCACGCAAGCGCGTGGCATTTTTCATTCCGGCGACGCAACCTGCGCGCCGCTTCGGACCGGCATCAGGCGCTCACGCGCCCTGCTTCACCAGCAACGCGGCGGCCTGCGCCTCGATGCCCTCGCCGCGGCCGAGGTAGCCGAGCTTCTCGTTGGTCTTCGCCTTCACGTTCACGCGCTCGAGCGGCAGCCCGAGATCGGCCGCGATGTTCGCGCGCATCCCGTCGATGTGCGGCGCGAGCTTCGGCGCCTGCGCGATCACCGTGCTGTCGACGTTCTGGATCGTGAAGCCGGCCGCCTTCACGCGGGCGACGCACTCGCGCAGCAGCACGCGGCTGTCCGCGCCCTTGAACGCCGCGTCGGTGTCGGAGAAATGGCGGCCGATGTCGCCGAGCGCCGCCGCGCCGAACAGCGCGTCGGTGATCGCGTGCAGCAGCACGTCCGCGTCCGAGTGGCCGAGCAGGCCGCGCTCGTACGGAATCGTCACGCCGCCGATGATGAGGGGGCGCTCCGGGACGAGCTGGTGCACGTCGTAGCCTTGTCCGATTCTGAAGTCCATGCGTAATCCGGTTTGAGATGAGGTGAAAGTCAGGAAGCGTTCGCGGGGCGCGCGAGGATCGCTTCCGCGAGCGCGAAATCTTCCGGGTACGTGACCTTGAAGTTGCGCAGGCTGCCCTGCACGACGCGCGGCGTATGGCCGGCCCATTCGATCGCGCTGGCCTCGTCGGTCAGGTCGTGCCCTTCCCGCTGCGCGCGCAGGATCGCGTCGCGCAGCATGCCGATGCGGAACATCTGCGGCGTCTGCGCCTGCCACAGCGCGTCGCGCGACTCGGTACGCGCGATCGCGTCGCCGCCGGCCGGCACACGCTTGAGCGTATCGGCCACCGGCAGCGCAACGATGCCGCCGACCGGATCGTCCTTCAGCGTCGCGACCAGCGTGCGGATCAGCTCCGGCGTGATGCCGGGGCGCGCGGCGTCGTGCACGAGCACCCAGTCCTGGTCGGTCGCGCCGAATTCGGCGAGCCCGAGCAGCCCGTTCAGTACCGATGCCTGCCGCGAGCCGCCGCCGCAGCGGCGCACCGCGAAGCGCAGACCCGCGAAGCGGCGCGCGTCGAAGTGCGTGTCGTCGGGCGCGAGGACGACGAGCGTCTGCGCGAATTCGCTGCACGCGTCGAACGCGGCGAGCGTGTAATGCAGGAGCGCGCGGCCGGCCAGCGTGCGGTATTGCTTCGGCACGGCCGAACCGGAACGGCTGCCCGTGCCGGCGCAAGGAATCAGGGCGAAAAGTCGGGGAGTCACGAAGGGGAAACGCCGGAAAGATGAAATCGAGAAGCGGATTTTATAATAGGTCTTTCGTCTCGACCGGCGCACCGCGATGCGCCCGTGCCCGCCACCCCTGCCGTCCCTATGCCAGACAACGCTTCCACCCCGTTCGCCTCGCCCGTCGCCCGCGTCAAACCGGGCCAGCGGTTCGCCTTCGACGGCGCGCACGGCTCCGCCGACGCACTCGCCATCGCCCGCTACCTCGCCGACAACCGCGACGCGGTCCCACTCCTTGCGGTGATCTGCGCGAACGCGGTCGACGCGCAGCGCCTATCGCAGGAACTCCGCTACTTCTCGCCCGATGCGCGCGTGCGCCTGCTGCCGGACTGGGAAACGCTGCCGTACGACACGTTCTCGCCGCACCAGGATCTCGTCTCGGAGCGCCTCGCGACGCTGCACGACCTCGGCGAGGGCCGCTGCGACATCCTGCTGGTGCCCGCGACCACCGCGCTGTACCGGATGCCGCCCGCGTCGTTCATGGCCGCGTACACCTTCGCGTTCGCGCAGGGCGAGCGGCTCGACGAGGCGAAGCTGAAGGCGCAGCTCACGCTGGCCGGCTACGAGCACGTGAGCCAGGTCGTGCGGCCCGGCGAATACTGCGTGCGCGGCTCGCTGATCGACCTTTACCCGATGGGCTCGCCGCTGCCGTACCGGATCGACCTGTTCGACGACCAGGTCGACTCGATCCGCGCGTTCGATCCCGATACGCAGCGCAGCCTCTATCCGGTGCGCGACGTGCGCCTCCTGCCCGGCCGCGAGTTTCCGTTCGACGAGGCCGCGCGCACGGCCTTCCGCAGCCGCTGGCGCGAAACCTTCGAAGGCGACCCGAGCCGCGCGCCGATCTACAAGGACATCGGCAACGGCGTGCCGTCGGCCGGCATCGAGTACTACCTGCCGCTGTTCTTCGACGAGACGGCCACGCTGTTCCACTACCTGCCGCAGGATGCGCACCTCGTGTTCGCCGGCGACCTCGAAGCGTCGATCCGCCGCTTCACGGCCGATACGAAGCAGCGCCACGCGTTCCTCGCGCACGATCGCGAGCGGCCGATCCTCGAGCCGCAGCGCCTGTTCCTGTCCGACGAGGATTTCTTCGCGTTCGCGAAGCCGTTCGCGCGCGTCGTGCTGCCGGCGCAGCCGGCCGGCGGCTGGGCGACGGGCCTGCCCGAGCTCACCGTTGACCGCCATGCCGACGATCCGCTCGCCGCGCTGCGCACGTTCGTCGAATCGTCCGGCAAGCGCGTGCTGCTGACGGTCGAATCGGCCGGCCGCCGCGAAACGATCCTGCAACTGCTCGCCGAACATCGCCTGCGCCCCGCGTCGAACGACCATTTCGCGGGCTGGCTCGAAAGCGACGCGCCCTTCGCGCTCGGTGTCGCGCCGCTCGCGAGCGGCTTCGCGGTGCCGGGCGAAGGCTACGCGATCGTCACCGAGACCGAGCTGTACGGCGCGCTCGGCCGCCGCGCGGGACGCCGCCGCCAGGAACAGGCGAGCAACGTCGACGCGATGGTGCGCGACCTATCGGAGCTGAAGGTCGGCGATCCGGTCGTGCATGCGCAGCACGGCATCGGCCGCTACATGGGCCTCGTGTCGATGGATCTCGGCGAAGGCGAAACCGAATTCCTGCATCTCGAATACGCGGGCGACAGCAAGCTCTACGTGCCGGTCGCTCAACTTCACGTGATCTCGCGCTACAGCGGCGCCGATCCCGACAGTGCACCGCTGCACGCGCTCGGCTCGGGCCAGTGGGAGCGCGCGAAGCGCAAGGCCGCGCAGCAGATCCGCGATACGGCCGCCGAGCTGCTGAACCTGTACGCGCGCCGCGCGGCCCGCGAAGGCCACGCGTTCTCGCTCGATCCGCGCGACTACGTGAAGTTCGCGGAAAGCTTCGGCTTCGAGGAAACGCCCGACCAGGCCGCGGCGATCGCGGCCGTGATCGGCGACATGACGAGCGGCAAGCCGATGGACCGCCTCGTGTGCGGCGACGTCGGCTTCGGCAAGACCGAGGTCGCGCTGCGCGCCGCATTCATCGCGGTGCTGGGCGGCAAGCAGGTCGCGCTGCTGTCGCCGACCACGCTGCTCGCCGAGCAGCACACGCAGACCTTCGCCGACCGTTTCGCGGACTGGCCGGTGCGCATCGTCGAGCTGTCGCGCTTCAAGACCGCGAAGGAAGTGAACGCGGCGATCGCACAGATCAACGAAGGCAGCGTCGACATCGTGATCGGCACGCACAAGCTGCTTTCATCGGACGTGCAGTTCAAGCGCCTCGGCCTCGTGATCATCGACGAGGAACACCGCTTCGGCGTGCGCCAGAAGGAAGCGCTGAAGGCGCTGCGCGCGGAAGTCGACGTGCTGACGCTGACCGCGACGCCGATCCCGCGCACGCTCGGGATGGCGCTCGAGGGACTGCGCGACTTCTCGGTAATCGCGACCGCGCCGCAGAAGCGGCTCGCGATCAAGACCTTCGTGCGCCGCGAGGAAGAAAGCGTGATCCGCGAGGCGATGCTGCGCGAGCTGAAGCGCGGCGGCCAGGTGTACTTCCTGCACAACGAGGTCGAGACGATCGAGAACCGCAAGGCGATGCTCGAGGAGCTCGTGCCCGAAGCACGCATCGTGATCGCGCACGGCCAGATGCACGAGCGCGAACTCGAGCGCGTGATGCGCGATTTCGTCGCGCAGCGCGCGAACGTGCTGCTGTGCACGACCATCATCGAGACCGGCATCGACGTGCCGAGCGCGAACACGATCATCATGCACCGCGCGGACAAGTTCGGCCTCGCGCAGTTGCACCAGCTGCGCGGCCGCGTCGGCCGTTCGCACCACCAGGCGTATGCGTACCTGCTGGTCCACGACCCGCAGTCGCTGACCAAGCAGGCACAGCGCCGGCTCGAGGCGATCCAGCAGATGGAGGAACTCGGTTCGGGCTTCTATCTCGCGATGCACGACCTCGAGATTCGCGGCACCGGCGAGGTGCTCGGCGACAAGCAGTCGGGCGAGATCCACGAAATCGGCTTCCAGCTGTACACCGACATGCTGAACGACGCGGTGAAGGCGCTGAAGAACGGCAAGGAGCCCGACCTCACCGCCCCACTTGCCGCGACGACGGAAATCAACCTGCATGCGCCCGCGATCCTGCCGGCCGACTACTGCGCGGACGTGCAGGAGCGGCTGTCGCTGTACAAGCGGCTCGCGAACTGCGAGCACGGCGACGCGATCGACGGCATCCACGAAGAGCTGATCGACCGCTTCGGCAAGCTGCCGCCGCAGGCGCACGCGCTCGTCGAGACGCACCGGCTGCGGCTGGCCGCGAAGCCGCTCGGCATCATCAAGATCGACGCGAGCGAGGCCGCGATCGGACTGCAGTTCGAGCCGAACCCGCCGATCGATCCGATGCGGATCATCGAGATGGTGCAGAAGCACCGGCACATCAAGCTCGCGGGCCAGGACAAGCTGCGCATCGAGACGCGCTCGCCCGATCTCGCGATCCGTGTGTCGACGATCAAGGAAACGCTGCGCGCGCTCGCGCCGCGCGCCGACGCGGCGAGCGCGGCACGCTGACGGCACGGCCGCGATGCTGCACCGCATCGCGGCCGGCGAAGGCGGGCCGGCGCGTTTTTGAGTATGATTTTCCCATTCCTCAGACGGAGTTTTGCCATGTCCACTCTCGACGCGCCGGCGCCGGCCGCCGCCGACCAAGGCGACGCTTCGCTCGTCAGCCTGCCCTGGATCAAGCAGCTGGTGTCGATGGACACGACAAGCCGCGTGCCGAACCTCGGCCTGATCGAAACGGTGCGCGACGCACTCGCCGCGAAAGGCATCGTGTCGACGCTCACGCACGATCCGCGCGAAGGCTGGGCCAACCTGTTCGCGACCGTGCCCGCGCACGACGGCTCGACCGACAGCGGCATCGTGCTGTCGGGGCACACCGACGTCGTGCCGGTCGACGGCCAGCAGTGGGACAGCGACCCGTTCGCGCCGGAGCTGCGCGACGGGCGCCTGTACGGCCGCGGCACGTGCGACATGAAGGGTTTCATCGGCACGGCACTCGCGCTGTTGCCCGAGATGCAGGCGACGAAGCTCGCGAAACCGATCCATTTCGCGCTGTCCTATGACGAGGAAATCGGTTGCGCCGGCGCACCGCTGCTGATCGCCGATCTCGTCAAGCGCGGCGTGAAGCCGTCCGGCTGCATCGTCGGCGAGCCGACCAGCATGCGGCCGATCATCGCGCACAAGGGCATCAACGCGTACCGCTGCTGCGTGCGCGGCCACGCGGCGCACTCGTCGCTGACGCCGAAAGGCCTGAACGCGATCGAATACGCGGCGCGCCTCATCTGCCATATCCGCGACCTCGCCGACCGCTTCCGCGCCGAAGGCCCGTTCGACGAGCTGTACGACGTACCGTTCACGACCGCGCAGACGAGCACGATCCAGGGAGGCAACGCGATCAACACGGTGCCGGCCGAATGCCGGTTCGACTTCGAGTTCCGCAACCTGCCGACGCTCGATCCCGAGCAGATCTTCACGCGCATCGAGGCGTATGCACGGGAAACGCTGCTGCCGCAGATGCGTCGCGAGCATCCGAACGCGGCGATCGAGTTCTCGAAGATCGCCGCGGCGCCCGGGCTCGACGCGACCGAACAGGCCGCGATCACGCAACTCGTGCGCGCGCTGACGGCCGACCAGGACAAGCGCAAGGTCGCATACGGCACCGAAGCCGGCCTGTTCGAACGCGCGGGCATCCCGAGCATCGTCTGCGGGCCCGGCAACATCGAACAGGCGCACAAGCCGAACGAGTATGTCGAGCTTGCGCAGCTCGCCGCCTGCGAGCAGTTCCTGCGCAAGTTCATCCGCAGCATGTCGGTCGACGCACACTGACTGCCCCCGCCACGCCGGCCTGCGCGTGCGGGCCGGCCCACCCCGCCACCCGCCACGTCATGTCGACTGAACAACAGGGCACTCCCCATACGACGATCGACGGCGAGCCGATTCCGACGCTCGACGAAATCGCCGCGCAACATTTCGCGTTGTCGCCGTGGGTCGCGCGCACCCCGGTGTTCGAGCGCGCCGACCTGCCGTCCCTCGAGGGCACGCACGTCAACTTCAAGTTCGAGCTGCTGCAGGCGAGCGGCAGCTTCAAGGTGCGCGGTGCGTTCACGCACCTGCTGGCGCTCGACGAGGCGCGCAAGAACGCCGGCGTCACGTGTGTGTCGGCCGGCAATCATGCGGCGGCCGTCGCCTACGCGGCGATGCGGCTCGGCAGTAGCGCGAAGGTCGTGATGTTCCATACCGCGAGCCCGACGCGCATCGCGCAGTGCAAGCAGTACCGCGCGGAAGTCGTGCTCGCCGGCAGCGCGTCGCAGGCGTTCGACCTCGTGCGGCGGATCGAGGCCGAGGAGGGCCGCTTCTTCATCCATCCGTTCAACGGCTATCACACGATTCTCGGCACCGCGACGCTCGGCTACGAATGGGCGACGCAGACGCCCGATCTCGACGCGGTGATCGTGCCGATCGGCGGCGGCGGGCTCGCGGCCGGCATGTCGACCGCGCTGCGGCTCGCGAATCCGCGCGTGCACGTGTACGGCGTCGAGCCGGAAGGCGCCGACGTGATGAGCCGCAGCTTCGCCGCCAATCACACGATCAAGATGAGCGCGATGCAGACCATCGCCGATTCGCTGATGGCGCCGCACACGGAGGAATACAGCTACCAGCTGTGCCGGCGCCACATCGACCGCATCGTCACGGTGTCCGACGACGCGCTGCGCACGGCGATGCTGTTCCTGTTCTCGCACTTGAAGCTGTCGGTCGAACCGGCGTGCGCGGCGCCGCTCGCGGCGCTGCTCGGCCCGCTGCGCGAAACGCTGCAGGGCAAGCGGGTCGGCGTGCTGCTGTCGGGCACGAACACCGACCCCGCAACGCTCGGCATGCATCTCGCGCACGCGAAACTGCAGCACTGAACCCTCGCACGACACTCAGGGTTATCCCCAGTTTATGTTGACAGCCCTGTTGATAACCCGCCGGACAAGCACGCAAGTGTTTGAGCGCGCAGCGTTTTATGCGCGCGAAGCGTGCCGGACGCGAAATAGGCAGATGCCGCCGCCGAACGCACGTCCCGCGACGTGGCGGCGTCGCACGCGGCACGTGATCGGCGCTGCCGCCATCGCGCTGCTCGCCGGTTGCGCGGCACCGCCCTCGCCCGTCATCGACGCTTCTGCCGCCTGCCTGCAGCCGGACGCGCACCGGATGCTGCAGGCCGACCTGCTGTTCGGGCGCGATATCGCCGGACGCGGCCCCGTCACCGAAGCGGAACGCGCCGCCTTCCTCGCCGACGTCGTCACGCCGCGCTTTCCGGACGGCTTCACGGTCTGGGACACTCGCGGCCAATGGCGTGACCGCGCCACCGGCCGGATCATCGGCGAAACGAGTTTCGTGGTCCGTATCGTCGCCGACGATACCGCCGACACGCACGCACGGCTCGCCGCGATCCGGCGGTCGTACCGCGAGCGCTTCCGGCAGGAGTCGGTCGGCATCACGTTCGTGCCGGCCTGCGCGTCGTTCTGATTCGTCCTCCCCCAGCCGGCGCGCGACGGCACGCAAAAAAAAACGGGCGCCCGAGGGCGCCCGTCGCATGCGAAACATCCGCGTATCGCTTACTTGTTCTCGAACATGTCCATGATCTGCTGCTTCTCCTGCTGCGTGACGGGCGGCGGTGCGAGCCCCTCCGACCCGGCCGAGCCGAGTGCATCGTTCGCGCTGATCGCGTTCGCGGCCGGGTTGATGTCCACGCTCGCGACGAAGCCGTTGCCCGGCGTGCGATCGGCGTAGTACAGCTCGCCGTCCATCGAGGTCAGACCGTCCGGCATCGGCATCTGCTGCTCGGGCACGCCGTTCAGCGCGGTGCGCATGTAGTTCACCCAGATCGGCAGCGCGAGCTGCGCGCCGAATTCGCGGCTGCCGAGGCTCTTCGGCTGGTCGAAGCCCATCCACGCGACCGCGACGAGCGACTGCTGGTAGCCGGCGAACCACCCGTCCTTCGCATCGTTCGTCGTACCCGTCTTGCCCTGCAGGTCGCTGCGGCCGAGCGCGTTGGTGCCCGCGCCCGTGCCGGCCGTCGCGACCGTGTGCAGCAGGCTGTTCATCACGTATGCATTGCGCCCTTCGATCGTGCGCGGCGCGGTGCCGCCGGCGATCACCGGCTGCGACTTCTGCAGCGGCTGGCCGCGCGCGTCGTCGACTTCGGCGATCAGGTACGGGTCGACCTTGTAGCCGCCGTTCGCGAACACCGCATAGCCGGTCGCGAGCTGCAGCGGCGTCACGAGGCCGGCGCCGAGCGCCATCGGCAGGTACGGCGGCGTCTTCGCCGGATCGAAGCCGAAGCGCTGCGTCACGTACTGCTGCGCGTACTGCGTGCCGATCGACGCGAGAATCCGGATCGACACGAGGTTCTTCGAACGCTGCAGGCCGGTACGCATCGACATCGGGCCGTCAGGCTGGTCGTCGTCCTTCGGCTCCCACGCGGTGCCGCCCGGCACGCTCGGCGGGAAGTACAACGGCGCATCGTTGATGATCGTCGCCGGTCCGAGCCCCTTGTCGAGCGACGCCGAATAGATGAACGGCTTGAACGACGACCCCGGCTGGCGCCACGCCTGCGTCACGTGGTTGAACTTGCTCTTGTTGAAGTCGAAGCCCCCGACGAGCGAGCGGATCGCGCCGTCC
Organism: Burkholderia sp. Bp9143; assembly: GCF_003853645.1. Taxonomy (GTDB): domain Bacteria; phylum Pseudomonadota; class Gammaproteobacteria; order Burkholderiales; family Burkholderiaceae; genus Burkholderia. Next base: position 97,425 of record NZ_QTPO01000012.1, on the reverse strand, counting down.
TGCGGCGCGATCGCGACGAGCGCGCCTTCGACCTGCGGCAGCTGCACGACCTGCCAGCCCGCCTTGCCGTCCCTCAGCACGCGCACGATCGAGCCGAGTTTGATGCGCAGCGTCGCATTCGCGCGCGGGCTCAGCGCGGCCGACACGAAGCGCAGCCCGGCCGGGCCGATCGTCGTCGTCGCGCCGCCGACGAACTGAACCTCGACCGCATTCGGCGACGCCGCCAGCACCACCGCCGACTGCAGGTCGCCGTTGTCCGGGTGATCGGCGAGCGCATCGTCGATCGCCTCGTCGCGATCGTCGCCGGCTGCCGGCAGGTTGATCGAGCCTTCCGGCCCGCGATAGCCATGGCGGCGCTCGTAATCGAGAATGCCGCGGCGCACGGCCTGGTACGCCGCTTCCTGGTCGGCCGAGTTGATCGTCGTCGTGACGGTCAGCCCGCGCGTATAGGTCTCGTCCTTGTACTGCTGGTACATCATCTGCCGCACCATCTCGGCGACGTATTCGCCGTGCACCGCGTACTGGTTGCCCGGCGTGCGCACGTGGATCTCTTCCTTCACCGCCTGGTCGTACTGCGGCTGCGTGATGTAGCCGATCTCGAGCATGCGCTTCAGGATGTACTCCTGACGCACCTTCGCGCGCTTCGGATTGACGACCGGGTTATACGCGGACGGCGCCTTCGGCAGCCCCGCGAGCATCGCCGCTTCCGCGAGCGTGATGTCCTTCAGGTCCTTGCCGAAATACACGCGTGCGGCCGCGGCAAAACCGTACGAGCGCTGGCCCAGGTAGATCTGGTTCATGTACAGCTCGAGGATCTGGTCCTTCGTCAGCGCCTTCTCGATCTTGTACGCGAGCAGCATCTCGTAGATCTTGCGCGTGTAGGTCTTCTCGCTCGACAGGAAGAAGTTGCGCGCGACCTGCATCGTGATCGTGCTCGCGCCCTGGCGCGCGCCGCCGTGCATCAGGTCGGCCACGCCCGCGCGCAGGATGCCGAGGAAGTCGACGCCGCCGTGTTCGTAGAAGCGGTAGTCCTCGATCGCGAGCACCGCCTTCTTCATCACGTCGGGAATGTCCTGGAAGCGCACGAGGCTGCGGCGCTCCTCGCCGAACTCGCCAATCAGCACGTGATCGGCGGTGAACACGCGCAGCGGCACCTTCGGCTGGTAGTTGGTCAGCGCGTCGAGCGACGGCAGTTGCGGCGCCATCACGACGAGTGCGTAGCCGACGATCAGCGCACCGACGATCGCGAGCGTCGCGAACAGGCCGACGAACCACAGCGCGACGCGCGAGCCGAACGAGCGGCGACCGCCGCCCCCGCTGCGCTGCGCGCGACGGTCGTCGCCGCGGTCGTCGTCATCCGGGTAATAGGCCCCCGACGGCGAACGGCGCAACGTGTAGTGAGGTTCGTTCCGGTCGGAAGGAGAAGACGGTCGTTTGATAATTGGCATGTCGGAATGGCGGGCGGCGTGGCGCCCTCGGACGCATGCGGAAATGCAAGCGGATGAATCAGAGTGGGTGCATCGTGGCAACTGTCACGTCGACAGACCCCGCCGCGCGGCGATCCGTTCCCGCGACGTGACAGCGCATTTTAATGAAATCGACCGATTGACTTCGCGATTTTTTGTAAAAATTCCCGCACGGCCGTGAATTGCGGAACGTATTGGCGGCATGCTCCGCCTATGATGGACACGCAGCCCCGCGCATGCCGCAGCGTTTCTTTCAAACACGAAAGGTTCGAATGCTGCACACGCGCCGCTTGAACTCCGGCGCTTAAGCCGTATTTAAGGGGCGGGCGGTGTAATATCCGCCGGCTCACGCGGGTCGGAACCGATTCGCGACGGGCACTGCCGCGCTCACGCGGCACCTTTCAACCACGGAGGATTTCATGTCGCTTTTCGACTCTGTTTCGCGCACGATCAAAGGCCTGCTGAACGATGCGGCCGACTCGGTACAGGATCCGTCGCGCGACGCACGGCAGATCGTGCGGGAGCTCGACGACAGCATCGGCCGTGCCGAGAATTCGCTGATCGAGATCGAGGCACAAGTCGCGACCCAGCGCAGCAAGCGCGATGCGGCCGACGACAAGGTGAAGAAGTACGAGGACGGCGCGAAGCGCGCGCTGCAGGCCGGCGACGAAGCGCTCGCACGCGAGGCGCTCGCCGCGCAGTCGAACGCGGAAGCCGAGCGCGATGCGCTCGCGGCCGAGCTGACGACGCTCGAGCCGTCGGTCGACAAGCTGAAGGGGCAGATCGCCGACATGCGTCAGCGCCGCAACGACCTGAACGCACGCTCGAACATCCTGCAGGCCAAGCAGGAAATCGCGCAGGCGAAGGACGTCGCGGCGAGCGCGCTGGGCGGCATCGGCGGCAAGAACCTGTCCGAGGACTTCCAGAAGCTCGAGGACAAGGTCGCGCTGCAGAATGCGCGCTCGGACGCCCGCCTGAATTCGGCCGACACGTCGAGCGGCAAGGCGCTCGACGACAAGCTCGCCGCGCTGAACAAGGGCCCGTCGGTCGAGGACCGCCTCGCCGCGCTGAAGAAGCAGCTCGACACACCCGCGCAGTAACGGCAACCGCGCCGCGGCCCGCCGGGCCCGCGGCGCGCACCGATCGTCAGGAGACGGGCGCTTGCGCCCGGTTCGACCATGAAGAAATCTCTCGCCGCACTCGGCTTCTCGCTGATGCTGCTGTCGTCCGCCGCATTTGCGGTCCCGTCGCTGCAGCAAGTCGAGCAGTCGATCGCGCAACGTGACTGGCAACGCGCCGACACGCAGCTGTCGCAAGTCATCGACGCCCATCCGAACAACGCGCATGCGCGCTACCTTTACGCACAGGTGCTGGACCGCGAAGGCCGCGCGTCCGACGCGCTCGCGCAACTGCAGCAGGCGAAGTCGCTCGATCCGCAACTGCGCTTCACCGACGCGTCGCATTTCGCGCAGACCGAATCGCGCATTCGCGCCGACGCCGCGCGCGCAAGCGGCAACGCACCGTCGGCCACGCAGAGCGGTTCGCTGCAGTCGTCGCTCGCCCCCGCCGCGCCGGTCGCGAAACACGGTCCGTCGACCGGCATGTGGATCGGCCTCGGGCTGATCGTCGCGATCATCGCGCTGGTGCTGCGCTGGACGTTGCGGCGCGCACGCTCGGCCGACGACAGCCGCGCCGGCGACGAACGCCGCACGCAGTTGAAGCGCGCGACCGACGTGCTGAACGACATCCGTCCGCTGAAACTCGACGCGAAGCTGTCGACGGCGCCCGGCGCCGCTGCGCTCACCGGCGAACTCGAAGGCATCGAGACTGATGCACGCGCGCTCGTCGAAGCACTGTCGAACGGCAAGAACCCGGTGCCGCCGTATCGCATCGACGAACTCGAACAGCGGCATGCGAGCGTGAAGGCGCGCGTCGAAGGCCGCCCCGATCCGAGCGCGCAACCCGCGGCGCCGGCCAACGGCGGCGGCTCCGTGTATGCGCAGGAAGCCGATCGCGTGACCGGCATGCAAGGCCAGCCGTATCAGCAGCCACCGTACCCGCAACAGCCGTATCCGCCGCAACCTTATCCGCAACAGCAGCCACCCGTCGTGGTTCAACAAGGCGGCGGTTTCGGCAGCGGAATGGGCGGGCTGCTGACCGGCGTGCTGCTCGGTGAAGCGATGTCCGGCGGCCGCGAACGCGTGGTCGAACGCGACGTGATCGTCGACGACCAGCGCCGACGCCAGGAGAACAACGATCCGGGCTTCGACTTCGGCCGCGGCGACAATGCGAACTGGAGCGACGGCAACGGCGGCGGCGGCGTCGATCTCGGCAGCAACGACGACGGCTGGACCGACGACAACACCTGAGCATTACACACGCGGGCGTCGACGCATCGCGCCGCGCCCGCTCCCCAACACCGCGCCTCCTTTCATTTCCTCTCGCACCGCCCTCTTGATTTGTTAATGATTTCAAGATGGGCTACCGGCAATAGGGTACGTTCGCTATCATGCGGCCATCGGCGTGCCTCCGATCCCATCCGACCCATCAGACGCTTCGCAGCCCTGCGCGTCGCGGCACGCCTCCCCTCGCCCAACCAGGAGAAAGCCGCTCATGAGCATAATCAAGGAATTCAAGGAGTTTGCCGTCAAAGGTAACGTGATGGATCTCGCCGTCGGCGTGATCATCGGTGGCGCATTCTCGAAGATCGTCGACTCGGTCGTGAAAGACCTCATCATGCCGGTCATCGGCGTGCTGACGGGCGGTCTGGATTTCTCGAACAAGTTCGTTCTGCTCGGCACCATCCCTCCGACGTTCAAGGGTAATCCCGATTCGTTCAAGGACCTGCAGGCTGCGGGCGTCGCCGCATTCGGCTACGGCTCGTTCATCACCGTGGCGATCAACTTCGTGATCCTCGCGTTCATCATCTTTCTGATGGTGAAATTCATCAACAAGCTGCGCAAGCCGGAAGAAGCCGCGCCGGCCGCGACGCCGGAAGACACCGTGCTGCTGCGCGAGATCCGCGATTCGCTCAAGCAACGCTGAGCGCCGCGCCACGCAGCATCTGCCGGGCCCGCCAAGTGCGGGCCTTTTTGTAGGGCGCGCGCCGCGCACCGCCGCGCGTGGCTTATCTCACTTTTTTGTGACGCGCGAATGCACGCGCGGGAAAAGCAGGTCTATGATGGAGACTAAACGACAGTACGGGCGCCAAGACGCTGGCTGTGTCGATCATCGTGGCATGCGGGTCGACGGGAGACATTGATCGTCGTACCGCACGAGTGCAGCATTTTCGTGTGCTATAAAGGATCGACATGCGGCGTACATAGCCGGGAGTGGGTCGCATGAAAGTGCCGCATTTCTTGCAATTGTTTTTGAGGCGAGTGTTTATGTCCTTCCCGAAAAAACGTCGACGTGCGCAACAGGATGGCCAGGAGTCCTTCCTCGCGGTGTTGCGCCATTCGAAACCGTTTGCTCAGCTCGACACCAAGATTGCCCGCGCCCGTGCGCAGGACGAACCCGTCCTCTATGCGCATGTGCTGCCCGGCCTCGACGTGCTCCTGTGCAGCGTGCGCGGCGCACAGCCGCCCTATCCGGCCATCGCCGAACTGCGCAAGCGCTGCATCGAATCGATCGCCAACGCACTCGAACAGCCGCTCGACGGCCTCGAGAACGGCGGGTACTGGTACGAGGCGAACGGCTTCGGCTTCCTCGTGTTCGCGAGCCGCGCCCGCGCGCGCATCCTGCCCGAATTTGGTGCAGGCACGAAGGCGAGCCTGCGCGGCGGGCTCGGACGCCAGAACGCCGGCGACACGACACCGCGCTCCCTCGGCTGAACCGACACCGAAACGATGGGCCGCCTCCGGGCGGCCCATCGGCCATTCAGGCTTCCCGCTTCACCGGCGCTGCGCGATCACTGTGCCGTCCCGCGCCCGTTGCCGGGCCGGACGATGTCGATGAACGCGGCGAAATCGGCACCGGCGAGTCCCTGCGCGGCGCCCAGCCGCAGCACCTGCTGCACCGTGGCCGATACGGGCATCACGGCGCCCGTGTCGCGCGCGGCGTCGGCGATCGCATCGACGTCCTTCTGGAACGTGCTGAGTGCGCCGATCTGAACGTGACCGCCTGACGTCATGCGCGGCACGAAGGTCTGCAGCAGCACCGAATCAGCCCACCCGCCGGCCAGCGCGTCGGCCAGACGCGCGGCGTCGATGCCGCTCGCCTGTGCCAGGCCGACGGCCTCCGCGATCGCGGTCACCGTCGCGGTGACGATCGCCTGGTTGCACAGCTTCGCGGTCTGGCCCGCACCTGCGTCGCCCATATGCGTGATGCGCGACGCGTAAGTGCCGATCAGCGGTCGCACCGTATCGAGGTCAGCCGCTGCGCCGCCCGCCATCACCGCGAGCGTGCCGGCCTGCGCGCCGGGCACGCCGCCCGACACCGGCGCGTCGATCCAGCCGACGCCGAGCGCGGCCGCGCGCGCCGCGTAGTCGCGCGTCGCGGCGGGCGGAATGCTCGAATGATCGACGATGCGCTTCAAGCGGCGTGCATTCGCATCGCCGGCAAGGAGCCCGTGCTCGCCGAACGCGACGTCGCCGACCGCACGGCCATCGAGCACGCACACGAACACCGTGTCGACGCGCTCGGCCAGTTCCCGTGGCGTATCGACCACCCGTGCACCGTCTTTCTCAAGCGCCTCGGCCTTGCCGCGCGTCCGGTTCCATACGCTGACCCGATGGCCCGCCGCCAGCAAATGCCGAATCATCGGCGCGCCCATCAGTCCCGGTCCGCAAAATCCGACTTCCACGATGTTCCTCGTCTCCAATTGGGGTTGCACTTGCCGCCCATCATACCTATCACTCAAGAAGCCGGACACGCGCGGCGCCGCTTCGGGCCCGCCGCTTGCGCCGGCCGCACACACCGACATCCCAGGGAGCGCATCATGAGCGACCACGTCTACAAGCTGATCGAACTGACCGGTTCGTCGCGGCAATCATGCGACGACGCCATCCGCAACGCAATCTCGAAAGCCGGCAAGACGCTGCACAACCTGCACTGGTTCCAGGTGACCGAAACGCGCGGCCACATCGAAGGCGACCAGGTCATCCACTGGCAGGTCACGCTGAAAGTCGGCATGCGCATCGACGACTGACGCGCCACGCGCGGCGCCCCGGCCACCGGATGCGTGCAATGCGCATCCGCGCGGCGCCACGCACGCCTGCCTTCCGCCCCGTCCGGCCTCCTTGCCGAGGCCCGGCCGGCGGGCGTCTGCGGGTATCCATCTCTTGACGCTGGCTTTGGTTCATATTAAAAACCATATATCCCCCAGCCCCCTCGATCAGCCCGGACATATAAAACGGAGATATCATGAGTCAGCAACGCGAGGCGATCGACACGTACCTCTTGCGCGTCTTGCACACCTTGTTGATGGAGCGCAGCGTCACGCGCGCGGCCGTCAAACTGAACCAGTCGCAACCGGCGATCAGCGCCGCGCTGCGGCGCCTGCGCGACATCACCGGCGACCCGCTGCTCGTGCGCGGCAAGTCCGGCATGGTCCCGACCGAATACGGGCTGCGCCTGCTCGAGCCGGTGCAGAACGCACTGCGCGAAATCGAGCGCATCAAGTTCCAGCAGCACAGTTTCGACCCGGCGACGTCGATCCGCTGCTACCGGATCGGCTGTCCCGACTACCTGAACGTGCTGTTCGTGCCGACCGTCGTCGAACGCTTCCGCCAGGCCGCGCCGAACGCGACGCTCGAGTTCCACTCGCTCGGGCCCGCATTCGACTACGAGCTCGCGCTGGAAGACGGCAAGCTCGACATCGTCGTCGGCAACTGGCCCGAGCCGCCCGAACAACTGCACCTGTCGAACCTGTTCGTCGACGAAATCGTCTGCCTGATGAGCAATACGCACCCGTTCGCGAAGCGCGGCGGGCTCACGCTCGACCAGTACCTGAACGCGCCGCATCTCGCGCCGACGCCATACTCGGTCGGCCAGCGCGGCGCGATCGACGTGCACCTCGCGCGCGAGCGGCTCAAGCGTCACGTGGTCGTCACGCTGCCGTACTTCAACCTCGCACCGTACGTGCTGGTGAAGTCCGACCTGATCTTCACGACGACGCGCCTGTTCGCCGATCATTACGCGAAGTTCCTGCCGCTGTCGGTCGTGCCGGCGCCGCTCGACTTCCCGCCGATGCAGTACTACCAGCTGTGGCACGAACGCTGCCACTACTCCGACGAAGTGCGCTGGCTGCGCAGCCTCGTCGCCGAAGCGACCCGCACGCTGATCGAGCAGTAATCGCACCCGACGCGTGCGCCGGCCATGCCGTTGCGGCATGGCCCGGTGTCATGCGTGGCGTGTGGCGGCCACGGCCGCCGCCACGCGCCCGATCCGCGGCACGCAGCGCGACCGTCACACCAATGCGTCAGCGCGACGCCTCCACGAGTGCCTGGGCCAGCGCGTTGTGGCGCTCGATGACCGGCGGCAGGTCGAGCGTCGCGAGCCGCCCCTCCCGCACCACCACCTTCCCGTTCACCACCGTGTACGCCGCCTGCGACGGCGCGCAGAACACGAGCGCCGCGACCGGATCGTGCAGCGCGCCCGCGAACAGCGGCTGGCGCAGGTCGAACGCGGCGAAGTCCGCGGCCATGCCGGGCTTCAGCGCGCCGATGTCGTCGCGGTTCAGCACCTTCGCGCCGCCCAGCGTCGCGATCTCGAGCGCCTCGCGCGCGGTCATCGCATCGGGCCCGAAACCGACCCGCTGCAGCAGCAGCGCCTGCCGCACTTCCGCGACCATCTGCGCACCGTCGTTCGACGCCGAACCGTCGACACCGAGGCCGACCGGCACACCCGCGAGACGCATCTTCTTCACCGGCGCGATACCTGACGCGAGCCGCATGTTCGAACACGGACAGTGTGCGACGCCGGTGCCGGTGCGCGCGAACAGACCGATGCCCGCATCGTCGAGCTGCACGCAGTGCGCGTGCCACACGTCGTGGCCGACCCAGCCGAGATCCTCCGCGTATTCGGCGGGCGTCATCCCGAACTTCTCGCGGCTGTATGCGATGTCGTTCACGTTCTCGGCCAGGTGCGTATGGAGCGACACGCCGTAGTCGCGCGCCAGCACGGCCGCATCGCGCATCAGGCCGCGGCTCACCGAGAACGGCGAGCACGGCGCGACCACCACCCGTAGCATCGCGTAGCGGCCTTCGTCGTGATAGGTCTCGATCAGGCGCTGCGCGTCGCGCAGGATGTCGGGCTCGCGCTCGACGACCGAATCGGGCGGCAACCCGCCGTCGCGCTGGCCGACGCTCATCGCGCCGCGGCTCGCGTGAAAGCGCATGCCGATCCGCTGTGCGGCGCCGATGCTGTCGTCAAGCCGGCTGCCGTTCGGGTAGATGTACAGGTGGTCGCTTGACGTCGTGCAGCCCGACTGCAGCAGCTCGGCCATCGCGGTCAGCGTCGACACCTCGATCATCTCGGGCGTCAGGTGCGCCCAGATCCGGTACAGGTTCGTGAGCCAGCCGAACAGCTCGGCGTTCTGCGCGGCCGGCACCGCGCGCGTGAGGCTCTGGTACATGTGGTGGTGCGTGTTCACGAGCCCCGGGATCACGAGGTGGCCGCGCAGGTCGAGCACTTCGTCCGCGGTATCGGGCAGCTCGGCGCTCGGGCCGACCGCGACGATGCGGTTGTCTTCGACATAGAGCCCCGCGTCGCGCAGTTCGCGGCGCGTGTCGTCCATGGTCACGAGCACGTCGGCGTGCTTGACCAGCAGGGTCGTCGGGCGGGATGAGGATGGATGTGGCGCGCGTGCGCCGGCGTGCTGCTCGAGGTTCATGCGTTCTCCGCGTCGTTCTGCCCCCGGGAGCCGGCTCCCGGAGACGCTCACAAAGCCGTTCGAACGCTGATTCGCGGCACGCCCCGGTGCCTGCGTCCGTTCGAACGCGCTGGCCCGGTTACCCGGCGTGAATGCCGTCTTCGGGATACGCGCGGGCTCGAAGCCCGACGCGCACGGCGGCAGCATCGCCCAAGCGCGCGCGACGCACAATGCGCGATCCGGAATACCGCGCTTCACGGTTTCGATATGGTACCCGCGCACGGGCGCGCCGAGCGCCGGAATCCCGGGCTGCGGGCCGCTCCCGGCATACCGTCGACAGCGGTTCATGCGCGGCGCATTATCTTTGATATCGCGCCCGTATTTGCGCGGGGAACCTTTTTACAATGCCTGCACGGCGCTCGCTTCAATCTCGCCGACGGGTATGTAGCCACGTGACGTGGAGCCTCGATCCGCCGCACAGTCAATGGATCGAGTCGCCGCCGAACCTCGCATTCACACAAGGACAATTGCGAATGGGAAAGCTCACTACCCACGTACTCGATACGGCACACGGTCGTCCCGGCGCTGCCATCAAGGTGGACCTCTACGCGCTGGACGGCGAATCGCGCCGCGCGATCAAGACCGTGCTGACCAATAGCGACGGCCGTTGCGACGAACCCCTGCTCGAAGGCGCCGCGCTCGCGGCCGGCGAATACGAACTCGTGTTCCATGCCGGCGACTACTTCGCGTCGCTCGGCGTGAAGGTGCCCGAACCCCGCTTCGTCGACCGCGTCGTACTGCGCTTCGGCATCGCCGACACCGCATCGCACTACCACGTGCCGCTGCTCGTGTCGCCGTGGTCGTACAGCACCTATCGCGGCAGCTGACACACGCATCGGCGCCCGCATCAAAGACAACGATTTGAGTCTGGAGGAGTTTCATGGAAGGCTTCATCACCGACTGGCTGAACCTCGCGCTGCGATGGCTGCACGTCATCGTCGCCATTGCGTGGATCGGCGAGTCCTTCTATTTCGTCGCGCTCGACAACAGCCTGAAACCGCCTGCCGACGCGAACCAGCGCAAGCGCGGCGTGTTCGGCGAACTGTGGCACGTCCACGGCGGCGGTTTCTACAACATGCAGAAGTACACGGTCGCCCCGCCGGAAATGCCGGATGACCTGCACTGGTCGAAATGGCCGTCGTACACGACCTGGCTGTCGGGCTTCTCGCTGTTCTTCGTGCTGTACCTGCTCGCACCGAACACGTACCTGATCGACAAGAGCGTGCTCGACATGGGCCCGGTCGTCGCCGTCGCGTCCGCACTCGGCTTCCTCGCGGCCGGCTGGATCGTCTACGACTCGCTGTGCCGCATCCTCGGCACCAACGATCGCGTGCTGGGCATCTGCGTCGGCCTCTACGTCGTCGTCGCCGCGTACCTCGCATGCCACATCTTCTCGGGCCGTGCGGCATACCTGATCGTCGGCGCGATGCTCGCGACGATCATGTCGGCGAACGTGTTCTTCGTGATCATCCCCGGCCAGCGCAAGATGGTCGACAAGATGCTCAAGGGTGAAGAGCCGAACCCGATCTACGGCAAGCGCGGCAAGCAGCGCTCGGTGCACAACACGTACTTCACGCTGCCGGTCGTGTTCGCGATGCTGTCGAACCACTATGCGATGACGTACACGAACAAGTTCAACTGGGTCGTGCTCGTGCTGATCATGCTGGCCGGCGCGCTGATTCGTCAGTTCTTCGTGATGCGTCACCGCGGCAAGCAGCTGTGGTACCTGCCGATCGGCGGCGTCGCGCTGCTGTCGGGCGCGCTGGTGTGGACGATGCCGAAGCCGGTCGCACCGGAAGCGCAGGCGGCGAACGCACCGAAGATCGTGATCAACGACATCATGCCGATCCTGCAGCAGCGCTGCATCGAGTGCCACTCGGCCAAGCCGACGCTGATGGGCAGCGCGCCCGCAGGCGTGATGTTCGACACGCCGGACGAAGTGTCGAAGAATGCGCAGCGCATCTACGAACAGGCCGTGCGCCTGAAGGCGATGCCGATCGGCAACGTGACGCACATGACCGACGACGAGCGCGTAAAGCTCGCCGCCTGGTTCGAGGGTGGCGCGGCCAAGTAAGCCGCCGTGCGCCGGCCGTCGGTTGCCGGCACAATCCTCTCCGTTCGCGGGCCCGGAAACGGGCCCGTTTTTTTGCCTGTCCGGAACGCGTCCCCCGCTAGCCGCGCAGCGCGTCGCGCTGCAGCGCGACGAGCGCATCGAGCGCGCGCGGGCCGTCGTCGAACGGCACGAAGATGTGATCGTGATACGCGGCGGCCATCACGTTGCAGCTGATGCCGGCCTCACCCAATGTCCGCGCGAACGCGGCCGTCAGGCCGACCGCCGCGAGATCCGAATGCACGGTCAGCGTGATCCACGCGGCGCGGAACAGCACGGGCCAGCCGCGACGCGCGGCCGTCGCCTCGTCGACCACGACCGTCATGCCTTCCGCTTCGCGGAACGTCGCGATCGTTTCGGATAACGATAGGTCCGCATCGGTGGGCAGTGCGACGAATGCGAACGCACCGCGATGCAATTCGGGCTGCATCGTGCGCAGCAGGACTGCGAGGTCGTTTTCAGGTTGACTCATCGGGGAACGGGTCCGGAACCGGATGTCGGGCGGTAGAGATGCGGGCACGATAGCATGCGCGGCGAACATAAAAAAACCCGCGCAAATCGCGCGGGTTTCTTCTCCATGCAACTGCCGAAATGCCGCTCAGGCCGTCAGCGCATCCAGTGCGTCCTCGGTGAGCCACAGCGACTCCTGCAGGTCCTGCTCGTTCAGGTTCAGGCCGTCGCCGCCACGGTCGACGACGACGAAGTCGCTGACACCACCCAACGCAATCAGCGGATGATGCCACACACCCTTCGCATAGTTGACGCCCTGCCACCCGCTCGTCACGAACGCGCGGATCTTCGACGGATCGAGATCGCCGGCCGGCGCGACGACGACGAGATACGGCTGGTCGTTCAGCGGCACGAACGCCTGGCTGCCGAGCGGATGGCGCTCGAGCATCTTCACCTCGAACGGCAGCGTGCGCGGCTGGCCGCGGAACAGGTTGACGAGCGTGCGGCCGTCTTCGTCGGTCACGTCGACTGTCGCGAGATCGTGAAAGCGGATCGTCGTGCCGAGGTTGATCGGAATCTGCTTCGCGCCTTCCGTTTCGATCACGTCGCCGAACGGCGCGAACGCTTCCTTGGTCAGCGGTTCGATTGCGAGCGTCTTCATTTGTCGAGCGTCCCCCACAGACGCAGGCGCGACACACCGCCGTCCGGAATGATGTTCAGGCGCACATGGGTCACCGGGCCCAGCGATGCGATTTCGTGTTCGAAATAGTGCTGGTTGTCCATCTGCAGCTTCTGTTCGCCGAGCAGCACCGGCCAGAACATCGACTGCGTGATCAGCGAGCTGTCGGTGCCGCCCGACACGTACGCGGCCTGGATCGAACAGCGGTCCGGGTAGTTGCCCTTGAAGAACGCGGTATCGACTTCGATCTTGCGGATCACGCCCGGCTGCGCGAGCGCGATGATCGCCCAGTCGTTGCCCGGTTCGCGGCGGCGGCGGGTTTCCCAGCCGTCGCCCATGTTCACGCCGCGGCCCGGCAGCAGCAGGTTCGACGCGACGCCGAAGTGCTGGTTGTTCGCGGCCACCACGTAGCCGCCGTTTTCCATCGCCGCGAGGTCGAACTGCTCGGTCGCGCTCGCGCCGGCCCAGTCGAGCTGCGGCTGGCCGTACACGCGCAGGCGCGCGATGCCGCCGTCCGGATAGATGTTCACGCGCAGGTGCGTGAACGCGCGGGCGTCGCTCGCCGCGACGTAGTGATGGCTGTTGCCCTGCAGCGTCGTCGACGGCACGATCTCGACCCACTCGGTCGCATGCGTCGGCGCGCCGTCGGCCACGAACGCGGCCTCGATCGACGCGGCCGGCGGGAAGTTGCCGGTGAAGTGGCTCGTGTCGATGTCGAAGCCCTTGATCACGCCCGGCCGCGCAAGCCTGACGATGCACCAGTCGTAGCCCGTCGTGCGCTTGCGGCGCGTCTCCCAGCCGTCCATCCACTTGCCGTGGTCGTCGTACTTGCCGGGAATGAACACCGCCGGCTCCGGGTTCAGCATCCGGTCCTTCGGCGCGAAGAAGTCGTCGCTGGCCTCGAGCGCCTGCGCGCCGAGACGCGGGTCGGCGAGGTTCACGTAGCGCCGCGTGAAATCGGGTGCGTCGGGATCGAGAAGCGGAACAGCCATGATGTTTCCTTGTTTCAGTGATGCGATCAGGCCGCTGCGACGCAGCAGGCCGCCATGAGGTGTCAGGCGTCGATCAGGTCGTCGAGGCGGAAGCGCGCGATCCGGTAGATCTGGTCGAGGCTCGTGCGCAGTTCCTCGGTGCGCGAATGATTCACGCGCGACTCGAAGTTCGCGATGATGCCGTGCCGGTCATGGCCGCGCACCGCGAGGATGAACGGAAAACCGAACTTCTCGCGATACGTGCGGTTCAGCGTCAGCAGCTTGTCGAACTCTTCCTGCGTGCACTGGTCGAGACCCGCGCCGCTCTGCTCGCGCGTCGACTCGGCCGTCAGCTCGCCGCGCACGGCGGCCTTGCCGGCCAGCTCCGGGTGAGCGTTGATCAGTGCGAGCTGACGCACTTCGCCGGCCGCCTCCACCGCACCCGACATCGTCTTGTGCAGCGCGTCGATGCTCGCGAACGGCCGCGCGCCCGCGGCGACCTCGGCCACCCACGGCGAATGTTCGAAGATCCCCGACAGCGCCGCGACGAATGCGCTCGGCGCCATCGTGTTCAGTTGATCCAACGTGTAACGCATCGCCTTCATGCTTTCCCTTCGTTTCGATGATTGGGCTGATACGGATGATGTTCACGCCAATGACGCGCGATATCGACACGGCGCGTCACCCATACGCGATCGTGCTTCTCGATGTGATCGAGGAAACGCTGCAGCCCGCGGAAACGTCCCGGACGACCGAGCAGTCGGCAGTGCATGCCGATCGACAGCATCTTCGGCGCGTCGTCGCCCTCCGCGTACAGCACGTCGAACGCGTCGCGCAGGTAGTCGAAGAAGTGATCGCCCGTGTTGAATCCCTGCGGCGTCGCGAAGCGCATGTCGTTCGTATCGAGCGTGTACGGGACGATCAGCTGCGGCGACGTGCCGCCGCCCGACACTTCGACGTCCATCCAGAACGGCAGGTCGTCGCCGTAGTTGTCGGAGTCGTACAGGAAGCCGCCGTATTCCGCGACGAGACGGTGCGTGTTCGGGCTGTCGCGGCCCGTGTACCAGCCGAGCGGACGCTCGCCCGTCACGCGCTCGATCGCTTCCATCCCGAGGCGCATGTGCTCGGCCTCGAGCTCGGGCGTCATGCTCTGGTAGTGAATCCAGCGCCAGCCGTGGCACGCAATCTCATGGCCGAGCTCGACGAAGGCGCGCGCGAGTTCAGGATGGCGCTCGATCGCCATGCCGACGCCGAACACCGTCAGCGGCAGCCCGCGCTTCTCGAATTCGCGCAGGATGCGCCACACGCCGGCACGCGAACCGTACTCGTAGATCGACTCCATGCTCATGTGGCGGTCCGGATAGGCGGCCGCGCCGACGATTTCAGACAGGAACTGCTCGGAACCCGGATCACCGTGCAGCACGCAATTCTCGCCGCCCTCCTCGTAGTTCAGGACGAATTGCACGGCGACGCGGGCACGCCCGGGCCAGTTCGCCTGCACGGGATGGCGGCCGTAGCCGATCAGGTCGCGAGGATAGTTGGGATCGAGTGACATGGGTTCGAAGTGCGGCGAAAGCTTGCTGAAATAATGGGTCCGCATCGGCTCGCGCGGGTGCCGGAGGCCGGCCGCGCGGGCCGATGCGATGACGGCCCAGTGTAGCGAAAACGTTCATACGCGCCCATACAGCGGCGCAGATAGTGCATGTCAGACGGCGTGTATGTGCGGTTGCGGCAAATTCGGGACCGTTTCCTGCGCGGCGGTCACGCTTCGCGCCGTGGCGGCGGCCTGCGCGGCCGCCGACGCGTCCTCCGGCGGGCTGAAACGCGCGAATTCGCCGTCGTAGCGTTTCGGCAGCGGCCGCGCATAGTCGCCGCGCTTCGCGGTCGCGAGGCGCAGCGCGACGAGCGCCTCGGCCCACTTGACGGCCGCCGTGACGCCTTCCACCACCGGCGCGCCGATCTGCTGCTCGATCTCATGCGCGAATTCGGCCATCCCGGCGCAGCCGAGCACGATCGCGTCGGCGCCGTCCTCGTCGAGCGCGCGCCGGCATTCGTCGACGATGATCCGCCGCGCGGCCGAACCGGGCCGGTCGAGCTCGAGCACTGCGACATCGGTCGCGCGCACGTTGCGGCAGAACCGCTTCATCCCGTAGCGCTCGGCGAGATGCCAGGCCATCCCGCAGGTGCGCGCGAGTGTCGTGACGACCGAGAAGCCCGGCGCGAGCACGCTCGCCGCGTGCATCGCCGCCTCGGCGATCCCGATCACCGGCCCGCGCGCGACTTCGCGCGCCGCATACAGGCCGGGGTCGCCGAAACACGCGATCACGTACGCGTCGCAGCCGTCATGCTCGCCCTGCGCGATCTCGGCGAGGAGCCCGGGCGTCGCGAGCGCTTCGTCGTAATAGCCTTCGATCGACGGCGGCCCCATCGGCGGGCTCACCGCGACGATCTCGGTGCCCGACGCCGCGACTTCGCGCGCGCAGCGGCCCATCGCATCGGTCATTCGCTGCGTCGTGTTCGGATTGATCAGCTTGATCTTCATCGCACGCTCCTCAGGCCTTCGTGCTCACGAGCAGCCGGTAGAACACGAAGCCGAGCCCCGCGCCGATGAACCACGAGAAGTTCGCGGCGGCCTGCCAGCCCGGCACCATCACGCAGATGACGGCGATCACCGCAGCCGGCAGCAGCGCGGCGAGCGCGCGGCGGTTCACGCCGCCCGTGTACCAGTAGGTGCCGCGCTCCGACATCGTGTACAGGTCGTCACGCACGAGCCGGCCGCGCTTGACGATGTAGAAGTCCGCGATCAGCACGCCGTACAGCGGGCCGATGAACGCGCCGAGCACGTCGAGCGTGTAGTGGATCACGGCCGGGTTGTTGAACAGGTTCCACGGTGTGATGAAGATCGACGCGACGGCCGCGAGCATCCCGCCCGCACGCCAGCTGATCAGCCGCGGCGCGACGTTCGAGAAGTCGAACGCGGGCGACACGAAGTTCGCGACGATGTTGATGCCGATCGTCGCGATCGTGAAGGTCAGAGCGCCGAGGATCACCGCGGTCGGATGATCGATGCGACCGACCGTCTCGACCGGATCGGTGATCAGTTCGCCGAACACCGGCAGCGTCGCGGCGGTGGTGATCACCGTGACGAGCGAGAACGCGAGGAAGTTGACCGGCAGCCCCCAGAAGTTGCCGCGCTTTACGTCGCCGAACGATCGGCAATAGCGCGAGAAGTCGCCGAAATTGAGCATCGGCCCGGAGAAGTACGACACGACGAGCGACACGGCCGTGATCATCACCGGAATCACTTCCGCGCCGTGATACTTGACGCCGCCGAGGTTGATGCCGATGTTGCGCCAGCCCGCGCGCCACACCATGTAGCCAGCCAGGATGAACATCACGACGTAGACGGCCGGGCCCGCGAAGTCGATGAACTTCTTGATCGTCTCCATGCCGTTCCAGAACACGAGCGCCTGCAGCACCCACAGCAGCATGAAGCCGGCCCAGCCGACCGCCGACAGCCCGAGGAAGCCGTAGCGATGGACGTCCGCGTACGGCAGCCATTGCGGAAAGAACTTCAGCACGACGATCACGAGCGCGCTGGACGCGAGATAGGTCTGGATGCCGTACCACGCGATCGCGATCAGCCCGCGGATCACGGCCGGCACGTTAGCGCCGAGCACGCCGAAGGTCGCGCGGCACGCGACCGGATACGGCACGCCGATCTGCTGGCTCGGCCGCGCGATCAGGTTGCACAGCCGGTTCACGATGGTGATGCCGACGATCAGCGCGATCAGCACCTGCCAGCTCGTCAGCCCGAGCGCGAACAGGCTGCCCGCGAACACGTAGCCACCGACGCTGTGCACGTCCGACATCCAGAACGCGAAGATGTTATACGAGCCCCACGTCTGATTCTTTAGTGGTGCCAAATCTTCGTTGTACAAACGTTCGCTGTAACCGTCCGGCAACGCGGGACCGCCGCCCTCGCCGCCTTCTTCCGCCGGATACGCACTGTCGTGCGCCACACTGAACTGAGCCATGACTTCTCCTTGACGCGGCCGGACCGCCGCTCCACCGTCATCGATATCGCTCCGGATTGTCGCCCGGAGTCGGACTGGCGGCCGGCGGCGCAAACCGCCGGCCTGCATTGCTCTCGTCGTGTGGCGCGTGGCCGGGTTCGCGTCGCCGCTCAGGCGCCGCCGAACACTTCGCGCAAATCGACCTGCCCTTGCGCGGGCCGGTCCAGCATCTTCAGTTCGACATGCTGCAGATGGTGCGCCATCAGCGTCACCGCCCGCTTCGAATCGCCTGCCTCCAGCGCGGTCAGGATCTCGTCATGGTCGTCGCACGAGCACGGGCTGCGCCCGTGCGATTCGTACAGCGCCGACATCAGCGTCGAGCGTGCGACGAGCCCGTCGAGGCACTCGCAGAGCGTCGCATTGCCCGTCAACGCCGCGAGCGCCGTATGGAATTCGCCCGACAGGCGGATCCACGCCGCGAAGTCGTGCCGCTCGAACGCCTTGCGTTCCTTGTCGATCAGCGCGGCGACACCCCTCAGCCGCTTCGCACCCGGCCCCGTCGCGAGTCGCTCGACGACGGCCAGCTCGATGATCCGACGCATCTCGAACACCTCGTGCACGTCCTGCAGCGTCGGACTCGCGACGAACGCACCGCGGTTCGGCTCGAGATCCACCAGCTTGTCGGCCGCGAGCTGCGAGAGCGCCTGCCGGATCGTCCCGCGCTTCACGCCGAACACGTCGCAAAGCTGCGCCTCCGTCAGCTTCGCGCCGGGCGCGAGCCGATGCTCGAGGATCGCGGTGCGAATCCGCTCGGCGATCGCTTCGGGACCGGCAGCGCCGGACGGATGGGTATCGAAGTCGTTCATGTTCTGCATCGTGTGATGGTCCTCATCCTAGAACGGACATAAAGATTGTCAACAATTCTTTTCCGGGAATGCGCACAATCTGCGTGCATCACCGTGTACCAGAGCGGTGCGTAGCGCGCGAAATCCAGGCACGACAAGCCTCTTGCGCTTGTCCATGGCGGCTTACGGTGTATACCCTCCAGGTCATTTTGTTGACAAAAATGGTGCACGCCACGACACCAACTCGATCGATGGCGACGAAAATTTTTGACCGTTAGTTGCGTGTTTACTTAAAGAAAAAGGCGGGAAACCCCGCCTTTCGATGGTACCTGCCCGACTCAGCCGAGATGCGGATAGTCCGACAGCGTGAGCCGGAAACCGTGCGCATTCGCGACGAGCTGCGCCTGCGCGCCGAACGGCAGCGTCAGCAGATCGGGCACGTGACCGAACTGCAGCCCCGTGACCACCGGGATGCCGACCACCGAGCGCACCTGGTCGATCATCGCCTGCATGTCGTAGCCGTTGTCGTACTCGAACGGCCGCGCGCCCGTGAACTGTCCGAGCACGAGCGCCTGCTGGCGCGCGAGCAGCCCCGACAGGTGCAGTTGGTAGATCATCCGTTCGATCCGGAACGGCTGCTCGTTGACGTCCTCGATGAACAGGATGCCGCCCTCGATGTCGGGCATGTAAGGCGTGCCGACGAGCGACGTGAGGATCGCGAGGTTGCCGCCCCAGAGCGTGCCCGTCACGTTCACGGTCTGCACTTGCGGCGCCTCGGCGATGATCGTCGTGGTCGGCTGCGACAACGTCCGCCAGAAGTGCTGCATCGTGAAGTCGCTTGGCGTTTCCGCGCCGAAGTCGGCAGACAGCATCGGGCCACCGAAGGTCTTGATGCGCGCCTTCGCGTACAGCGCGAGCTGGATCGCAGTGAAGTCGCTGTGGCCAACCAGCGCGATCGGCTGATCGCGCAGGCGACGCTCGAGCCCGCGATAGTCGAGCCCGTGCAGGATGCGCGCGGCGCCATAGCCGCCACGCACCGCGAGTGCGATATCCGGCAGCGCGCGCTCCGGATCCGCGAGGCGGTTCAGGTCGCCGGCCCGCTCGCCGTCGGTGCCGCCGAATCGCTGAAAGCGGCGCTGCGTCGCGTCGATGTTCTCGATGCGATGCTGCGCGCCGCTCAGGCGCTCGAGCGCGCGATTGATCGCGTCGGGGTCGTGCGGATAACCGGACGGCGCCAGCAGGCGGATGGTGTAGGACGCGGCGGGCTGGAAGGACATGGCGAAAGGTATCGGGATCGTCAAACCTGCTTAGAGGGTCCGAACCGTCTCCGGTTCACGGAACCGCGCGGCCCACCCCGCTCCGGGCGACCGGCACGGCGGGCGCGCTCATGACGCGCCGGATTCGGCGTCGCGGGCGAGCCGTGCTTCCCGCAGCGCACGACGGCGTTCGGCGAAGAACGACTTCAGCGCAGCGCCGCACTCGTCGGCGAGCACGCCGCCGGTCACGTCGGTATGGTGGTTGAGCTGCGGATTCGCGAACGCGTCGATCACGCTGCCGCACGCACCCGTCTTCGGGTCGGCGGCGCCATAGACGACCCGCGCGATGCGTGCATGCATGATCGCGCCCGCGCACATCAGGCACGGCTCGAGCGTCACGTACAGCTCGCAGCCTGGCATCCGGTAATTCTGCAGATGCTGCGCGGCCATGCGCAGCGCGGCCATTTCCGCGTGGGCCGACGGGTCGTGCCCGCCGATCGGATGGTTGAAGCCGCGTGCGATCACTTCGTCGCCGCGCACGAGCACCGCGCCGACCGGCACTTCGCCGGCCGCGCGCGCCTCCTCGGCGGCGGCCTGCGCGAGCCGCATGAAATGCAGGTCGCGCGCGGACACGGGCGCGGCTTCGGGAACGGGAGAATCGGAAGCGGATCCGGCTGCCGCGTCGTGCAGCGCGTCGGCGCTCACATCGGCCCCGCTTCGGCGGGCACGTCGTCGAGCCCGCGCTCGCACAGACGTTCCGCGATGCGCCGGCAATAGTCGCGCGGCATTACCATCGGCCCGCCGCGCAGCGATTCGAGCGCCATGTCGAGGGCGAGGATCTTCGCCTGCAGCCGGCAGCGCGCGGCACGGTCGCTGACCGCCTGCAGTTCGTCCTGCAGGTTGCGCAGCGCGCGCAGTTGCTCGACGGCCGGCGGCACGAAGCCCGCATTCTTCAGGATACGGTTGGCCACCCGCACCTCCTCGGGTACGAGCAGGTCGTCATCCAGCGCCTGCGGCGCGCCGGTACCCGGCAAATCGTCGAACTCGCCCCGCGCGGCGGCGGCGGCAATGCGTTGTTCGACCAGTGCGTCAAGCAATCTCATCAGTCAATCGGAACAAATGCGGCAGCCGAATTCTAGCAGGGTGACGTGCGTATGACAGGCCCTTCGAAGGGATGCTCGATATTGTGTTTTTAGGGGCCGAATCGGCGCGCATGCGTGCCGATCGCCGTGACTTGCCGCTGTGCTGCGCCGCAGCAGGCTCCGCGCGGATTTGGCGCGGATTGCGCGGGCGATGTCCGGCCCTGTTTTTTTATTTTCGCCTCTGGTCGATCGGTGTTCGTCGTCCCGCCGAAATCGCCGTTTCGTGACTGCCGGGTCATGCGGCGAGCGGCTGCGACCGCGCCTTCGGAAACGGCCGGAACATCATTGCGACGAGGAACGCGCCGATGCCGATCGCGAACGATCCGAGGTACAGCCAGCCGTAGCTGCCCAGCGCATCCACGATCAGGCCGCCGGCGACCGGCCCTGCCGCCATCCCGAGGCTGCCGGCCATCGCGCAGCCGCCGATCACGGTGCCCATCATCCGCAGCGGGAAGTTCTCGCGTGCGAGCACCGCGTAGAGCGGCATCACGCCCGCATAGATGAAGCCGAACAGCATCGCGACCGCGTAGAACCCATCGAGCGTGCGCACAAAATAGTAGCCGAGCGCGCCAAGCGCCTGCGCGAGCAGCCCCGCCACCAGCATGCGTTTCGCGCCAAGGCGGTCGCCCAGCAGCCCGAACGCGATGCGCCCGCCCATGCCGGCAAGCCCCTCGACGCTGTAGATCGACACCGCGGCGATCAGCGGGATTCCGCACGTCACTGCATAGCTGACCGTATGGAAGATCGGGCCGGAATGCGTCGCGCAGCAGAAGAAGTTGGTCAGCAGCAGCACGATGAACTGCGGCGAACGCAGCGCGCCCCCGACCGACAGCGGCGCGGCTCCGGGTCCGCCGGCCGATGCCGGCTCGGCGTGCGGCCCGTCGAGCGCGGGCGCGTGGCGCACGAACAGCGACGCCGGAATCATCACGACCGCGGTCAGCGCGGCGATCGACAGCATCGACGTGCGCCAGCCGTGGCCCGACACAAGCCAGGCGGCGAGCGGCGACATCGTCATCGGCGCCATCCCCATGCCGGCCGACACCAGCGATACCGCGAGGCTGCGGTGCGTGTCGAACCAGCCCGTCACGCAGGCCATCATGGGCGCGAACACCGCGGCCGTCGCGCTGCCGACGGCCAGCCCGAAAACCAGCTGGAACGCGAGCAGCGTCTGCGCACGGCTTGCAAGCGCCAGGCTCGCCGCCAGCAGGACGGCGCCCGTCACGACCACCGAACGCGTGCCGATCCGGTCCGACAGGCTGCCCCAGCCGATGCTCGCGAAGGCCATCGCGATGAAGCCGAGCGTCATCGCGGCGGAAATGCCGGTCATCGACCAGCCGGTGTCGCGTGCGATGGCCCGAAGAAACACGGGCAGCGAAAACATCGCGCCGATCGCGACGCAGCCCATCAGGCCGCCCGCGGCGGCGATCACCCAGCGATAGCGGGAATCAGGCATCTGGCATCTCCTTTCTCTGTGTCGCACAGGCATCGATGGGGAATCGGGCTGCCGTCGCACAATCCGCTTGATACCGATACGACGCACGACGTACCGGGAATTCGACATGTGCGGTACGGGCGAGCGTGAATATCCGATTGTCGACCGATTTGAGCGACCGACAAGGGACGGATCCGGACGAACCTCGGCCGCACCACCACCCGGCTTCTCCGGGATCGGAAATAGTTGATATGGGTGCATGAGTGCGCTCACTACACTCGAGTCCTCTTGTCATGACAAGTTGGCGGATGACCCCACCCAACGTCGTGCCGCTGTCGGCGACCCCGCTCTACGTTCAGACCGCGTACGGCACAAAAAAACGCCCGGCAGGTTCCCCTGCCGGGCGTTCGCATCATTCGATGCCGCTATCGGTCATCGACGCACACCTCGACGCCGAATCACTCCCACTCGATCGTCGCCGGCGGCTTGCCCGAGATGTCGTACACCACACGGTTGATCCCGCGCACCTCGTTGATGATCCGGTTCGACGCGCGGCCGAGCAGCGCGTACGGCAGATGCGCCCAGTGCGCGGTCATGAAGTCGGTGGTCTGCACCGCGCGCAGCGACGTCACGTAGTCGTACGTGCGGCCATCGCCCATCACGCCGACCGACTTCACCGGCAGGAACACCGCGAACGCCTGGCTCGTCAGGTCGTACCAGCTCTTGCCGACGTCGGCCTCGCCGCACAGGCCCGCTGCCGCATCCTGCGCGGTCGCGGTCGTGTTGCGCAGCTCCTCGATGAAGATCGCATCCGCGCGACGCAGCAGGTCCGCGTATTCGCGCTTCACTTCGCCGAGAATCCGCACGCCGAGGCCCGGGCCCGGGAACGGGTGGCGGTACACCATCTCCGGCGGCAAGCCGAGCGCGACGCCCAGCTCGCGCACTTCGTCCTTGAACAGGTCGCGCAGCGGCTCGAGCAGCTTCAGGCCGAGCGTTTCCGGCAGGCCGCCGACGTTGTGGTGGCTCTTGATCGTCGTCGCCTTCTTCGTCTTCGTGCCGCCCGACTCGACCACGTCCGGATAGATCGTGCCCTGTGCGAGCCACTTCGCCTTGGACAGCTTCTTCGCTTCGGCCTGGAACACCTCGACGAACTCGCGGCCGATGATCTTGCGCTTCGCTTCCGGATCGGTCACGCCGGCCAGGTGGCCGAGGAACTGCTCGGATGCGTCGACGTGCACGACCTTCGCATGCAGGCGGCCCTCGAACATGTCGAGCACCATCTTGCCCTCGTTCAGGCGCAGCAAGCCGTGGTCGACGAACACGCAGGTCAGCTGGTCGCCGATCGCGCGATGGATCAGCGCGGCCGCGACGCTCGAGTCGACACCGCCCGACAGGCCGAGAATCACTTCCTCGTCACCCACCTGCTCGCGAATCTTCGCGACGGCTTCCTCGATGTGGTTGCTCATGATCCAGTCGGGCTTCGCGCCGGCGATCTGCAGCACGAAGCGTTCGATGATCTGGCGGCCCTTCACCGTGTGCGTGACTTCCGGGTGGAACTGCACCGCGTAGTAGCCGCGCGCCTCGTCGGCCATGCCGGCGATCGGGCAGCTCGGCGTCGAGGCCATCAGCGCGAAGCCCGGCGGCAGCTCGGCAACCTTGTCGCCGTGGCTCATCCAGACCTTCAGCATTCCGTGGCCTTCGCTCGTCTTGAAATCCTCGATGCCGTCGAGCAGGCGCGTATGGCCGTGCGCGCGCATTTCCGCGTAGCCGAATTCGCGATGGTCGCTCCACTCGACCTTGCCGCCGAGCTGCACGGCCATCGTCTGCATGCCGTAGCAGATGCCGAGCACCGGCACGCCGAGATCCCACACGGCCTGCGGCGCGCGCAGCTGGTGGTCTTCGTACGTGCTTGCGTGGCTGCCCGACAGGATCACCGCTTTCGGCGCGAACTCGCGGACGAAGTCGTCGGACACGTCGTTCGGGTGAATTTCGCAGTAGACGTGCGCTTCGCGCACGCGGCGCGCGATCAGTTGGGTGACTTGCGAACCGAAGTCGAGAATCAGGATTTTGTCGTGCATGGCTGCGGACGGGATGAAGAGAATAAGAAAAGCAGCGCACGAAGCGCTGCGTCAATAGCATGGACAACGGCGTCGGGCGGCAGGCGGCTCGCGCGACGCATCGCCGGTCAATCCTGCGACGGCGGGCGCGCGTCGAATGCGACGCTGCCTGACAATCGGTCGGATGCGGCCGCCGTGGCTGCCGAAGGCGCCGCCGGACGGCTGACGACCGGTTCGACCCGCTGCTGCGGGGCGGAGGCCGGTGCCGGTTCGGCCGGACGCTGCGCGCCCTGGGCCTCGAGCGCCTGCGCCTTCTCGCGCCGCCGCACGGCCGATGCGAGCCGTACGCCGCCAAGGCCGAGCAGGATCAGCGCGACACCGGCCATCGCCGACAGCACACGGCCAGCGGCCGCGAGCGCGGGACCGTTACCGGTGCCGAACGACCACACGACCGCCAGCACGCCGATCAGCCAGTTCACATGGCCGACCGCACGCGCGACGGGCGCCGTCAATTCACCGTTGACCGCTGCATGAAACGCGAGCCACGCGAGGCCGAGCAGCGCGATGCCGAACGCCTGGCCGAGCATCGCCGGCTGGATGTTCGCCAGCTGCAGCGCGTTGAACAGCGCCTGCCAGGGCGTCAGCACGAATAGCACGCCGAACGCCAGCAGCAGCACGGCATCGACAATCAGCACGGCTCGCAGCAGCGGTTTCATCGGCGATCAGTCCACGTGGTAGTTCGGTGCTTCCTTCGTGATCTGCACGTCGTGCACGTGCGACTCGCGCATGCCCGCCGCGGTGATCTGGACGAATTCGGCCTTGTCGTGCAGCTCGTCGATCGTGCGGCAGCCGCAGTAGCCCATGCTCGCGCGCACGCCGCCGACCAGCTGGAACAGGATCGCGTTGACCGAACCCTTGTACGCGACGCGACCTTCGATGCCTTCCGGCACGAGCTTGTCGATGTTCGCCGAGTTGTCCTGGAAGTAGCGGTCTGCCGCGCCGTCCTTCATCGCGCCGACCGAACCCATGCCGCGGTACGACTTGTACTGGCGGCCCTGGTACAGGAACACGTCGCCCGGCGCCTCTTCGGTGCCCGCGAACATGCTGCCCATCATCACCGCGTTCGCGCCGGCCGCGAGGGCCTTCGACACGTCGCCCGAGAAACGCACGCCGCCGTCGGCGATGCACGGCACGCCGGTGCCCTTCAGCGCTTCCGCGACGTTCGCGATCGCGCTGATCTGCGGCACGCCGACGCCCGCGACGATACGCGTCGTGCAGATCGAGCCCGGGCCGATACCGACCTTGACCGCGTCCGCGCCGTACTCGACGAGCGCCTTCGCGGCGGCTGCCGTCGCGATGTTGCCGCCGATCACCTCGACGTGCGGGAAGTTCTGCTTGACCCAGCGCACGCGCTCGAGCACGCCCTTGCTGTGGCCGTGCGCGGTATCGACGACGATCACGTCGACGCCGGCCTGCACCAGCAGCTCGACGCGCTCTTCGTTGTCGGCGCCGACGCCGACCGCCGCGCCTGCGCGCAGCTTGCCGTGTTCGTCCTTGCACGCATCCGGATGTTCGGTCTGCTTCGTGATGTCCTTGACGGTCATCAGGCCGCGCAGTTCGAACGCGTCGTTGACGACCAGCACGCGCTCGAGGCGGTGGCTGTGCATCAGCGCCTTCGCTTCCGCGAGGGGCGTGCCTTCCTTGACCGTGACGAGACGCTCGCGCGGCGTCATGATCGACTTGACCGGCTCATCGAGGCGCGATTCGAAACGCAGGTCGCGGTTCGTGACGATGCCGACGAGCTGCGGGCCTTCGACGACCGGGAAGCCCGAGATGCCATGCTGACGCGACAGTGCGATCACGTCGCGCACCTTCATCTGCGGCGGAACCGTGATCGGGTCGCGCACGACGCCCGAT
Source organism: Burkholderia sp. Bp9143 (assembly GCF_003853645.1). Classification (GTDB taxonomy): domain Bacteria; phylum Pseudomonadota; class Gammaproteobacteria; order Burkholderiales; family Burkholderiaceae; genus Burkholderia. The sequence continues at coordinate 71,211 of NZ_QTPO01000012.1, read as the reverse complement.
TCGAAACGCTTGACCTTCGCGACCTCGCGGGCCTGCTCGGCCGGCGTGAGGTTCTTGTGGACGATCCCCACACCACCCTGCTGCGCCATCGCGATCGCGAGGCGACCTTCGGTGACCGTGTCCATCGCGGCGGACACGAGCGGCATGTTCAGGGAGATGTTGCGGGTCAGCTTGGTCTTCAGGCTGGTGTCGCGCGGGAGAACGTCGGAGAAGGCGGGAACGAGGAGCACATCATCGAAAGTGAGTGCTTTTTGGATCAGACGCATGGCAAATCCTATGGGCGCAAAAGCGAATTATACGCGAAGCGCTGCGAATTTTCACAACACGAACAACGGGTTAGCCGTTTTCAAGTGCTCAGGGCCGAATCGTTCGGATCGCCGTTCGGTTCGTTTTCGATCGCCTTTCGTTTCACCCGTGCATCGCCCCATTCGCACAGCCGGCCGGAATCGGGCCGATCGCACGTCGTTGCCGTACGACGCCGGACCTGCCGGCGGCGACTCCGCCTGCCCCGTTCGACGCGCGCCGGCGGCCCCGGGCGCCGCTAGGCCAGCCCGGCCGCGGCGCACGCGATCATCGCCGCACCGGCGCCGATCGCGACGCCGCCGACGATCCGCGCGACGCGCTCGCCGGACGGCGCCAGCCGCTCGGCGGCGATCGCCGCGGTCACGACGGCCATCACGCGCAGATCCATCACGCCGGCTGCCAGTGCGACGGCCATCAGATTCCCGCAGCAGGCGCCGCAACGCAACGCGGTACGCACGCCGTACCACCACGCAACCGCGGCCCCGGCTCCCGCCCGGCGCACGTATGCGTCGTCCGGTGCATGCCGGCAGCACGCGAGCCGGCGTGCCTTCCAGCCGGAAAACTGCAGCACACCCGCGCCGAGCACGACCGCACCGGCCGCAAACGGCATTGCGGCGGCGAGCGCGGGCAGCCGCACAGCGGCCACCGCCAATGCAGTGCCGACCGGAAACACCAGCGCGCCGAGCGCCATCCACACGATGAAGTACCCGGCGCCCGCGACCGCAACGAACCATGCCGCGCGCGCCCCGCCCAACGGGCGAAGGCTCTGCCGATATCGCCAGAGCACCGGTGCCAGCACCGGCAGCATCATCGTCACCGTCATCGCGCCCCACATGCCGGCGAACGCGGCGAACGTGCGCCCTGCCTGCCATCCACACGGCCGGAGCCATCCGGCCGACAGCGTCCAGCCGCCCGCCATTGGCATGCCACCCATCGCGTCCATCGATGCGTGCTGCGCGAGCGTCGCCCGGATGGCGGCGGCAAATACCGCGACGAACACGACGCCGAACACACGCCGGCCGCCGCCCGCAGCACCGGTCGCAGCCGGTTTCGTCGCGGCACTCATCGCCGGCTCGCGCCGCTCGCCGGCCCGCGCTCAACCGCGCGCGTATTCGTCATGACGGCGCCACCACACGCCCGTCTCGTTGCGCCCGAGCGGCGCGCGATCGAGCCACTGGTACATCCCCCACAGCCCGTCAAGCCCGCGCGCATACGTCGAATACGTGTGATAGACGACGTCGTCCTCGCGCACGAACGCGCTCATCCCCGGCCGGTCGAGCGAGTACGTGGCGGCGTCGGTGCCGCACGTCGCCGCGAACTGGGCGACGGCGGCCGGCGGCGGGTCCATGTCCATCGCGTGGCCGGCCCGTGCATAGTTGTATTCGACGTCGCCCGCGCGCTGCTGTGCTTCGGTGAACGACACGTTGAAGTCGAAGTTGAATTCGCCGCCGTCCGACGACGCCCATGGAAAGTGCCAGCCCATCCGCTGCCGGTACGCCAGCAGCTTCGCGAGCGGCGCGCGCGACACTGCCGCGAGCATCACGTCGTGGTTCGCGAGGTGGACCGCAAAACCGTCGAAGCCGTCGGCAAGCGCCGAGCACGACGGGCAACCGGCCTTGTAGTCGGGACCGAACATGAAGTGATAGACGAGCAGCTGCGAGCGGCCGCGGAACAGATCGTCGAGCGTCGCCGGGCCGTCCTCCGTGTCGAACCGGTAGGCCTTGTCGACGCGCACCCACGGCAGCGCCTGGCGTCGCCGCGCGAGTTCGTCGCTCTGCCGCGTCAGCGCCTTTTCTGCATCGAGCAGCGCGCGGCGCGCAGCCAGCCATTCAGCGCGCGTTCCGGTGAGATGGTTCGTCATTGCGGGTTCCTCCTTTCGATGGATTTCCGGGCACGGCGCATCTGCCGTGTGCGTGGTGCTAGATTAGGACCGGGCATCGGATCGGAGGGAGTGACAACTGTGTCGGGATTCGGATGGATTCGCTGATCACGGCCGCCGCGCGTGCGCTTGCGGCGGGCGACCCGCTCGGCGCGCTGAACCGCGTCGCATTGCGCGACGACGCGCCGGCGCTCGCGTTGCGCGGGATCGCGATGGCGCAGCTCGGCGATTTCGAGCGCGCACGCGCGCTCGTGCGTAGCGCGGCTCGCGCGTTCGGCGCGAAGGAAGCCGTCGCACGGGCGCGCTGCGTCGTCGCGGAAGCCGAGATCGCGCTGGCGTCTCGCGACCTCGGCTGGCCGTCGCGCGCCCTCGACGCCGCCTGCGCGACGCTCGACGCACACGGCGACCGCGCGAACGCCGCGCATGCGCGCTATCTCGGCGTGCGCCGACTGCTGCTGATCGGGCACGTCGAGGATGCCGAACAGCGGCTCGCGAATCTCGATCCCGCACCGCTGCCCGCCGCATCGCGCGCGGCTCACGAACTGATCGCGGCCGGCATCGCGATGCGCCGCATCCGCCCGCACGCGGCGCGCATGGCGCTCGCCCGTGCGCGCGCGGCCGCGCAGGACGCCGGCATCGCCGCGCTGACGGCCGAAGTCGAGACGGCCGCACGCATGCTCGATACACCGGCCGCGCGACTCATCGCGCGCGGTGCGTCGCGGCTCGTGCTGCTCGACGAGGTCGAGGCGCTGCTGGAATCGAACGCGCTCGTCGTCGATGCATGCCGCCACGCGGTGCGCGACGCGCGCACGACCGTGTCGCTCGCGCGCCGCCCGGTGCTGTTCGTGCTCGCCCGCGCGCTGGGCGAGGCGTGGCCCGGCGACGTGTCGAGAAACGCGCTCGTCGCCGCGGCGTTTCGCGCGAAGCACGCGGACGAATCGCATCGCGCCCGCCTGCGCGTCGAGATCGGCCGGTTGCGCGCGATGCTGCGGCCGCTCGCGAACGTCACCGCGACGCCGCGCGGCTTCGCGCTCGAACCGCTCGGCCCACGCGAGACCGTCGTGCTCGCGCGTCCGGTCGACGACCGCCACGCGGCCGTACTCGCGCTGCTCGCGGACGGCGAGGCGTGGTCGAGTTCCGCGCTGGCGCTCGCGCTCGGCGCGAGCCAGCGCACCGTGCAGCGCGCGCTCGACGCGCTCGCCGAAGCGGACAAGGCGCAGGCGATCGGCCGCGGTCGCGCGCGCCGCTGGATGACGCCGCCGCTGCCCGGATTCGCGACGACCTTGTTACTCCCCGCGCCGCTGCCGGGCGACTAGGATGGGGATACCAACGACGAGGTGACAGACATGAAACGATCCACCGCAGACATCGTCCGCGAATACGGCCCGTTTCCGGGCGTCGACGGCGTGCACGGCGTCACGTTCGACGGGCAGCACGTCTGGTTCGCGTCCGGCGACAAGCTGAACGCGCTCGACCCGGAACGCGGCACGACCGTGCGCGCACTCGACGTCGCCGCGCACGCAGGCACCGCGTTCGACGGGCGCCATCTGTTCCAGATCGTCGAGGACCGCATCGAGAAGATCGATCCCGACTCGGGCCGGGTGCTTGCGACGATCCCCGCGCCCGGCGGCGGCGCCGATTCGGGGCTGGCCTGGGCCGAAGGCACGCTGTGGGTCGGCCAGTACCGCGAACGCAAGATTCATCAGGTGGATCCGCAATCGGGCGCCGTGCTGCGCACGATCGAATCGAACCGCTTCGTCACCGGCGTGACCTGGGTCGACGGCGAGCTGTGGCACGGCACCTGGGAAGCGGACGAGAGCGAGTTGCGGCGGATCGACCCGCACACCGGGCACGTGCTCGAACAGGTCGACATGCCGCCCGGCGTCGGCGTGTCTGGGCTGGAATCCGACGGTCGCGACCTCTTCTACTGCGGCGGCGGCAACAGCGGCAAGCTGCGCACCGTGCGCCGCCCTGCGCGGGCACGCGCGGCAAGCGACGATGCGGCGGCGGCCGAGCCAGTCGAGCGCTGATCAGCTGATCGTCGAAGGGCGGCCGGCCCGCCGCGATCCCCGGTAAGCAGGATCGGATCGCGGCGGCACTCGCATCTAACCCCGAACGCCACTCGCTCCCGAGTGCAGGAATGAACAAGACGCGGTTGCGGCGCCGTCGTTAAGATGCGCGCTCGTCAGTCTTTCGTTCGGAGCAGTCGATGCAGCGCGGTGTGGTGTATGGCGTCCTCGCGGGCGCGTTGTGGGGGATGGTCTTTCTCGTCCCGCGGCTGATGACCGACTTCTCGCCGCTGCTGCTGAGCGCGGGCCGCTACGCGATGTACGGCCTCGTGTCGCTGGCTGCGTCCCTGCCGGCCGCCCGCTCGCTGCTCGCGCGGCTGACCCGCGAGGATCTCGTCGCGCTCGCGAAGCTCGCGCTGATCGGCAACGTCGCGTACTACATGCTGCTGTCCGGCGCCGTGCACCTGATCGGCATCGCGCCCAGCTCGCTGATCGTCGGTGTGCTGCCCGTGACCGTCACGCTCGCGGGCCTCGGCGACCACGGCGCGGTGCCGCTGCGGCGCCTCGCCGCCCCGCTCGCACTGGTGATCGCCGGCATCGTCTGCATCAACGTCGACCTCTTCACCTCGGAAGCCGCGCAGGCGACGACGCTCGGCCAGAAGCTCGCCGGCATCGCGTGCGCAACCGGCGGGCTCGCGAGCTGGACTTGGTACGCGGTCGCGAACGCCCGCTACCTGCAGCGCCACCATCATTTCGACGGCAACGAGTGGTCGGTGCTGTGGGGCGTCGTGACGGGACTGATCGGCGGCCTCTGCTGGCTCGCGATCCTCGCGCTGCCGGCCGGCACGGTGCAGGCGGCCGTCCCGGCATCGCGCTGGCAACTGTTCTGGCTGCTGAACCTCGTGCTCGCGATCGGCGCGTCGTGGCTCGGCAACGGACTGTGGAACGCGGCGTCGAAGCGGCTGCCACTCACGCTGTCCGGTCAGTTGATCGTGTTCGAAACCGTGTTCGCGATGCTCTACGCGTTCCTCTACGACCACCGGATGCCGCGCGTGCTGGAGATCGCGGCGCTCGTGCTGCTGCTGGCGGGCGTCTACGGGTCGGTGCGCCGGCACAGCGACACGCACCCGGGCGGCAACACGCCCGGCAGCACGGCCGTGAACGCGAACGTCACGGCCCACTGAGCGCACCCGGGCCTGGTCTGACGAATCGGCACGGAAGACGATGGAGCCGGGCTGGCGCGACGTGTCAGCGCGCGTCCTTGTGCATCCACTTGCGACCCTCGACGGAGCCCTCGCGGCGGGTCTTGTCGACGCGCCGCTGGCGCGCGAGTTTCGGATCGACGATCAACGGGCGGTAGATCTCGACACGGTCGTGGTCGGCGAGCGGCGCGTCTAGCGGCGCCAGCTTGCCGAATACGCCAGTTTTCGCGTGCGCGAGGTCGATTTCCGGGTGCAGCGCGAGCACGCCGCTCGCGTCGATCGCCGCGCGCACGGTCGCGCCTTCGGGTAGCGACACCGGAATCAGCGTCTGGCGATCCGGCAGCGCGTAGCAGACTTCGATCGACAGCATCGTGTCACCCCTTCCCGTAGCGCTGGTCGGCGCGCTTGACGAACGAATCGACGAACGTGTTCGCGATATGGCTGAACACCGGCCCGATGATCTTCTCGAGCAGGATGCTCGAGAACTCGTAGTGCAGCGCGAATTCGATCTTGCACGCATCGGCGCGCAGCGGGATGAAGCGCCACGAACCCGTGAACTTCTTGAACGGGCCGTCCGCGAACTCCATGTCGATCCGCGCCGGGCGGTGCTGCGTGTTGCGCGTCGCGAAATGCTGCTTGATGCCCTTGAAGTTGATGTCAATGCGCGCTTCCATTCCGCTGTCGTCCTGACGGCGAATCTCTACGCCGCCGCACCAGGGCAGGAAATTGGGGTAATCGGCCACGTCGGTGACGAGGTCGAACATCTGTTCCGCCGAATGGCGGATCAATACGGTTTTCTGGACATCTGCCATAAATCGCGCGGCATCGCTCAAGGTGAGAACGCAAGCCGGGCGATTCCCGCCCTGCTTTGCTAAAATCGTGATTTTAAACGAGTTGGCCTGATCCTTTCATGAGCATCATCGACAACAGGAAAGCGCACTTCGATTATCACATCGAGGAACGCTACGAGGCGGGGCTCGTGCTCGAGGGCTGGGAAGTCAAGGCGCTGCGCGCCGGGCGCGGCCAGATCAAGGAAGGCTACGTCGTGGTCAAGAACGCCGAGATCTTCCTGATCGGCACCCACATCAGCCCGCTGCCCGAAGCCTCGACGCACATCAAGCCCGATCCGGTCCGCACGCGCAAGCTGCTGCTGCACCGCGACGAAATCAAGAAACTGATCGGCAAGGTCGAGCAGCGTGGCTACACGCTCGTGCCGCTGAACTTCCACTACAAGGGCGGTCGCGTGAAATGCGACATCGCGCTCGCGAAGGGCAAGAAACTGCACGACAAGCGCGAAACCGAGAAAAAGCGCGACTGGGAACGCGAAAAGGCCCGCATCATGCGCGCCGGCAGCTGACGCTCAGGTTCCTCTGCCACACAAAGCAACACGGCCCGCTCGAAGCGGGCCGTGTTGCTTTGTGTGGTGTGTGATTCGTGTGAGCGGCGATCGAAAAGGCGCTCACCATCGCGGATGAAACGCTGCACCGCCCGTGCGATGCGACAGGACTTGCGCCTCCATCGCGCGACGATTCGCCGCACGCCCGGCACACGGCCGGCGCATAGCGGCCGCCGACGCGCGAAACCCACGCGCGCGCTCAGCCCTTCCCGCTCACGGCCGGCGCCGCGTTCTTGACGATCGTCAGCGCGGACGCGATCGCGGTGCCGAGATCCGACAGGTTCGCTGGCACGATCAGCGTATTGCCCTGTTTCGCGAGGTTAGAGAACGCGCCGACGTACTGCTCGGCAACCTTCAGGTTCACGGCATCCATCCCGCCCTGCGACTGGATCGCGTTCGCGATCTTCTGGATGGCCTGCGCGTTCGCCTCGGCCACCGCGAGAATCGCGGCCGCCTCACCCTGTGCCAGGTTGATTGCGGCCTGCCGCTCGCCCTCGGACTTCTGGATTGCAGCCTCGCGCGCGCCCGACGCGAGGTTGATCTGCTCCTGCTTGCGGCCTTCGGAGGCGGCGATCAGCGCGCGCTTTTCCCGCTCGGCGGTGATCTGCGCCTGCATCGCGTGCAGGATCTCCTTCGGCGGCGTCAGGTCCTTGATCTCGTAGCGCAGCACTTTCACGCCCCAGTTCGCGGCGGCCTGGTCGAGCGCCGACACGATGTTGTGGTTGATGAAGTCGCGCTCCTCGAAGGTCTTGTCGAGTTCGAGCTTGCCGACCACCGAGCGCAGCGTCGTCTGCGCGAGCTGCGTGATCGCGAGCACGAAGTTGCTCGACCCGTACGATGCCTTCATCGGATCGGTCACCTGGAAGTACAGCACGCCGTCGACCTGCAGCTGCGTGTTGTCGCGCGTGATGCAGACCTGGCTCGGCACGTCGAGCGGAATTTCCTTCAGCACGTGCCGATAGGCGATCCGGTCGACGAACGGCAACACGATATTGAGACCGGGCGACAGTGTCGCGTGATAGCGCCCGAAGCGCTCGAGCACCCACGCATGCTGCTGCGGCACGATCTTCACCGTCTTCGACACGATCACGATGGCGATGACGAACAGGACGACCCAGATGATCAGCGAATCCATGAAGTGTTCCCTCCTTCTTTTATCAGTGGACGATCAGCCCGCGGGTTTTGCGACGACGACGAGACTGTTGCCGCGCACGGCACGCACCTGATACACGCGCGCATCGTCGCGCTCGCCGGCCGCGAGCTCGACGTCCCAGTCGGCGCCGCGATACTGCACGCGCGCGCGGCCGTCATGCCACGCGTCGACCGTGACGGTCGCGCCGATATCGAGATTGACGTCCGGATTCGTCGACGTATCGCGCTTCTGCTTGCGCCCGAGCCCCGAGCGGCGCAGCAGGATCATCGCGATGATCGCGACCGCGGCGGCCGCCCCGACCTGCACGTGCGGCGCGAAACCGGCGAGCTGCAGCAACCCGCCCGCGAGAAAGCCGAGCGCGATCATCAGCAGATAGAACGTGCCGGTCAGCAATTCGGCGACGACCAGCACGCCGACCCCGACCCACCAGAACAGATGCCCCGACATCATTGTGGTCTCCCGAAAAACGGCCCCCACGCTCACTATATTCGCTGCGCGTGCCCCCGAGGGGGCGGGCGGCACGCTTGGGGCGGCCCGGACCGGCAAAAAAAAACACCCCGGTGCTTACCGGGGTGTTTATAGCACGAACCTTGCATTTTGCCTTCACCGAAAGAGCAGCGAGCCGCCCTTTCGTCGAAGTTGCATGACCGACCGTTACTTCCGGTTGGCGAGCGCTTGCCACGTATCGATGATCGTGTCCGGGTTCAGCGAGATCGACTCGATGCCTTCGTCGGTCAGCCATTGCGCGAAGTCCGGGTGATCGGACGGGCCCTGGCCGCAGATACCGACGTACTTGCCCATCTTGCGGCAGGTATCGATCGCACGCTTGAGCAGGAACTTGACGGCCGGGTCACGTTCGTCGAAGTCGACGGCCAGCAGTTCCATGCCCGAGTCGCGGTCGAGGCCGAGCGTGAGCTGCGTGAGGTCGTTCGAACCGATCGAGAAACCGTCGAAGTGCTCGAGGAACTCTTCGGCGAGGATCGCGTTGGTCGGGACTTCACACATCATCACGAGGCGCAGGCCGTTCTCGCCGCGCTTCAGGCCGAACTTCTCGAGCAGGCCGACGACACGCTCCGCCTGCTTCACGGTACGCACGAACGGCACCATGATCTCGACGTTGGTCAGGCCCATCTCGTCGCGCACGCGCTTCAGTGCACGGCATTCCATCTCGAACGCCTGCGCGAAGTCTTCGGCGATATAGCGCGACGCGCCGCGGAAGCCCAGCATCGGGTTTTCCTCGTCCGGCTCGTAGCGCGAACCGCCGATCAGCTTCTTGTACTCGTTCGACTTGAAGTCGGACAGACGCACGATCACGGGCTTCGGATAGAACGCCGCGGCGATCGTCGCGACGCCTTCCGTCAGCTTGTCGACGTAGAACTGGCGCGGCGACGCGTGACCGCGCGCGACGCTCTCGACCGCCTTCTTCAGGTCCTGGTCGATGTTCGGGTACTCGAGGATCGCCTTCGGGTGCACGCCGATGTTGTTGTTGATGATGAACTCGAGACGCGCGAGGCCAACACCGCCGTTCGGCAGTTGCGAGAAGTCGAACGCGAGCTGCGGGTTGCCGACGTTCATCATGATCTTGACCGGGATTTCCGGCAGTTCGCCGCGCTGCACTTCCGTGACTTCCGTCTCGAGCAGCCCGTCGTAGATCTTGCCTTCGTCGCCTTCCGCGCACGACACCGTGACGAGCGCGCCGTCCTTCAGCACGTCGGTCGCGTCGCCGCAGCCGACGACTGCCGGCACGCCGAGTTCACGCGCGATGATCGCCGCGTGGCAGGTCCGGCCGCCACGGTTCGTGACGATTGCCGCCGCACGCTTCATCACCGGCTCCCAGTTCGGGTCGGTCATGTCCGCCACCAGCACGTCGCCCGGCTGCACGCGTTCCATTTCCGACGGATCCTGGATCACGCGCACGGGGCCCGCGCCGATCTTCTGGCCGATCGCGCGGCCCGTCGCCAGCACCTGCGACTGGCCCTTCAGCTTGAAGCGCTGCTCGGCCTTGCCGGTCGCCTGGCTCTTCACCGTTTCCGGACGCGCCTGCAGGATGAAGATCTTGCCGTCGCGGCCGTCCTTGCCCCACTCGATGTCCATCGGACGCTGGTAGTGCTTCTCGATGATGACCGCGTACTTCGCGAGCTCGATCACGTCTTCGTCGGTGATCGAGTAGCGGTTGCGCTGCTCGTGCGGCACGTCGACCGTCTTCACGCGGCCCGGTTCGCCCGGCTGCGTGAATTCCATCTTGATCAGCTTCGAGCCGATCGAGCGGCGGATGATCGGGTACTTGTCCTGGGCGAGCGTCGTCTTGAACACGTAGAACTCGTCCGGGTTCACGGCGCCCTGCACGACGGTTTCGCCCAGGCCGTAGCTCGACGTGATGAACACGGCGTCCTTGAAGCCCGATTCGGTGTCGATCGTGAACATCACGCCGGCTGCGCCGACGTCCGAGCGGACCATGCGCTGCACGCCGGCCGACAGCGCGACCTCGGCGTGCGTGAAGCCCTTGTGCACGCGGTACGAAATCGCGCGGTCGTTGTACAGCGACGCGAACACGTGCTTCATGCGATCGAGCACGTCGTCGATGCCAACGACGTTCAGATACGACTCCTGCTGACCGGCGAACGATGCGTCGGGCAGGTCTTCCGCGGTCGCGGACGAACGCACGGCGAACGACAGTTCGCCCGGCGAGCCGTTCTTCAGGATTTCGAACTGTGCGCGGATTTCCTGCTCAAGACGAGCCTGCATCGGTGCGTCGACGATCCACTTGCGGATTTCGGCACCGGCTTCGGCGAGCGCCTTCACGTCGTCGATGTCGAGCGACTCGAGACGCTTGGCGATGCGATCGGTCAGATCGTTGTGCTTGAGGAAATCGCGGAAAGCGAGCGCGGTCGTGGCGAAACCAGTGGGTACGCGAACGCCTGCTTCGGAAAGCTGGCTGATCATCTCGCCGAGCGACGCATTCTTGCCGCCCACGATCTCCACATCGGTCATCCGCAACTGCTCGAACGGGATTACATACGCCTGGTCCTTTGCGACGTTTGCTGCGTTAGTCATACAAGCCCCTAAGTGTGAAAAAAATGCTCGATTGCGCAAGTGGGCTCGGACGCGGGCGCTTGCAAAAAGGCGCGGCGCGTCTTGCGCAACCTGTTGGAGAAACAATCGCAGCCGCGGAAAATCTTCCGACCCGATTTGCAAAAATCCCGGCAGAAGGGCGATATATTCAGACAAATCGCCAAACTTGCCGGGAATTTTCGATCGATCGCGGCAAGCCAAGGGTGCCGTTCGCACCCTGCCCCCGCAATTGCTTATCCAACAGGTTGCCGCTATTCTACCGTGCCGGCTGCCGGATGTGGCGCGACCTTGTCACTGTGTCTGGAGGCGAACCTCCAGCCACCCGCGCAACCGCCCTTCACGTTCGACGCCCAGATTCATGCTGCCTACCGTTTTCATCGTCTCCGACGGCACCGGGATCACTGCCGAAACCTTCGCGCACTCGATCCTCTCCCAGTTCGACCAGAAATTCCGCCTCGTGCGCCTGCCGTTCGTCGACTCGCTCGACAAGGCCTTTGCGACCGTCGAGAAAATCAACGAGGCCGCGGTGCACGACGGCCGCCGCGCGATCGTGTTCACGACGCTCGTCGACAGCGAGTCGAACGACATCGTCAAGCGCTCGAACGCGCTGGTGCTGGACATGTTCCAGCGCTTCGTCGAGCCGCTCGAGCAGGAACTGGAGCTGAAGTCGAGCCATGCGATGGGCCGCGGCCACCAGAACGCCGATACCGAGGAATACAAGACGCGGATCGAGGCGATCAACTTCTCGCTCGCGCACGACGACGGCCAGTCGAACCGCAACCTGTCGGAAGCCGACGTGATCCTGGTCGGCGTGTCGCGCAGCGGCAAGACGCCGACGAGCCTGTATCTCGCGATGCAGTATGGCGTGAAGGCGGCCAACTATCCGCTGATTCCGGAAGACTTCGAGCGCGGCAAGCTGCCGTCGGCGCTGTCGCCGCATCGCGACAAGCTGTTCGGGCTGTCGATCGATCCGCAGCGCCTGTCGGAGATCCGCAACGAGCGCCGCCCCGGCAGCAAGTACGCGGCGCCGGAGAACTGCCGCTACGAGATCAACGAGGCCGAGGCGATGATGCGCCGCGAAGGAATCAAGTGGCTGTCGTCGACGCACAAGTCGATCGAGGAGATCGCAACGACGATCCTGCAGGAAATCCGTCTCGACCGGCAGTCGTACTGACGACTTGCCCGCCGGCGCGGCCGCCAGGCCGCCGCCGGAAGCAAAAAGGCCGCGTCGAACGCGGCCTTTTTTTCACGGTGCGGGATACGACGCGCGGACAACGCCGCACGTCACGTCGTCATGTCATGCGCACCGCTGCTGCCGCACCTGCTCGAACAGGCACACCGCCGCCGCTGCCGCGACGTTCAGCGACTCCATGCCACCCGGCTGCGGGATCGTCACGCGATGCGTGGCCGCGTCGCGCCAGAACGCCGACACGCCGGCGCCTTCGTTGCCGAACACCCATGCGACCGGGCCGGCCAGGTCGCAGTCGTAGATCGCCTGCGCGCCGTGCGAATCGGTCAGCGCGACCGGCACGTCGAGGCGTTCGGCCAGTGCCTCCGGCTCGACATCCTCGTGGATCGACAGCAGGAAATGCGCGCCCATTCCCGAGCGCAGCACCTTCGACGACCACGCATAGGCGGTGCCCGGCGCGCAGAACACGTGCCGCACGCCAGCCGCCGCCGCGCTGCGCAGGATCGAGCCGACGTTGCCGGCGTCCTGCACGCCGTCGAGCACCACCGATGTGTGCAGGACGCGCTCAGGCAGCGGCTGTGCGGGCCGGTCGACGAGCAGCAGGAAACCGACGCCGCTGACCACGTTCGACAGTTGTCCGAACAGCGCGTCGGGCAGCGTGACGACCCGCTGCGCGTCAACGCGCGCGATGATCGCCTGCGCTTCGTCGTGCGCGAGCGCGCCTTCGGTCGCGACACACAGCTCGGGTGTCGCGCCCGTATCGAGATACGCGCTGGCGAGGTGGAAGCCTTCGAGCAGCGCCTGGCCGCCGCGGCGCTGCTGGGACGTCGAACCCGCAAGCGCCTTCAGACGCTTGTACAACGGGTTGTCGCGGGAAGTAATGCTCTTCATCGAATCAGATCGAGTGCCGCACGCACCGGCGCGAACGAGCGCCGATGCGCTTCGCACGGACCATGCTCGCGCAGCGCGGCTAGATGTTTCGCGGTGCCGTAGCCGGCATGCACGTTGAAGCCATACACCGGGAAGCGTTCATGCAGGTCGACGAGCATGCGGTCGCGCGTGACCTTTGCGAGAATCGACGCGGCCGAGATGCTCGGCACTAGAGCGTCGCCGCTGACGATCGCCTCGGCACGCACCATCAGCGTCGGGCAGCGGTTGCCGTCGATCTGCGCGAGCGTCGGCAGCACCGACAGGCCTTCGACGGCCCGCTTCATCGCGAGCATCGTCGCATGCAGGATGTTGAGCGTATCGATCTCGTCGACGCTGGCCGACGCGACGCAATACGCGCGCGAGCGCGCGACGATCAGGTCGTACAGCGCGTCGCGCTTTTTCGCGGACAGCGCCTTCGAATCGTCGAGCCCGTGGATCGGCTGCGCAGGATCGAGGATCACCGCGGCGGCAACCACCGGCCCCGCGAGCGGGCCGCGGCCTGCTTCATCGACGCCGCAGACGATCTCGTCGGGTCGGCTGAAGTCGAAGCCGCCCTGCACGTCGGTCGACGCGCGGCGGCGTGGCGCACGGGTTGCCGTCATGCGCGCCCCTTGCGTTGCTCGAGTACGCGCACGACCGCTTCGGCGGCCTTTGCGGCCGTGTTCTGCCGCAGCGAGAGATGCATTTCGGTAAACACTTCGGTCAGCGTGCGGCGGTTCGCGTCGTCCCGCAGCTGCGTGAGCGTTGCATCGGCGAGCGCCTCGGGCGTCGCGAAATGCTGCAGCAGCTCGGGCACGACGAAGCGCCCCGCCAGGATATTCGGCAAGCCGACGTACGGCAGATAGCCCTGCCGGCGCATGATCTGCCCGGTCAGCCAGGGCACCTTGTACGAGATCACCATCGGCTTCTTCAGCAGCGCGGCTTCCAGCGTGACAGTGCCGCTCTTCACGAGGATCGCGTCGGCGGCCGTCATCGCGACCTGCGAGCGGCCGTCCGTGATCGTCAGCGCGAGCTGCGGATGCGCGTCGACGAGCGGCTGCAGCAACTCGCGCAGCGCAGGCGTCGCCGCCGGCATCACGAATCGCACGCCGGGCTCGCGCTGCTGCATCAGTGCCATCGCCGCAAAGAACGTCGGGCCGATCAGCCCGATCTCCGAGCGCCGGCTGCCCGGCAGCACCGCGATCACCGGGCCGTCGGCCGGCAGGCCGAGCGCAATGCGCGCGCCGTGCGTGTCGGGCTCGAGCGGAATCTCGTCGGCCAGCGGGTGGCCGACATACGTCGACGCGACGCCCGCCTTGTCGAGGATCGCCGGTTCGAACGGGAACAGGCACAACATGTGGTCGACGGACTTCGCGATTTTCTTGATCCGCCCGCCGCGCCACGCCCAGATAGACGGACACACGAAGTGGATCGACGGGATGCCCGCGTCGCGCGAGGCCTGCTCCACGTTGAAGTTGAAATCGGGCGCGTCGACGCCGATGAATGCGTCGGGCCGCTCCGCGAGCAGCTGGCGCTTCAACTCGCCGCGAATCCGCAGGATCTCGGGAATCTGGCCCAGCGCCTCGACGTAGCCGCGCACCGTCAGCTTGTCCATCTGCCAGTGCGAGTCGAAGCCGTGCGCGAGCATCCGCAGCCCACCGATCCCGTAGTACCGGGTCGACGCGGGCAGCCGCTCTTGAAGCCCGCCGAGCAGCGACGCCGCGAGCAGATCGCCCGACGGCTCGCCGGCCACCATCGCGAGCCGGAGCTGATTGGTCGGGAGCGACATCGCTTAGCGGATGATGCCGCGTTGGGACGCGTCGATGAACTCGACGAGCGCGGTGACCGCTGCGTCGCCTTCGCCGCCCGAGGCCGCCAGCTCGCGCAACTGCACCTTCGCTTCCTCGAGCGACAGGCCGTTCTTGTACAGCAGGCGGTACGCGCTGCGCAGCGCCGAGATCGCGTCGGGCGAGAAACCGCGCCGGCGCAGGCCTTCGACGTTGATGCCGTGCGGCTCGGCCTTGTTGCCGGCCGCGATCACGAACGGCGGCACGTCCTGCACGAGCGCCGAGGCGCCACCCAGCATCGAGTGCGCACCGATGCGCACGAACTGGTGCACGCCCGACATCCCGCCGACGATCGCCCAGTCGCCGATCTCGACGTGCCCGGCCATCTGCGCGTTGCTCGACAGGATCACATTGTTGCCGACGCGGCAGTCATGACCGATGTGCACATAGGCCATGATCCAGTTGTCGTCGCCGAGCGTCGTCACGCCGACGTCCTGCACGGTGCCGGTGTGGATCGTCGTGAATTCGCGGATCGTGTTGCGGTTGCCGATCACGAGCTTCGTCGGCTCGTCCTTGTACTTCATGTCCTGCGGACGGCCGCCGACCGACGCGTAATGGCCGATGCGGTTGTCCTCGCCAAGCGTCGTGTAACCTTCGATCACGCTGTGCGAGCCGATCGTCGTACGCGCGCCGATCGTGACGTGCGGCCCGATGACCGCGTACGGCCCGATCTCGACGGACTCGTCGATCTGCGCGCCCGGTTCGACGATCGCGGTAGGATGAATCCTGGTCATGCGCCGTTGCCTCTCGATGTGATGTGTCGCGTTGCTCGCGTTTCGTTACCCATGCGTGCCGCGTCGCTCAGGGCGCCGCGTCGGCCGTCTTGACCGTGCACATCAGTTCGGCTTCCGCCGCCACCTTGCCGTCCACTTCCGCCACCGCCTTGAACTTCCAGATGCCGCGGATGTAGCGTTCGAACGTCACGTTCAGAATCAGTTGGTCGCCCGGTTCGACCACACGCTTGAAGCGCGCGCCATCGATGCCGACGAAGTAGTACAGCGTGTTTTCCGGATCCTTCGGCTGCTCTTCCGCGAACGTCAGCAGCGCGGCCGCCTGAGCGAGCGCCTCGAGGATCAGCACGCCCGGCATCACCGGCCGCTTCGGGAAATGCCCCTGGAAGAACGGCTCGTTGATCGACACGTTCTTCAGCGCTTTGATCCCCTTGTGCGGCTCGAGTTCGAGCACGCGATCAACGAGCAGAATCGGGTAGCGATGCGGCAGCAGCGTGAGGATCTTGTGGATGTCGAGATTGATTTTTTCAGTGCTCATGATGGTTCGTCTCACGCAGAGGCTGCGCGGTGGTGATGCAAAGGCTGAAGCGGGCCGCCCCGCGGCCCAGTCTGGCAAACCGGGCCGGATGCGCTGGCCGTGCCCGGTTCGTGGTCTCGCATGGTGACGGTCAGGCGTCCGTGCCGCCCTGGGCGGCCAGCGCGGTTTCGAGCGCCTTGATGCGGTCGCGCAACTTGTCGAGGTTGCGCACGAGCGCGGCACTCCGGTTCCATTCGCCGTGGTCGACGGCCGGGAATGCGCTCGTGTAGATGCCGGCCTTCGGCAGCGACTTCGACACGCCCGACTTCGCGGTGATGATGACATAGTCGCCGAGCGTCACGTGTCCGGCGATGCCCGCCGCGCCACCGATCATGCAGTGGCGGCCGATCGTCGTGCTGCCGGCGATGCCCGCACTGCCGGCGATCACCGTATACGCGCCGATCCGGCAGTTGTGGCCGATCTGGACCTGGTTGTCGATCTTCACGCATTCCTCGATGACGGTGTCCGCCATCGCGCCGCGATCGATCGTCGTGTTCGCGCCGATCTCGACGTCCGGGCCGACCGACACGCCGCCGACCTGCGGGATCTTGACCCAGCTGCCGGTGCGCGCATCGCCGTCGCCGACGAAATCCGGCGCGAAGCCGAAGCCGTCGGAGCCGATTACGGCACCCGAATGGATGATCGCGCGCGGGCCGATCTTGCAGCCGTGATACACCGATGCGTTCGGGTACAGGTGCGAACCGGCGCCGATCGTCGTGCCGCGGCCGACGAACACGTTCGCGTCGAGCTGCACGCCGTCCTCGATCACCGCGCCGGCCTCGACCGTCACGTGCGGACCGATCACCGCGCTCGCGGCAACCTGCGCGGCCGGATCGATCGTCGCGCTCGGATGCACGCCAGCCGCGCGCGGTGGCGTGGCAAGATCGATGAACATCTGCGCGACGCGCGCGAAGTACGCGTACGGATTCGGCGTCACGATGAAACTGCGACCATTGGCGGCCGCGCCGAGCTTTTCGAGATCCTTCGGCGCGATCAGTACCGCGCCGGCGCGGGTCGTCTCGACCTGCGACAGGTACTTCGGATTCGCGAGGAACGCGAGTTGCTGAGGGCCTGCCTGGTCGAGCGGCGCGAGGCCACCCACCTTGCACTGGGCGTCGCCGACGATCTCGCCGCCGAACCGCTTTACGAGTGCCTCAAGCGTCAATGCCATTCGTCGTCTGCTCCGTTCAGTTCGTCGAGCCGGACGCGAGCGCCTTGAGCACCTTGTCGGTGATGTCGATGCGCGGGCTGACATACACCGCTTCCTGCACGATCAGGTCGTAATTCTGCTGCTCGGCGATCTGCTTGATGACCTTGTTCGCGCGCTCCAGCACCGCCGCGAGTTCCTCGTTGCGGCGCTGGTTCAGGTCTTCGCGAAACTCGCGCTGCTTGCGCTGGAAGTCGGTATCGAGCTGTGCGAGATCGCGCTGCTTCTGCGCGCGATCGGCCGCCGACAGCGACGCACCGTTCTTGTCCAGCGAGTCGGACATCGACTTCAGGCGCGCCGCGAGGTCCTGCAGATCCTTGTCGCGCTTCGCGAACTCGGCTTCGAGCTTCGTCTGCGCCGCCTTGGCGGGCGCCGACTCGCGCAGGATCCGATCCGAATTGACCGCCGCGATGCGGGCGACGTCCTGAGCGTGTGCCGTCGCCGCGCCCAAGGCCAGCGCAACGGTCAGCGCACACATCACTCGTTTCGAAAACTTACCGGTTAGCAAAATTACCCTCTCGTTGCTGTTGTCATGCGTTCGATCAGAACGCCGTCCCGATCTGGAACTGGAATTTCTGGTACTGGTCGCCTTCGTGCTTCTGCAGCGGGAAGCCGAGGCTCAGCTTCAGCGGGCCGATCGGCGAGATCCACGCGAGACCCACGCCGTAGCCGTAACGCAGGCCGTTCGCGCCGGTACTCGTGCCGCCCGGCGCGTTGCCCCACACGTTACCGCCGTCGAGGAACGTGAACACGCGCAGCGTGCGGTCGTAGCCGGTGCCCGGCAGCGGGAACGTCAGCTCGATGTTGCCGACCACCATCTTCGAACCGCCGATCGGGTCGTTCGTCTTCGTGTCGCGCGGGCCCAGCGAGCTCGGCTCGTAGCCACGCACGGAGCCGATACCACCCGCGTAGTAGTTCTTGAAGATCGGATACGGGTTGCCGATGCCATTACCGTAGCCACCTTGCAGGTTCAGGCCCAGGATGAAGCCGCGCGAGAACGAATAGTAGTACTGCGCCTGCAGGTCGGCCTTGTAGTACTGGATCTTGCCCACCGGCACGCCGTATTCGACGTTCGCCTGCGTGAAGTAGCCGCGACTCGGGATCAGCGCGCTGTCACGCGCGTCGCGCGACCAGGCGACGGTCAACGGCACCGTGTTCGACACGCGGCCGAACTCGTTCACGTAATCCTGGTAGCTCTGCGGCGTGTTTGAGTCGACGTCGAGACGGTTCTGCTCGAAGCCCGCGCCGAAGTAGACGGTGTCGACTTCCGAGAACGGAATGCCGAATTTCAGGTTGCCGCCGGCGCTGATGATCCGGAAGCTCGAGCTCGTCGAATAGTAGAGCGGCTGGTACGTGCGGTAGTAGACGTCCGTGATCCGCTTGATACCGTCGACCGTGAAGTACGGGTCGACCTGGGTGACGGTCAACGTGCGGTAGCTCTTTGCGGTGTTGACGTTCACCGACAGGCTCGTGCCCGAGCCGAACACGTTGTCCTGCGACACGCCGGCCGACAGCACCACCTTGTCCGTCGACGAGAAGCCCGCGCCCAGCGTGATCGCGCCGGTCGGCTTTTCGTCGACCTTCACGTTCACGTCGACCTGGTCGTTCGTGCCTTCGACCGGCACCGTCGTCACGTCGACGTTGGTGAAGTAGCCGAGGCGGTTCACGCGGTCCTTCGACAGCGCGAGGCGGTTCGAATCGAACCACGAGCTTTCGAGCTGTCGCATCTCGCGGCGCACGACCTCGTCGCGCGTCCGCGTGTTGCCGACCACGTTGATGCGGCGCACGTACACGCGGCGGCTCGGATCGACGACGAGGTTCAGGTTCACCTTGTGGTTCGCCTGGTCGATGTCCGGCTGCGCGTTGACGGCCGCGAATGCGTAGCCGTATTCGCCGAGCTTGTCGACGATCGACTTCGTCGTCTGCTGCAGCTTTTCGGCCGAGAAGCGATCGCCCGGCTTGATCTTGATCAGCTTGTTCAGTTCGGCTTCGCGATCGAGCAGGTTGCCCGACAGCTTGATGCCCGACACCGTGTACGGCTCGCCTTCGTGCAGCGTGACCGTCAGGTACATGTCCTTCTTGTCGGGCGAGATCGACACCTGGGTCGATTCGATGTTGAACTCGAGGTAGCCGCGGTTCAGGTAGTACGAGCGCACGGCCTCGAGGTCGCCCGTCAGCTTTTCCTTCGAGTACAGGTCGTTTTTCGTGTACCAGGAGAACCAGTTCGGCGTCGACAACTGCATTTCGTCGCGCAGCGTGCTGGTGCTGAACGCCTTGTTGCCGATAAAGTTGATCTGGCGGATCTTCGCGCTCGGACCTTCGGCGACAGCGAACAGGATCGACACGCGATTCGCGTCAACCGGCGTGATCGTCGTCTTGACCTCGGCCGCGTAGAAGCCGCGCGTCAGGTACTGACGCTTGAGCTCCTGCTCCGCCTTGTCGACGAGCGCCTTGTCGTAGTAGCGGCCGTCGGCCAGACCGACCGCGCGCAGCGCCTTCGTCAGGTTGTCCTTGTCGAATTCCTTCGTGCCGGTGAAGTCGATCGACGCGATGGCCGGACGCTCCTGCACCTGCACGATCACGACGTTGCCCTGGGTGGCGATGCGCACATCGTTGAAGAAGCCCGTCGCGTACAGCGCGCGGATTGCTTCGGATGCCTTGTCGTCGGTGAAGGTATCGCCCTGCTTGATCGGCAGGTAGGCGAACACCGAACCCGCTTCGACGCGCTGCAACCCCTCGATCTTGATGTCTTGCACCACGAACGGTGCCGCTGCATGCGCCGCGAGGCCGTGCGCGGCGAGCGCGGCCGCTGCAACTGTCTTAGGTACAAAGCGATGAGGTTTGAACAACGTGCATCCCCAATATTTAGCTGCATCAAATCAGGCGGCGGCCGACTGGCCGCCGCCTGATGCTTCAGAAATGGATTAACCGAGCCAGGTCGTTGAACAGCGCAATCGCCGACAACGCGACGATGCAGATCAACCCGGCTCTTTGCAGAATCAGCTGCCAGCGCTCCGATACGGCCTTCCCGGTCGCGGCTTCAACCAGATAATATAACAGATGCCCCCCGTCCAAAACGGGAATCGGCAGCAAGTTCAGCACCCCGAGGCTAATGCTGACAAGGGCGAGGAACGACAGGAAGGCCGACGGACCGAGCCGCGCGCTCTTGCCCGCGTAGTCGGCAATCGTCACGGGGCCGGACAGATTCTTCAGCGACGCATCGCCCGTGATCATCCGCCCGAACATCCTCAGCGAATAAACGGCAATGTCCCACGTGCGGTGCGCGCCGAGTTGCAGGCTCTCGATCGGCCCGTAGCGCACGTCGACCGACGGCGTGTGCATCGACAGCGCCGCGCCGATGCGACCGACCTGCTGCCCCGTTTCATCGTCGCGCTGCGCCTGCGGCACGATCGATACCATCCGGGTGGCGCCGCCGCGGTCGACCTGCAGCTCGACCGCCTGGCCCGCATGGTGCTTCACCGCGTCGATGAAGCGCGATGCGCCGCCGATGGGCTTGCCGTCGAGCGCGAGCAGCTTGTCGCCGGCCTTCAGGCCTGCCTGCTCGGCCGCGCTGCCGGGCTGCACCGACGCCACCGACAGCGTGCCGCCGCCGGTCTCGAAGCCCAGGTGCATCATGAAATCGTCGTCGAGCGCGCTTTCGGGAACATTACGCAGGTCGATGCGGAAGTCGAACGTCGACGCGCCGCCGTCGCGCGCGCCGAGCACGACCTCGCGATGATCGAACGCGGCGGACAGCAGCTTCCAGCGCAGGTCCGACCACGAGCGCACCGGCACGGCGTCGCCGCCTTGCGCATTGCGGATCGAGACGATCGTCTCGCTGCCGTCGAAGCCCGCGCGAGCCGCCACCGTGCCGGCGGCCGGCGGCGCGAGCACCGCGGCCTGCTCGGTCACGCCGGTTGCGAATACAGCGGAAAACAGGACGATTGCCAACAGGAAGTTCGCGATCGGGCCGGCCGCGACAATCGCGATGCGCTTGAACACCGATTGCCGGTTGAACGCCTGGTCGAGTTCCTCGGGCTTGACGCCCGGCCCCGGCTCGCGTTCGTCGAGCATCTTCACGTAGCCGCCGAGCGGCAGTGCGGAGAGCGTCCACTCGGTGCCGGTCCTGCGGCTGACCCAGCGGGCGACGGGCTGGCCGAAGCCGATCGAGAAACGCAGCACCTTCACGCCGCACCAGCGCGCGACGCGATAATGTCCGTACTCATGCACGACGACCAGCACCCCGATCGCCACCGCAAACGCGATCAGTTCGACCAGCACGTTCATGAGCACCTCATTCAGACAGTGCGCTCCACGCGTGGCGCAGGCGCTTTCGCAATGATCTCGGCGGCGAGGCGGCGTGCCTCGGCATCCGCCGCCAGGACGTCGTCGAGCCCGTTCGGGTTGCGGTTCGGCAGTGCGTTGAGCACCGCATCGACCGTTGCCGCGATCGCCATGAAGCCGATCCGGCGCTCGAGAAACGCTTCGACCGCGATTTCGTTCGCCGCGTTCAACGCGGCGCTCGCGATACCGCCCTCTTCAAGCGCCTTCAGCGCGAGCGCGAGGCACGGGAAGCGCGTGTAGTCGGGCTTCTCGAACGACAGCTGCGCGATCTGCGCGAGGTCGAGCTGGTCGACACCCGCGTCGACGCGCTCCGGGAACGCCAGCGCGTGCGCGATCGGCGTGCGCATGTCGGGGTTGCCGAGCTGCGCGAGCACCGAGCCGTCGCGGTACGACACGAGCGAATGGATCACGCTCTGCGGGTGGATCAGCACGTCGATCCGGTCGCCGGCCAAGCCGAAGATCCAGTGCGCCTCGATCACCTCGAGGCCCTTGTTCATCATCGTCGCGGAATCGACGGAAATCTTGCGCCCCATCACCCAGTTCGGGTGCTTGCACGCCTCGTCCGGCGTCACGTCGACGAGCGTGGCCGGCTCGCGCGTGCGGAACGGGCCGCCCGACGCTGTCAGGATGATCTTCGAGATCCCGCCGTGCTCGTTCTCGTCGCGCGGCATGCACTGGAAGATCGCGTTGTGTTCGCTGTCGACCGGCAGCAGGATCGCGCCATGGTCGCGCACGGCGTCCATGAAGATCGCGCCCGACATCACGAGCGATTCCTTGTTCGCGAGCAGGATGCGCTTGCCGGCGCGCGCGGCCGCGAGGCTCGGCGCGAGGCCGGCCGCGCCGACGATCGCCGCGACGACCGTATCGCAGCCGTCGCTCTTCGACACGTCGACGAGCGCCTGCGGCCCGTACAGTACCGTGGTCTTGCTGCCCGCCGCGCGCAGTTTCGCCTCGACGTGCGCCGCCGTGTCCGCATCGCCGACCACCGCGACTTCGGGTGCGAAGCGCAGGCACTGCTCGACGAGCTTGTCGCCGTTGCGGTGCGCGGTCAACGCGTAGACCGAGAAACGCTCGGGATGGCGGGCGACCACGTCGAGCGTGCTGTCTCCGATCGAGCCCGTGGAACCGAGCAGTGTCAGACGTTTTTGCATAACAGAAATAGTGGTTTAACCAAGCAGCAGCATTGCGAGCGGCAGCACCGGCAGCAGCGCGTCGACGCGGTCGAGCACGCCGCCGTGACCGGGCAGCAGGCCGCTCGAATCCTTCACGCCCGCCTGACGCTTGAGCAGCGACTCGAACAGGTCGCCGATCACGCTGTACGCAACCAGCAGTGTCAGCGCGGCCCACGCGCCGGGCATCCCGTAGCGCGTCGCAAATGCGGAAAACAGGGTCGGCTCGAACCAGTGCGCGGCCATCGCGACACCCGCGACGACCATCACGGCGAGCCAGCCGCCGATCGCGCCTTCCCAGCTCTTCCCGGGACTGATCGTAATAGCGAGTTTACGCTTTCCGAAGGCCTTGCCCGCGAAATATGCACCGATATCGGCCAGCCATACGACCAGAAGCAGCGACAGCACGAACGGAACGCCCTGCGCACGCGCCGCGACGACCGCGTGCCAGCAGGCCGCGAACACCACGAATCCGGCCGCGAGAAGGAACGGCCGCCATACGCCGCCCGCGAGTTCCGGCTTGCGCCGCAGCGAGAACGGACCGACCAGCAGCCAGAACACGCCGGCCGCCATAAAAAGGGGACGGGATGAAGCGGCATCGACGCCGAGCGGCGCGGTCGCCGCGAGCGCCAGCGCCGCGACGATCGCATAGACCACGGAACCGGCCGCGCCGAGCTTCAGCAGGCGCGCCCATTCCCACGCGGCAAACACGAGCACGACGCCGATCAGCGCGCCGAACGCGGCAAGCGGCGCGAACAGCGTCACCGGCAGCAACACTGCCAGCATCACGACCGCCGTGATCACACGGGTCTTCAGCATGAAAGGGAATCGGCGTTCTGCGAGTGCGGTTCGAGCTGCGCGCTGGTGCGACCGAAACGGCGCTCGCGCTCGGTATACGACGCGATCGCGTCGGCCAGCGCCGCGCCGTCGAAGTCCGGCCAGTATTTGTCGGTGAAATAGAATTCGGCGTACGCGAGCTGCCACAGCAGGAAGTTGCTGACGCGCTGCTCGCCACCGGTACGGATGAAGAGATCGGGCTCCGGCGCATAGGCCATCGCCAGGTGCGGCGCGAACGCGTCTTCGGTCACGTCGACCTCGCGGCCCTCGCGCACGGCCTGCTCGACGAGCTTCTTCGTCGCCTGCAGGATGTCCCAGCGGCCGCCGTAGTTCGCGGCGATCGTCAGGGTCAGGCGGGTGTTGCGCGCCGTCTTGGTTTCGGCGCGGCGGATCAGTTCGCGGATGCGCGGCTCGAAGCGCTCGAGATCGCCCACCACCCGCAGGCGGATCCCGTTCGCATGCAGCTTGCCGATCTCACGCTCGAGCGCGGTGATGAACAGTCGCATCAGGAACGACACTTCGTCGTTCGGGCGGCGCCAGTTTTCCGAACTGAACGCGAACAGCGTCAGATATTCGACGCCGGCGCGTGCGCAGCCTTCGACCACCGCCCGCACGGCGTCCACGCCGCGGGTGTGCCCCGCGACGCGCGGCAAGCGGCGTTCGGTCGCCCAACGGCCGTTGCCGTCCATGATGATCGCGATATGACGCGGCACGGCGCCGACGTCAGGCACGCGAACAGTTGAGCTAGTATAGGTCATGGCCGTTGAGACAGTAATGCGGGAAGAAGGCGGCGCGCGAGGACGGTCGTCAGACCGTCATGATCTCGGCTTCCTTGCTCTGCACGAGCTTGTCGACTTCGGTAACGTGCTTGTCGGTCAGCTTCTGCACGTCGTCGCTCGCACGACGCTCGTCGTCTTCCGAGATTTCCTTGTCCTTCACGAGCTTCTTGAGCGCTTCGTTCGCGTCGCGGCGCAGGTTGCGGATCGCGACCTTGGCCGTTTCGCCTTCGCTCTTGACTACCTTCGTCAGCTCGCGGCGGCGCTCTTCCGTCAGCGCCGGCATCGGCACGCGGATCAGGTCGCCGGCCGTTGCCGGGTTCAGGCCGAGATCGGCTTCGCGGATGGCCTTCTCGACCTTCGCGACCATGTTCTTTTCCCACGGCTGCACGCCGATCGTGCGTGCGTCGACGAGCGTCAGGTTCGCAACCTGCGAGATCGGCACCATCGAGCCATAGTAGTCGACCTGCACGTGATCGAGCAGACCGGTATGCGCACGGCCCGTGCGGATCTTCGCCAGATCGTTCTTGAACGCTTCGATCGAGCGCTGCATCTTCTGCTCTACGCCCTTCTTGACATCAGCGACACTCATTTCAACCTCCAAACCTTCCAACCTTCAAAGAACGCGGGCCCCGCCCGGCGCGCGACGCACCGCGGCCGACAACCCACGCCGCTTGCCCGCATCCGCGGGAGTTTACACGTGGACGAGCGTACCTTCGTCCTCGCCCAGCACGATACGCTTGAGCGCGCCCGGCTTGTTGATCGAAAACACACGAATCGGCAGCTTCTGGTCGCGGCACAGCGCGAAGGCCGTCGCGTCCATCACCTGCAGATTGCGGCTGATCGCCTCGTCGAAGCTGATCGTCGTGTAGCGCGTGGCCGACGGATCCTTCTTCGGATCGGCAGAATATACGCCATCGACCTTGGTCGCCTTCAGTACGACCTCGGCGCCCACTTCCGAACCGCGCAGCGCGGCGGCCGTGTCCGTCGTGAAGAACGGGTTGCCCGTGCCGGCCGCGAAGATCACGACCTTGCCTTCCTCGAGCTGGCGGATCGCGCGGGGCCGGATGTACGGCTCGACGACCTGGTCCATGCGCAGCGCGGACTGCACGCGCGCGACGATGCCGGCGTGGCGCATCGCATCCTGCAGCGCCAGCGCGTTCATCATCGTCGCCAGCATCCCCATGTAGTCGGCCGTCGCGCGGTCCATGCCCGCCGCACCGCCCGCGACACCGCGGAAAATGTTACCGCCGCCGATCACGACCGCGAGCTGCGTACCGAGACCCACAACTTCGGCGATATCCGCCACCATCCGTTCGATCGTCGCGCGATTGATGCCGAAGGCATCGTCGCCCATCAGCGCTTCGCCGGAGAGTTTGAGGAGGACGCGTTTATAGGCATTGGACATAGGGGCTTCCGAGCGACGAGAGGATGACAACCACGAACTGTAGGGGCGAAATACTGATTCGGGCAAGCGCCGACGGTCGGACCGGGGTTCCCGGCCGGACGGCGGCGCCGCCGGCCGCGGCGGAGCGGACGCCCGCCGCGGATACTGCCTGACTGCTTACTGCTGCTTTGCTGCTGCGACTTGCGCGGCCACTTCGGCGGCGAAGTCGTCCTGACGCTTCTCGATGCCTTCGCCGACG
Organism: Burkholderia sp. Bp9143; assembly: GCF_003853645.1. Taxonomy (GTDB): domain Bacteria; phylum Pseudomonadota; class Gammaproteobacteria; order Burkholderiales; family Burkholderiaceae; genus Burkholderia. Next base: position 44,965 of record NZ_QTPO01000012.1, on the reverse strand, counting down.
ACGAACAGCGCGAACTTCTGCACCGTCGAATCCGCTGCCTTCAGCATCTGCTCGATCGTCTGCTTGTCGTTCTTCACGAACGTCTGGTTCAGCAGCGACACTTCCTTCAGATACTTCTGGACGCTGCCGTCGACCATCTTCGCGACGATTTCAGCCGGCTTGCCCGATTCGGCAGCCTTCTGCTCGGCCACGCGGCGTTCCGTCTCGATCAGTTCCGCCGGCACGTCGGCCGACGACAGCGCGACCGGCTTCATCGCGGCGATGTGCATCGCGACGTCCTTGCCGACCTGCTCTTCAGCACCCGTGTACTCGACGATCACGCCGATACGCGCGCCGTGCAGGTACGTTGCGATCTTGTTCGCGGTTTCGAAACGGACGAAACGGCGGATCGACACGTTCTCGCCGATCTTGCCGATCAGGGCCAGACGGACTGCGTCGACGGTCGAGCCTTCGAGCGGCAGTGCCGACAGTGCTGCCACGTCGGCCGGGTTTTGCGTCGCGACGAGTTCTGCGACCGTCTTCGAGAATGCGAGGAAGTCGTCGTTCTTCGCGACGAAGTCGGTTTCGCAGTTCAGTTCGACCAGCGCGCCTGCGTTGCCGCCGACGAACGATGCGACGACGCCTTCGGCCGTCACGCGCGATGCCGCCTTGCTTGCCTTGTTGCCGAGCTTGACGCGCAGCAGCTCTTCAGCCTTGGCCAGGTCGCCGTCGGCTTCCGTCAGCGCCTTCTTGCACTCCATCATCGGTGCGTCGGTCTTTGCGCGCAGTTCTGCCACCATGCTTGCGGTAATTGCCGCCATCATTCGCTCCTTGAGTCTGTATTCACAACGCCGCCCGCTTGGACGCGAACGGCCGAAAATCGTTTCCGGACCCGCGCCGATTCGGCGCGATCAGGTCCGGCGCACAAGCTTAAAAAAAGGGGGCCTGTTGAGAGCCCCCTTTTTGCGCCGGCTCGGGGCCAGTTACGCGTTTTCCTCGACGTACTCGTCGTCGCCACGCGCTGCCTGGACCACTTCGTTGACCGCGTTCGCACGGCCTTCCAGGATCGCGTCGGCCACGCCTTCAGCGTACAGCGCGACTGCCTTGCTCGAGTCGTCGTTACCCGGGATCACGTAGTCCACACCTTCCGGCGAGTGGTTCGTATCGACCACGGCGATGACCGGCACGCCCAGCTTGTTCGCTTCCGTGACGGCAATCTTGTGGTAGCCGACGTCGACGACGAAGATTGCGTCCGGAATGCCGCCCATGTCCTTCACGCCGCCGATCGACTTCTGCAGCTTGGCGATTTCGCGTTCGAACAGCAGCGCTTCCTTCTTGCTCATCTTCTCGAGCTCACCTGCCTCGACTGCCGCTTCCATGTCCTTCAGGCGCTTGATCGATACCTTCAGCGTCTTGAAGTTGGTCATCATGCCGCCGAGCCAGCGTGCGTTGACGTACGGCATGCCCGCACGTTGCGCTTCCTGGGCGATCGTGTCACGCGACTGGCGCTTCGTGCCGACGAACAGGATCGTGCCGCGGTTCGCTGCCAGCTGGCGCACGTACTTCTGTGCGTCCGTGAACATCGGCAGCGTCTTTTCGAGGTTGATGATGTGAATCTTGTTGCGGTGACCGAAAATGAACGGAGCCATCTTCGGGTTCCAGAAGCGCGTCTGGTGACCGAAGTGGACACCCGCTTCCAGCATTTGGCGCATCGTGACTGCCATGTAAATTCTCCACGAGGGTTGGGTCTTAAGCCGGCCGCCGTACCGCCGCGCGAACGCGCCCCGAAGGACTTCCGTTCCGCACGGTCGGCACCCTGGTTGCGCCGGCTTGCGATTCGGCACGTGCGAAAATGCCCATGCCGCAAGCCTTTCATCGCCACACCGCCCCAAAACGGGGCATGTTCGGCATTTGGATGTCGACTTAGCCAAAGAGTATAGCACGCCGATTTGTCGGCTCTCAAGCCACCCGCCACTTTCGCTTGCCGCGCGGCAGTCGGCCGGACAATCCGCGAAAACCCGCATCGGCACCGCCGGCAGGGGCTGCGAGGCCCGCCATAAGGTGCGATAATCCATTAATTCACCGCATTCCAGGCATACCTCGATGGCTATTACGCTCAAAAACGAACACGACATCGCCGAGATGCGCGTCGCCTGCCGTCTCGCGAGCGAAGTGCTCGACTTCATCACGCCGCACGTCGTCGCGGGCGTCACGACCGCCGAACTCGACCGGCTCTGTCACGAATTCATGCTCAACGAGCAGGGCACGATCCCCGCGCCGCTGAATTATCAGCCGCCCGGCTATCCGCCGTACCCGAAGGCCACCTGCATCTCGGTCAACGACGTGATCTGCCACGGCATTCCGGGCGAGAAGGTGATCAAGAACGGCGACGCGCTGAACATCGACGTCACCGTGATCAAGAACGGCTACTTCGGCGACACCAGCCGGATGTTCATCGTCGGCGAGGGCTCGATCCTCGCGAAGCGTCTCGTACAGACCACCTACGAGTGCATGTGGCTCGGCATCGATCAGGTCAAGCCCGGCGCGCACCTCGGCGACATCGGCTACGCGATCCAGAAGCACGCGGAAGCGCAGGGCTACAGCGTCGTGCGCGAATACTGCGGTCACGGCATCGGCACGGTGTTCCATGAGGATCCGCAGGTCGTCCACTACGGCCGCCCGGGCACCGGCATCGAGCTGAAGGCCGGGATGATCTTCACGATCGAGCCGATGATCAACGCCGGCAAGCGCGACATCCGCACGATGCCCGACCAATGGACGGTCAAGACGCGCGACCGCAGCCTGTCCGCGCAGTGGGAGCACACGGTGCTCGTCACCGAAACGGGCTACGAGGTGCTGACCGTGTCCGCCGGCACGCCGGCGCGCCCGGTGTTCGCGCAACCGGCCGCCGCGGTCTGAGCGCCGGCCCGCCCCACCCGCCCCTGACCTGAACGGCCGCCCATGAGCGCTCACGCCGCCCCCTCGCCCGAAGCGCTGTCGCGCCGCGCCGAATTCAAGGCCGCCAAGGCCGACATGCTCGAGCGCTTTCGCAGCGCGACGAACGTCGCATCGCTGATGCACGCGCTGTCAAAACTCACCGACGATGCGCTCAAGCGCGTGTGGGACGACTGCGGGCTGCCCGCGACGCTCGCGCTCGTCGCCGTCGGCGGCTACGGGCGCGGCGAGCTCGCACCGCACTCCGACGTCGACATCCTGGTGCTGCTGCCCGATCAGCACGACCCGGCGCTAGACGCGCGCATCGAGCGCTTCATCGGGATGGCATGGGATCTCGGCCTCGAGATCGGCAGCAGCGTTCGCACGGTTGCCCAATGCATCGAGGAAGCGTCGCAGGACGTCACCGTGCAGACCTCGCTGCTCGAGGCGCGCCGCATCGTCGGCAGCACCGCGCTGTTCGAACGCTTCACCCTGCGGTATCACGAGGCGCTCGATGCGCGCGCGTTCTTTACCGCGAAGGTGCTCGAGATGCGCCAGCGCCACGCGAAGTTCCAGGACACGCCGTACAGCCTCGAGCCGAACGTGAAGGAAAGCCCCGGCGGGCTGCGCGACCTGCAGACGATCCTCTGGATCGCACGCGCGGCCGGCTTCGGCAGCAGCTGGCGCGAACTCGACACGCGCGGTCTCATCACCGATCGCGAGGCGCGTGAGCTGCGCCGCAACGAAGGATTCCTGAAGACGCTGCGTGCACGGCTGCACGTGATCGCCGGCCGCCGCCAGGACGTGCTCGTGTTCGACCTGCAGACGCAGGCCGCCGAGAGCTTCGGCTACCGGCCGACGCAGGCCAAGCGCGCGAGCGAGCAACTGATGCGCCGCTACTACTGGGCCGCGAAAGCGGTCACGCAGCTCGCGACGATCCTGATCCAGAACATCGAGGCGCAACTGTTCCCCGCGACGAGCGGCATCACGCGCGTGCTGTCGCCCGATCGCTTCGTCGAGAAGCAGGGCATGCTCGAGATCGTCGACGACGGCGTGTTCGAACGCCATCCCGACGCGATCCTCGAAGCGTTCCTGCTGTACGAGGCAACCCGCGGCGTGAAGGGCCTGTCGGCCCGCACGCTGCGCGCGCTGTACAACTCGCGGGAGATCATGAACCACACGTGGCGGCGCGATCCTCAGAACCGCCGCACGTTCATGCAGATCCTGCAGCAGCCCGAAGGCATCACGCATGCGTTCCGGCTGATGAACCAGACGAGCGTGCTCGGCCGCTACCTGCTGAATTTCCGCCGCATCGTCGGCCAGATGCAGCACGACCTGTACCACGTGTACACGGTCGACCAGCACATCCTGATGGTGTTGCGCAACATCCGCCGCTTCGCGGTGGCCGAGCATGCGCACGAGTACCCGTTCTGCAGCCAGTTGATCGGCAATTTCGAGCGCCCGTGGGTGCTGTATGTCGCGGCGCTGTTCCACGACATCGCGAAAGGCCGCGGCGGCGACCACTCGACGCTCGGGATGGCCGACGCGAGGCGCTTCTGCCGAGAGCACGGGATCACCGGCGACGACGCGGCGCTGATCGTGTGGCTCGTCCAGCATCACCTGACGATGAGCCAGGTCGCGCAGAAGCAGGACACGAGCGACCCTGACGTCATCAAGCGCTTCGCCGAAGTCGTCGGCAACGAACGGTACCTCACCGCGCTCTACCTGCTGACCGTCGCCGATATCCGCGGCACGAGTCCGAAGGTATGGAACACGTGGAAAGGCAAGCTGCTCGAGGACCTTTACCGCATCACGCTCGCGGTGCTCGGCGGCGCCAATCCCGACGCGCATTCGGAACTGAAGTCGCGGCAGGAGCAGGCGCTCGCGCTGCTGCGTCTCGAGACCGTGCCCGACGACGCGCACCGTGCGCTGTGGGATCAGCTCGACATCGGCTTCTTCCTGCGCCACGACGCGGCAGACATCGCATGGCAGACGCGCGTGCTGTACCGGCACGTGAACGCCGAGACCGCAATCGTCCGTGCGCGGCCGTCGCCGATCGGCGACGCGCTTCAGGTGCTCGTGTACGTGAAGGACCGCCCCGACCTGTTCGCGGGCATCTGTGCGTACTTCGACCGCAACGGGCTGTCGGTGCTCGATGCGCGCGTCAGCACGACGCGGCACGGCTATGCGCTCGACAACTTCATCGTCACGCAGACCGAACGCGACGTGCGCTACCGCGACATCGCGAATCTCGTCGAACAGCAACTCGCGACGCGCCTGGCCGAAACCGCGTCGCTGCCGGAGCCGTCCAAGGGCCGCCTGTCGCGGCTATCCCGGACGTTTCCGATCACGCCGCGTGTCGACCTCCGGGCCGACGAGCGCGGCCAGTACTACATCCTGTCCGTGTCCGCCAACGACCGGCCGGGCCTTCTCTATTCGATCGCGCGCGTCCTGGCCGAGCATCAGGTCGGCGTCCACGCGGCGCGGATCAATACGCTCGGCGAACGCGTCGAGGACATCTTCCTGCTCGATGGTGCCGGCCTGTCCGACAACCGCCTGCAGATCCAGCTCGAAACCGAATTGCTGCGCGCGATCGCAGTCTGAATGAATCCCAGCGTTTATGCGCACCAAATTGACCGTCAAGAATCCGCGGCCGGCGTCGCCGACCCGCGCACCCGTCCGCTCCGGCAGCCTCGTCGCCCGCAAGGCGGTGCGCCCCGCCGCGCCGTCCGCGGCCGACAAGCCGCCGCGCCCGAAGAAGGCCGCCGCACCGGCCGCCGCCGGCGAACGCGCATTCAAGCCGCGCGGCGAGGGTCCCGGTGCGGATCGCGCGCCGGCGAAGCGCGCGCCGCGTGACGGCGGTGCTGAACGCGGCTATCGCAGCGACAACGAGCCGCGGCCGCGTCGCGCAGGCGCCGAAGGCGGCGCCCGCGCACCGTATCGAGACAAGGCAGCCGGCGAAGGCACGAAGCGCAGCTTCGGCGAGCGCCGTACGTCGTCCGATCGTCCGGCACGTCGCAACGACGACGATACACGCCCGCGCCGTGCAGGCGCCGAAGGCGGCGCACGCGCACCGTATCGCGACAAAGCAGAGGGCTACGGCGAGAAACGCAGCTTCGGCGAACGCCGTGCGTCGTCCGATCGTCCGGCACGTCGCAACGACGATGATGCACGCCCGCGCCGCGCAGGCGCCGAAGGCGGCGCACGCGCACCGTATCGCGACAAAGCAGAGGGCTACGGCGAGAAACGCAGCTTCGGCGAACGCCGTGCGTCGTCCGATCGTCCGGCACGTCGCAACGACGACGAGGCACGCCCGCGCCGTGCAGGCGCCGAAGGCGGCGCGCGTGCGCCCTATCGCGACAAGGCAGCCGGCGAAGGTGAAAAGCGCGGCTTCGGCGAACGCCGCGCGTCATCCGACCGTCCGGCGCGTCGCAACGACGACGACGCGCGTCCGCGCCGTGCAGGCGCCGAAGGCGGCACACGTGCACCCTACCGCGACAAAGCCACCGGCGATGCACCGAAGCGCAGCTTCGGCGACCGCCGTACGTCGTCCGACCGCCCCGCGCGTCGCGGCGACGACGATGCACGCCCGCGCCGCGCAGGTGCCGAAGGCGGCGCACGCACGCCCTATCGCGACAAGGCAGCCGGCTACGGTGAAAAGCGCAGCTTCGGCGAGCGCCGCACGTCGTCCGATCGCCCGGCTCGCCCCGCACGCGACGGCGAGCGCGGCGGCACCGAACGCCGCTCGACCGACGCCGCGCTGAAGACTGCACAACCGGTCAAGCGCCGCGCCGCCGACGTCGACCACGGCGACGAAACGGGCCTGATGCGCCTGTCGAAGCGCATGTCCGAACTCGGCCTGTGCTCGCGCCGCGAAGCCGACGAGTGGATCGAAAAGGGCTGGGTGCTCGTCGACGGTGAACGCATCGACACACTCGGCACCAAGGTCCGCCCGGACCAGAAGATCGAGATCGACGAGCGCGCGAGCGCCGCGCAGGCTGCGCAGGTGACGATCCTGCTGCACAAGCCGGTCGGCTATGTGTCAGGGCAGGCGGAAGACGGCTACGAGCCGGCATCGGTGCTGATCACGCGCGCCAACCAGTGGAGCGGCGACCGCTCGCCGCTGCGCTTCTCGCCGCAGCACCTGCATGCGCTCGCGCCGGCCGGGCGGCTCGACATCGATTCGACCGGCCTGCTCGTGCTGACGCAGAACGGCCGGATCGCGAAGCAGCTGATCGGCGAGCAGTCGGACATCGACAAGGAGTACCTGGTGCGCGTGCGCTTCGGCGAACGGCTGCTCGACATCGACCAGCACTTCCCCGCCGAATCGCTCGCGAAGCTGCGCCACGGCCTCGAGCTCGACGGCGTCCCGCTGAAGCCGGCGATGGTGAGCTGGCAGAACGGCGAACAGCTGCGTTTCGTGCTGCGCGAAGGCAAGAAGCGCCAGATCCGCCGGATGTGCGAACTGGTCGGCCTCGAAGTGATCGGCCTGAAGCGCGTGCGGATGGGCCGCGTGATGCTCGGCGCGCTGCCGCAGGGGCAATGGCGCTACCTGTCGGCCGACGAATCGTTCTGACAGCGGGCACGCGCTACGTGCCACGCAATGAAAAAGCCCGCGCAAGCGGGCTTTTTCGTTTCGGTACTTCGACGGCGACGGCGCGCAACACGTCGCGCGCAGCCGCATCAAGGTCACTCGTCGTCGGTCGAATCGAGCCCCGGGAACAGCACCTCGGTGAAGCCGAAGCGCGTGAAGTCGGTGATCCGCATCGGATACAGCTTGCCGATCAGGTGGTCGTATTCGTGCTGGACGACACGCGCGTGGAAGCCTTCGGCGACACGGTCGAGCTTCGCGCCGAACTGGTCGAAGCCGCTGTAGCGCACCTTCGCATAGCGGCTGACGACGCCGCGCATGCCCGGCACCGACAGGCAACCTTCCCAACCCTCTTCCATGTCCGGCGGCATGTACTCGAGCTTCGGATTGATCAGCACCGTCTCGGGCACGGGCGGTGCGTCCGGATAGCGGTTGTTGCTGCCGAAGCCGAAGATGATGATCTGCAGCCCGACGCCGATCTGCGGCGCGGCAAGCCCCGCACCGTTCGCGTGATGCATCGTCTCGAACATGTCCGCGACGATCTCGTGCAGTTCGGGGGTATCGAACCGCTCGACCGGCTTGGCGACTTCGAGCAGGCGCGGATCGCCCATCTTCAGGATCTCGCGAATCATGGCGTGTTGCCCTCCAGGAGTTGGTGCAGACCGTCTTCATCCAGTACGGGGATGCCGAGTTCCTCGGCCTTCGCGAGCTTGCTGCCGGCTTCGGCGCCCGCGACCACGTAATCCGTCTTCTTCGATACCGAGCCCGCGACTTTCGCGCCGGCCGCTTCGAGCATCTCCTTCGCCGCGTCGCGCGTAAGGTTCGGCAGCGTGCCCGTCAGCACGACCGTCTTGCCGGCCAGCACGCCCTGCGGCGCCTTCGGCGCGGGCGGGCCCTCGGGCCACGTCACCTTGCCGGGCGCGCGCAGTTGCTCGATCACGGTGCGGTTGTGCTCTTCCGCGAAGAACTGGTGAAGCGACTCGGCCACGATCGGCCCGACGTCGTTCACTTCGAGCAGTTCCTCGATCGACGCGTCCATGATCGGGGTCAGCGATCCGAAATGCTTCGCGAGATCCTTCGCGGTCGATTCGCCGACATGGCGGATCCCGAGCCCGTAGATGAAGCGCGCGAGCGTCGTGTGCTTCGCCTTCTCGAGCGAGTCGAGCAAATTCTGTGCGGACTTCTCGGCGAACCGGTCGAGTTCCGCGAGCGTCGCGAAACCGAGATTGAACAGGTCGGCCGGCGTGCGCACGAGGTTCAGTTCGACGAGCTGATCGATGATCTTCTCGCCGAGCCCGTCGATGTCGAGCGCACGGCGTTGCGCGAAATGCCACAACGCCTGCTTGCGTTGCGCCGGGCAGAACAGGCCGCCCGTGCAGCGCGCGATCGCCTCGTCCGGCAGACGCTCGATCTTCGAGCCACACACCGGGCACTCGGTCGGCATCACGAACTCGGCCGCGTCGGCCGGCCGGCGGTCGAGCAGCGCACCGACGACCTCGGGGATTACGTCGCCCGCGCGCCGCACGATCACGGTATCGCCGATCCGGATGTCCTTGCGGCGCACTTCGTCCTCGTTGTGCAGCGTCGCGTTGGTCACCGTCGCGCCGCCGACGAACACGGGTTCGAGCCGCGCGACCGGCGTGATCGCCCCCGTGCGGCCGACCTGTACGTCGATCGCGACGAGCTTCGTCAGCGCTTCCTGCGCGGGGAACTTGTGCGCGAGCGCGAAGCGCGGCGCGCGCGACACGAAGCCGAGGCGGTCCTGCTCGTCGCGCCGGTTCACCTTGTAGACGACGCCGTCGATATCGTACGGCAGCGACTCGCGCTTCTCGCCGACCTTGCGGAAGAAGCCGAGCAGGCCGTCGGCGCCGTGCACGACCGCGCGCTCGCGGTTCACCGGCAGGCCAAGCGATTCGTACCAGTCGAGCAGCGCGCCGTGCGTGTCCGGCATCGGCATCCCGTCGAGCACGCCGATCCCGTACGAGAAGAACGACAGCGGGCGCTGCGCGGTGATCTTCGGGTCGAGCTGGCGCAGGCTGCCGGCCGCCGCGTTGCGCGGATTCGCGAATTCGCGCTGCTCGGCCGCGCGCTGGCGTTCGTTCAGGCGTGCGAAATCGCGCTTGAACATCAGCACCTCGCCGCGCACGTCCAGCACGGCCGGCACGTGCTTGCCCTTCAGCTTCAACGGGATCGAGCGGATCGTACGGACGTTCTCCGTCACGTCCTCGCCCGTCGTGCCGTCGCCGCGCGTCGCCGCCTGCACGAACACGCCCTGCTCATAGCGCAGCGAAATCGCAAGCCCGTCGAATTTCAGCTCGCACGCGTATTCGACCGGGTCCGTCACCGAGCCGGCGAGATCGGTCGTCTTGTCGAGCGTGTCGGCGACCCGCTTGTCGAACGCGGCGATGTCCTCGTCGGCGAAGCCGTTGTTCAGCGACAGCATCGGCGCGTCATGAACGACCGGCGTGAAACCGTGCGCCACTTCGCCGCCAACGCGCTGCGTCGGCGAATCGGGCGTCACGAGTTCGGGATGATCGGTTTCGATTTGCTGCAGCTCGCCAAACAGCCGATCGTATTCGGCGTCAGGCAGATCCGGCTGGTCGAGCACGTAATAGGCGTAATTCGCCCGCTCGAGTTGGTCGCGCAGCCACGCGGCACGCGCGTCGGGCTGGCTGGCTGGCGGTTCGGCTTGGGTTCGGGCCATGCTGGCGGCAGATTCGTTCTGAAAAATCGGATGTTCGATTATCTCAGTTTGACGCCGCGGCGGGGGGCGCGATGCGTGCCGCGCAGGCCCGCTGCAGTGCACACGTGCGGGTGTGTGCGGCACTGCAGCGACGATGGGCTAACGGACGACGGCACCGCAGACCGCCGCCCGTGAAACGCGTTATTGGCTGAACAGGCGGCGCGTGACCGGCGAACCGGCCGGGATGCCCGCTTCCTCGAGCTTCGCGTACAGCTTCATCAGTTGCTGGTCGATCGCGACGAGCGTCGATTCCGGCAGCGGCCGGCGCGAATCGTCGACGACCCGCGCACCAATTCGCGCGGACAGCGACTTCGCGTAGTCGCACATCAGCCGGAACGGCAGGATGTCCTCCTCGGCGACCGGCACGTCGAGCACCAGCGTGATCATGTTGCCGCCCTTGTAGGTCAGGTCGTCGCGCAGGAAGTTCGTATCGCCGAACTGCAGCATGAACACGGGGTTCTGCTTCGCGTCGAGCTTCACGAAACGCGTGCCGTCGCGCGACAGCAGCAGCCCGTCCTGGGAAGCCACGGCCTGCACGTAGTTCGCCGACCACGGCGCGCCGTCCGACATCACGTTGATCGACAGCTGCGCGTCGCACTGCGCGGCAAAGCCGTCGAGTTCGCGCGCCATTGCGACCGTCTCCATCATGTCCGGGAATTCCGGTGCGCCGTCGATCGCGTCGGCGAACTGCTGGACGCCCGTCACGAACTCGGAGAATTCGAGCTCGTTCAGCGCGCCGCTGCGGTTCGCCAGCTGTGCGGCCGCGCGCAGTTCTTCGTAGCGCACGCCGTTCTGCAGCAGCTCCCACTGGCCACCTTCCGGCTTGCCTTCGATATGCACGGGCTTGCTGCCCGCGCGGCGCAGCCGCTGCGCGGCCGGCAGGATCTTGTCGCCCGGCAGGGGCGCGCCGAGGCGAATCGGCACGATGCAGTCGATCCGGCGGTCGACGATCGCGGGCGGTGCCGACGAAACCGTCGTCGCGGCCGGCAGCACGAGTTCGGCCGGTTCGTGGGATGCGTCGGCGGCGGGCGCATCCTGCGCGGCGGCGACCGCGGCTTCGTCGACGGCCTGCTCGGCCGACTCGGTCGACGCCAACGGCGTGTCGACCCCGGTGGCCTCGGCCTGCAGGTCGGCCGGCGTGTCGGCAGGCGCCACGCTGCCGAAGGTCGGCTCGACGCGCGCGGCTTCGACCGGCGCGCTCGTGGCAGCGGCGGCCGGTGCCGGGGCGGCGGGCTCACGGCGCACGGGCTGGCGCACCGGCTCGATGAACGGCAACTCTTCGTCGCGCTCGGGGCGATTCATCGCCTCGGCCGCCTCTTCCGGCATCGGGCGCGGCATCCTGCGCCGCACCTTCGCGCCCTGCCATGCGTTGTAGACCACGACGCCGCCCACCACGACGGCGCCCGCGCCGATCAAACCGAGTGTCAACTCGTCCATGCACGCTCCATCAGCAATTCTTGTTCGTTGGAACCGCGAACGGGCGCCCATGCGCCGCGCGAACACGGTCCGGTTTCGTCAAACGTCAATTCTGGGCAAAACCCGCGGCGGTTTCCATGTCCACCGCGACGATCCGCGACACGCCTTGCTCCTGCATCGTCACGCCGATCAGTTGCTGCGCCATCTCCATCGCGATCTTGTTGTGCGAGATGAAGAGGAACTGCGTCTTGTCGGACATCGCGCGCACGAGATTCGCGAAACGCTCGGTGTTCGCGTCGTCGAGCGGCGCGTCGACCTCGTCGAGCAGACAGAACGGTGCCGGGTTCAGCTGGAACATCGCGAACACCAGCGCGGTGGCGGTCAGCGCCTTTTCGCCGCCCGACAGCAGGTGGATGGTCGCGTTCTTCTTGCCCGGCGGCTGCGCCATCACCTGCACGCCCGCATCGAGGATTTCGTCGCCGGTCATGATCAGCTTCGCCTGGCCGCCGCCGAACAGGCGCGGGAACAGGTCGCTGAAGTGGCGGTTGACCTCGTCGAAGGTGCCCTGCAGCAGCGTGCGGGTTTCCTGGTCGATCTTGTGGATCGCGTCCTCGAGCGTCGTGATCGCGTCGGTCAGGTCGGCCGACTGCGCATCGAGGAACACCTTGCGCTCGCTCGCGGCCTTCAGCTCGTCGAGCGCGGCCATGTTGACCGGGCCCAGCGCGTTGATCGCGTTGTTCAGGCGCGTGACTTCGCCCTGCAGATACGACGGTTTCAGATCCGGCGTCAGCTTCTCGCGCAGCGCTGCCTCGTCGACCTCGGCCGCCATGAGCTGCTCGGCGAACTGCTCGACGGCCAGGCGTGCAGCCTGCTCCTTTAGCTGCAGCTCGGTAATGCGGTCGCGCAGCGGTTGCAGCGAGCGCTCGGCGACGAGACGCTGCTCGTCCGACGCCCGCAGCTTCGCGGTCAGGTCGTCGAGCTCGATCCGCGCGGCCTGCAGCGCTTCTTCCTTCACCGCGCGAATTTCGAGCGCGTCCTGCAAGCCAGTGTGCGCGGTCTGCTCGTTGATCGTTTCGAGTTCGGCGCGCGCGTCTTCCAGCGATGCGGCAACGCGCTCGCTCTGCTCGTGCGCGACCTGGATGCTGCGCTTGAGCTCGTCGATCCGCGTGACCGCATTGCGCGCGGCGAAGCGCGCGTCGTTCGCGCCGCGCTCGAGGTCGCGCGCTTCCTGGCGCGCCTGCGTCAGCGATTCGTCGAGCGCCTCGAACGCAAGCTGGTTGTCCTCGAAGCGCGCCTGCAGTTCCGCGAGTTCGCCGTCGAAACGCTCGAAGTTCGCTTCCGATTCCGCGCGCAGTGCGCGCTGCTCATCGATCTGCGCGCCGATCTCCTCGAGTTCCTCGCGGATCTGCGTGCTGCGCTGCGTGTAGCGTTCATGCGCCTGCGCGAGCTTCAGCACGTCCATCTGCAGCGCGTGCACGCGCTGCGTCGCGCGTTCGGCCTGCGCGCGCACGTCGCCGAGCGCCTGCGCGGCCTGCGTGTGCGCGGCTTCCGCCCGCACTGCGGCCGTGCGGGCCTCGTCGGCGAGCAGCGCCTGCGCGCGCACCTGACGCGTCAGATTCTCGATTTCCTGCTGGCGGGCCAGCATCCCCGCCTGCTCCGAATCGGCCGCGTACAGCTGCACGCCGACACGCGTGACGATGTGGCCGGCCTTGACGACGAACGCGCCGCCCGCCGGCAGTTGCGCGCGCGTCGCGAGCGCCTGCGCGACGTCGTCGGCGACGTACACGTTGCCGAGCCAGTCGTTCAGCACCGCACGGATGCCCGCATCGTCGATGCGCACGAGTGACAGCACCGGGCGCAGCCCGGCCGCGGCGGCCGGCGGCTCACCAGCCGCGGGCGGCGCGTAGAACGCGAGCTTCGCGGGCGGTGCATCGGTCGCGAACGCCTTCACCCAGTCGAGATTCGACACTTCGAGCGCCGCCAGGCGCTCGCGCAGCACGGCCTCGAGCGCCGCTTCCCAGCCGGCCTCGACGTGCAGCTTCTTCCAGAGACGCGGCAGCGCGCCGAGCTCGTGCTTGTCCAGCCACGGCTGGATCTTGCCTTGGGTCTGCACGTTCTCCTGCAGCTGCTTGAGCGCGGCGAGCCGCGCCTCGAGCTGGTGGATCTGCGCGCTTTCGGCCTGCACACGCTCTTGAGCCGCGCGGCGTTCGCCGTCGAGGCGCGGCAGCGCTTCCTGAGCATCGGCGAGACGCGCCTGCGCCTCGGCGAGAATCTCTTCCTGCTCGGCGAGCTGCATGCGCAACTCTTCGAGCTGCGCTTCGTCCGGTGCGTCGAGCCCGCCCGCCTCGGACTTCAGGCGCTCATGACGCTGCTGAAGCTGCTGGAGCTGCTGGTCGGCATTGCGCTGGTGCGCTGCCTCGAGCTTCAGCGATTGTTCGGTCTGCGCGATCCGCGCGCGCTCGTCGTTGAGCTGCGCCTGCGCATCGCGCCATTTCGCTTCGAGCGCCGGCAGCGCGTCGTGTTTCGCGGCTGCGTTGTCTTCCGCGAGCGCGGCCTTCTCGTCGGCCATCGCACGCGCTTCCTCGGCTTCCTCGAGCTCGTCCTGCGCCTTCTCGGCCTGCGCGCGCCACTGCTCGCGCTGCGCGTTCAGCGCGGCGATCTGCGCCTGCACGCGGTTACGCGATTCGACGATGAACTTGATCTCGGCCTCGAGGCGGCTCACTTCGGCGTTCGCCTCGTAGAGCGCGCCCTGCGCGCCCTGCATCGCGTCGCTCGCCGAGTAATGCGCGACCCGCAGCGTCTCGAGCTGCGCCTCGACCTCGCGCAATTTCGCTGTTTGCGCCTCGAGGTCGATCTGCGCCTGTTCGATCGCGCGCTGCTGCTTCTGCTGCTCGCCCGCGGCCTCGTTCTTGCGCAGCAGCCACAACAGGCGCTGCTTCTCCTCGCCGTCGGCGACGAGTTCCTTGTACTTGGTCGCGACGACGGCCTGCGCCTCGAGCTTCTCTAGGTTCGCGCCGAGCTCGCGGACGATGTCCTCGACGCGCGTCAGGTTCTCGCGCGTGTCGTGCAGACGGTTCTCGGTCTCGCGGCGGCGTTCCTTGTACTTCGACACGCCCGCGGCTTCCTCAAGGAACACGCGCAACTCTTCCGGCTTCGCCTCGATGATCCGGGCGATCATGCCCTGCCCGATGATCGCGTATGCGCGCGGGCCGAGGCCCGTGCCGAGGAAGATGTCCTGGATATCGCGGCGGCGCGCCGGCAGGTTGTTGATGTAGTAGCTCGACGTGCCGTCGCGCGTCAGCACGCGCTTCACGGCGATCTCGCCGTACTGGCCCCACTGCCCGGCCGCGCGGCCGTCGGAGTTGTCGAAGATCAGTTCCACGCTTGCCCGGCTGCCGGGCTTGCGGGCGGTCGAGCCGTTGAAGATCACGTCCTGCATCGATTCGCCGCGCAACTCGGACGCGCGCGACTCGCCGAGCACCCAGCGCACGGCATCGATGATGTTGGACTTGCCGCACCCGTTCGGGCCCACCACGCCGACAAGCTGGCCCGGAACCTGGAAATGCGTGGGATCGACAAAGGATTTGAAGCCAGCGAGTTTGATCGAGCTCAGACGCACGGCGGTATCGGATGTGAAGAAGGTGTGAAACGGACGGGGCCGCGACGCGCGGGGCCGGACGGCCCGTGTGCGCGATGTGCCCCGGAATTCAAAAGCGGGGCCGCGCGCATCTCATGCGTTGGGCCCCGCAAACGGCTTCCATCATACCATCGCGCGCGCACCGTCCCGCCCGTCGCCGGGTTTGCCCGATACCGGCGCGGCACGATGGACCCGGCTCGACAGCAGCGTCGCTAGCACGATGCACGCGCCGCCCGCCCACTCGCGCGCGCTCGGCAGTTCGTTCGCGAACACCCACGCGGACAGCGCGGTGATCACGATCTCGAACAGCATGATGATCGACGCGCGGTTTGCCGGCACGCGCGCGAGCCCGTATTGCACGAGCAGGTTGTTCGCGGCCATCGTCACGCCGATCACGACGATGATCAGTGCGGCCATGCCAAGCTGGCCGCCCGCCGGCGCGACCGGCAACCCTTCGAACAGCGACGCGATCACGCCGAACGCCGCCGCGCCGCCGAACAGCGTCGCCGTGCGCATCTCGGCGCGCATTTCCGGCAGCTCGCGGCTTGCCTTGATCACGAGCACGTTGCTCATCGCAAAACTCAGGCCGGCCGCGAGCCCCGCCCATTCGGCCGGGTTGGCCGGCAGCGGCATGCCGAGCCTCGGCGACCACAGCATCAGCATCGCGCCGCCGATCGACAACGCCGCGAGCCCCGCGCCGGCCCAGGTCAGCCGCTCGCGCAGCAGGAAATGCGCGTAGATCGCGGTCCATGCGGGAGTCAGGTAGAACAGAAGCATCACGCGCAGCACTTCTCCGTGGATCGTGCCCCACACGAAGCCGAGGTTCGTCACGCCGGCCGTGATCGCGATGCCCGGCAGCACCCAGTGCCAGCGCAGCGTCGCAATCGTGCGGTGGCGCACGACGACCACGAACAGGAATGCGACCGCGCTCGTCAGCGCGCTCGCCAGCGTGCCGGTGAGGCCGAGCGACGCGAGGATCCGCAGCGGATACCAGATCAGGCCCCATACCGACGCGCCGATCAGGATGGCCAGCGTCGGCAGGCTACCGCGTACCGCGTTGTTCATTTGGTTCGATACCCTTTATTCGACCGGCCCGGCCGCCGTTCCGGCGGGCCGTGACCGCATTGCGTCACGCTATAATCGTCCGCTGCGACCCGCGCGCCGTCGGCGCCCGTTCGCAGCCGTGCGGCATCTGCGCCGCCCCTTTCGCCCCAACCGGCCGCGATGGCCGCTTCGCCCGTGAACCCTCGACTCGACTCGCTCCAGCCCTATCCCTTCGAAAAGCTGCGCGCCCTGTTCAAGGACGTGACGCCTTCCGCCGGCCTGAAACCGATCAGCTTCGGCATCGGCGAGCCCAAGCACCCGACCCCGGCACTGATCCGCGACGCCGTGGTGGCTTCGCTCGACGGCCTCGCGTCGTACCCGGCCACGGCCGGCTCGGACGCGCTGCGCACGTCGATCGCACATTGGCTCGAACGCCGCTACGGGCTGCCGGCGATCGACCCGGCCACGCAGGTGCTGCCCGTGTCGGGATCGCGCGAGGCGCTGTTCTCGCTCGCGCAGACGGTGATCGACGCGCGCCCGACCGCGGACGGCAAGAAGGCGATCGTACTCTGTCCGAATCCTTTCTATCAAATTTACGAAGGCGCGGCGCTTCTGGCCGGTGCCGAACCCTATTTCGCGAACAGCGACCCGGCGCGCAACTTCGCGTGCGACTACGCGGCCGTGCCCGATGAAGTCTGGGCGCGCACCCAGCTGCTGTACGTATGTTCGCCGGGCAACCCGACGGGCGCCGTGCTGACGCTCGACGACTGGCGCGAACTGTTCGCGCTGTCCGACCGCCACGGTTTCGTGATCGCGTCCGACGAGTGCTATTCGGAAATCTATTTCGACGAAGCGGCACCGCCGCTCGGCGGCCTCGAGGCCGCGCACCGCCTCGGCCGCGGCTTCGAGCGGCTCGTGATGCTGTCGAGCCTGTCGAAGCGCTCGAACGTGCCGGGCATGCGCTCGGGCTTCGTCGCCGGCGACGCCGCGCTGCTGAAGAAATTCCTGCTGTATCGCACTTACCACGGCGCCGCGCTGTCGCCGGTCTGGCAGCACGCGAGCATTGCCGCGTGGAACGACGAGGCGCACGTGCGCGAGAACCGCGCGCTGTACCTGCAGAAATTCAATACCGTCACGCCGATGCTGGCCGACGTGATCGACGTGAAGCTGCCCGATGCCGCGTTCTACCTGTGGGCCAACGTCGCGCGCACCGGCCTGTCGGACACCGAGTTCGCCCGCCGCCTGTACGCCGACTATAATGTGACGGTTCTGCCCGGCTCGTACCTGGCGCGCGATGCGCACGGTACGAATCCGGGCCGCGATTTCATCCGGATCGCGCTCGTCGCGGGCACCCCCGAATGCGTCGAGGGCGCGCAACGCATCGTCGATTTCTGCCGGGCTCTCGCGCGGTAAGACGTCCATCCCGATCAATTCCATTCATCTCCTGCGAAAACGAACATGTCGCAACAACTTCAGCAAATCATCGATACCGCCTGGGAAAACCGCGCCGAGTTGTCGCCGAAGGCCGCGCCCGCCGACGTCCGCGAAGCCGTCGCTCACGCGATCGAGCAGCTCGACCGTGGCGCACTGCGCGTCGCCGAGAAGATCGACGGCAACTGGACCGTGCACCAGTGGCTGAAGAAGGCCGTGCTGCTGTCGTTCCGCCTGGAGGACAACGCACCGATGCCGGCCGGCGGCTACTCCCAGTTCTACGACAAGGTGCCGTCGAAGTTCGCGAACTACACGGCCGAAGACTTCGCCGCGGGCGGCTTCCGCGTCGTGCCGCCGGCCATCGCGCGCCGCGGCTCGTTCATCGCGAAGAACGTCGTGCTGATGCCGTCGTACACCAACATCGGCGCGTACGTCGACGAAGGCACGATGGTCGACACGTGGGCAACGGTCGGTTCGTGCGCGCAGATCGGCAAGAACGTGCACCTGTCGGGCGGCGTCGGCATCGGCGGCGTGCTCGAGCCGCTGCAGGCGAACCCCGTCATCATCGAAGACAACTGCTTCATCGGCGCGCGCTCGGAAGTCGTCGAAGGCGTGATCGTCGAGGAGAACTCGGTGATCTCGATGGGCGTGTACCTCGGCCAGAGCACGAAGATCTACGATCGCGAGACGGGCGAAGTCAGCTACGGCCGCATCCCGGCCGGCTCGGTCGTCGTCGCCGGCAACCTGCCGTCGAAGGACGGTTCGCACAGCCTGTACTGCGCTGTGATCGTGAAGAAGGTCGACGCGAAGACCCGCGCGAAGGTCGGCCTGAACGAGCTGCTGCGAGGCGACTGATGGCCAAGCCGCACACCGTGGTCGTCTACGGCATTCCGAACTGCGACACCGTGAAGAAGGCCCGCGTGTGGCTCGACGATCACGGCGTCGAGTTCGAGTTCCACGACTTCAAGAAGCTCGGCGTCAGCGCACCGCTCGTCGAGGACTGGCTGAAGGACGTGTCGCTCGACGCGCTCGTGAACAAGCGCGGCACGACGTGGCGCGGCCTGGACGACGCCATGAAGGCGGCCGCGGAAACGAAGTCCGGCGCGGTCGCGCTGATGATCCACAAGCCGTCGGTCATCAAGCGCCCCGTGCTCGTCGTCAACGGCCGCGTGAAATCGCTCGGCTTCGTGGCCGATCAGTACGCGGCGCTGTTTGCCGCCTAGGGCCGCCCGCGCCGCGCCCGAGGGCGCAGCCCGACGTCTCATCGCTGCCGGCCACCGCGCCGGCATTTTTTATCGAAAGTGGTCCGAACCATGTCCGCCACCCTAGCCCTTACCGAACAGCTGATCGCCCGCGCGTCCGTCACGCCCGACGACCAGCATTGCCAGCAGATCATGACCGAGCGCCTCGCCGCGCTCGGCTTCGAGTGCGAGACCATCGCGTCGCACGGCGTGACCAACCTGTGGGCCGTCAAGCGCGGCACCGACGGCCGCGACGGCAAGCTGCTCGCGTTCGCGGGCCACACCGACGTCGTGCCGACCGGCCCGCTCGAGCAGTGGACCTCGCCGCCGTTCATTCCGGCGCATCGCGACGGCAAGCTGTACGGCCGCGGCGCGGCCGACATGAAGACGTCGCTCGCGGCATTCGTCGTCGCCTCCGAGGAATTCGTCGCAGCCCACCCCAGCCACCGCGGCGCGATCGCGTTCCTGATCACGAGCGACGAGGAAGGCCCGGCCACCGACGGCACCGTGAAGGTCGTCGACCTGCTCGAAGCACGCGGCGAACGCCTCGACTACTGCATCGTCGGCGAGCCGACGTCGACCGCCGAACTCGGCGACGTCGTGAAGAACGGCCGCCGCGGCTCGATGTCGGGCGAACTGATCGTCAAGGGCGTGCAGGGCCATATCGCGTACCCGCACCTCGCGAAGAACCCGATCCACCTGCTCGCGCCGGCGCTCGCCGAGCTCGCCGCCGAACAGTGGGACGAAGGCAACGAATACTTCCCGCCGACCACCTGGCAGGTGTCGAACCTGCACGCGGGCACCGGCGCGACCAACGTGATCCCCGGCCACGCGGACCTGATGTTCAACTTCCGCTTTTCGACGGCGAGCACCGTCGAGGGCCTGCAGGCACGCGTGCATGCGATCCTCGACAAGCACGGCCTCGAGTACACGCTGAAGTGGTCGGTGAGCGGCCTGCCGTTCCTCACGCCGCGCGGCGACCTGTCGAATGCGCTGGAGAACGCGATCCGCGCCGAGACCGGCCTCACGACCGAGCTGTCGACGACGGGCGGCACGTCCGACGGGCGCTTCATCGCGCGCATCTGCCCGCAGGTGATCGAGTTCGGCCCGCCCAACGGCAGCATCCACAAGATCGACGAGCACATCGACGTGCGCTTCGTCGACCCGCTGAAGAACGTGTACCGCCGCGTGCTCGAACAACTGATCGCCTGACGGAGCCTCGCATGACGACACCTTTTGCAACTGTTCGCGACCTGCTGCGCTATGCGGTCACGCGCTTCTCGAAGGCGAGGCTTGCGTTCGGTCACGGCTCGGACAACGCGTACGACGAAGCCGCCTACCTCGTGCTGCACACGCTCGACCTGCCGCTCGACACGCTCGAGCCGTTCCTCGATGCCCGCCTGCTGCCCGACGAAATCGCGGCCGTGCTCGCGGTGATCGAACGACGCGCGACGGACCGCGTGCCGGCCGCGTATCTCACGCATGAAGCGTGGATGCACGGCCACCGCTTCTACGTCGACGAGCGCGTGATCGTGCCGCGCTCGTTCATCGGCGAACTGCTCGACGACGGGCTGCAGCCGTATGTCGCCGACCCCGAGCAGGTCGGCGCGGTGCTCGAGCTGTGCACCGGCTCCGGCTGCCTCGCGATCCTCGCGGCCAGCGCGTTCCCGAATGCCGAGATCGACGCCGTCGACCTGTCCGAGAAGGCACTCGAAGTCGCCGAGATCAACGTGCGCGACTACGGTCTCGACGATCGCATCACGCTGCATCGCGGCGACCTCTACGCGCCGCTGCCCGCGTTCCGCGCCGAGCCCGACACGCGCTACGACGTCATCCTGACAAACCCGCCGTACGTGAACGCAACGTCGATGGCGGCCCTCCCGCCCGAGTACCGGCACGAGCCGGAAATGGCGCTCGCGGGCGGCGACGACGGGATGGACATCGTGCGGCGCATCATCGCGGGCGCGCACAAGTGGCTGCACGACGACGGCGTGCTCGTCGTCGAGATCGGCAACGAGCGCGAGCACGTCGAAGCCGCGTTCGGCGGCCTCGAGCTTACGTGGCTGCCCACCAGCGCGGGCGACGACGCCGTGTTCCTGATCCAGGCGTCGGACCTGCCGCGCAAGGCCTGACGGCGCACCGCGACCGAACCCGTGCGGTACGGCACACCGCTGTCCCGCACGGTTGGGTAAGATGCGCGTAAGCGGCCGTCGCGCCGCACGACTTCAGGAGTCCGTCACGCGCCCATGACCCTCGACTGGCTACATCTCGGCACCCTGATCCTGGCCATCCATGTGCTCGGGATCATCGCGGCGTGTCACGCGATCATGAACACGCGCACGTCGCAAGGCGCGATCGCATGGGCCGTGTCGCTCGCCGCGATGCCGTACCTGACGCTCATCCCCTACCTGTTCCTCGGCCGCAGCAAGTTCTCCGGCTACGTCGACGCGCGGCGCCACGAGATGGAAGCGCTGCGCACGCACACGCCGCGCGCGCCGTGGCTCGAGGCGGACGCAACCGACGGGCCGGCAGCCGATGCGATCGGCCGGACCGCCGTGCTCGCGCTCACGCGGCTCGGCGGGATGCCGTTCGTCGGCGGCAATGCGGTGCGCACGCTCGTCAACGGCGACGCGACCTTCTCGGCGATCCTGTCGGCGATCGACGCCGCGCGCGATTTCGTGGTCGTCCAGTTCTTCATCGTGCGCGACGACGCGCTCGGCCAGATGCTGCGCGACGCGCTGCTCGCTCGCGCGGCGGCCGGCGTGCGCTGCTACCTGCTGTACGACAGCATCGGCAGCTTCGACCTGCCGCGCGGCTACGTCGACACGCTGCGCCGCGGCGGCGTCGAGGTCCATCCGTTCGCGACCCACCGCAAGTTCGTCAACCGCTTCCAGCTCAACTTCCGCAATCATCGCAAGATCGTCGTCGTCGACGGCAATCGCGCGTTCGTCGGCGGACACAACGTCGGCGTCGAATATCTCGGCGCGAACCGGCGCCTGTCGCCGTGGCGCGACACCCATATCGAGATCCGTGGCCCGGTAGTGGCCAGCATTCAGTATGTGTTCGCCGAAGACTGGCACTGGGCCACGCAGACGCTGCCGCCGCTCGCCGCGCCGCCGGAGGCACTGCCCGACGACGCGATGCATTGCCTCGCCGTGCCGATGGGGCCGGCCGACAAACAGGAAACCGGCTCGCTGTTCTTCGTCGAGGCGATCAACGCCGCGCACGAACGAGTCTGGATCACGACGCCGTATCTCGTGCCCGACGAAGCGGTGATCGCCGCGCTGAAGCTCGCGGTGATGCGCGGCGTCGACGTGCGCATCCTGATCCCGAGCCGGCGCGACCACTACGTCGTGTTCGAGGCATCCAGGCTCTATGCGCGCGATCTCGTCGACGCGGGCGTCAAGGTGTTCCGCTACCGGCCCGGCTTCCTGCACCAGAAGGTCGTGCTGATCGATCGCGTGGCGGCCGCGATCGGCAGCGCGAATCTCGACAACCGCTCGTTCCGGCTCAACTTCGAAATCATGGTGCTGACCGTCGATCGTGCGTTCGCCGACGAGGTCGAGACCATGCTCGACGCCGATTTCGCGCAGGCCTACGAGGTCGATGCGAACGAGTATCGGCACTCGCCCGCGTGGCGGCGCATCGCGATGCACGTCGCGCGCCTGTTCGCGCCGATCCTGTAGCGGCCGCGCGCGCCCGTACGGCGGTGCAAGTTTCCGCACCGTTCCGCCCGGCGCCGCGGTCTCGGCTGGTTCGGTCCGGAACGCCCGCTCGCCGCTTGACGCGGTTACAGCAGCCTGTCGATATCCGCGGCGATTTCCTCGGGCTTCGTTGACGGCGCGTAGCGCTTGACGATCCGCCCGTCGCGGTCGACCAGGAATTTCGTGAAATTCCACTTGATCGCCTTGAGGCCGAGGATGCCGGGCGCCTCGTCGGTCAGGTAGCGGTACAGCGGATGCGCATGGTCGCCCTTCACGTCGATCTTCGCGAACATCGGGAACGTGACGCCGTAGTTGCGCTCGCAGAACGCGCCGATCTGCGTGGCGTCGCCCGGCTCCTGCTTGCCGAACTGGTTGCACGGGAAGCCGAGCACGAAGAAACCGCGCGCCGCGTACTGGTCGTACAGTTTCTGCAGACCCCCATACTGCGGCGTGAAACCGCACTCGCTCGCGGTATTGACGATCAGCAGCACCTTGCCGCGGTACGCATCGAGCGACGCCGGCTCACCGGCGAGCGTCTCTGCGCTGAACGAATACAGGGTGGACATCGGGCACTCCTTTTACGAAACCGGATCGACGTGGAGTCTAGGCGAAATTACGCCATTGCGGCACCGGCCGTTCGGCCGATATCCGGAGCAACGCGCACGCAGTCTAGAATAGCGGTTTTGGTCAGTCATTCCCGCCGTGATCCGTTTCAATCAGTTCAGCCTTGCGCGCGGCACCAAGCCGCTGTTCGAGTCGACCTCGTTCGTGCTCAATCCCGGCGAGAAAGCCGGCCTGATCGGCGCGAACGGCGCCGGCAAATCGACGCTGTTCTCGGTCCTGCGCGGCGAGCTGCATTCCGATGGCGGCGATTTCGCGATGCCGCCGTCGTGGCGGATCGCCCATGTGTCGCAGGAAACGCCCGCCGTCGACCGCTCGGCGCTCGACTACACGCTCGACGGCGACACCGCGCTGCGCGAGATCGAGGCACGCATCGCCGCCGCCTCGGCCGCGCACGACGGCGCGGCCGAAGCCGACGCACATGCGGCCTTCGCCGACGCCGACGGCTACACCGCACCGGCGCGCGCCGAAGCGCTGCTGCTCGGCCTCGGCTTCACGCTCGCGCAGACGCGCGAATCGGTCGCCAGCTTCTCCGGCGGCTGGCGCATGCGGCTGAACCTCGCGCAGGCGCTGATGTGTCGCTCCGACCTGCTGCTGCTCGACGAACCGACCAACCACCTCGACCTCGACGCGATCGTCTGGCTCGAAGACTGGCTGCACCGCTACGCCGGCACGCTCGTCGTGATCTCGCACGACCGCGAATTCCTCGACTCGATCTGCAACGTCACGCTGCATCTCGAGAATCGCCAGGTGAAGCGCTACGGCGGCAATTACTCGCAGTTCGAAGTGCTGCGTGCGCAGCAACTGGCGCTGCAGCAAAGCGCATACGAAAAGCAGCAGAAGACGATCGAGCACCTGCAGAGCTTCGTCGACCGCTTCAAGGCCAAGGCGACCAAGGCCAAGCAGGCGCAAAGCCGGATGAAGGCGCTCGAGAAGATGGAGTTGATCGCCCCCGCGCACATCGCATCGCCGTTCACGTTCGAGTTCCGCACGCCCGACGCCGCGCCGAACCCGATGATGGTGATGGAGGATGTCCGCTGCGGCTACCATGCCGACGACGGCACGGACATCCCCATCGTCGAACGCGTGGCGCTGTCGATCCAGAACGGCCAGCGCATCGGCCTGCTCGGCGCGAACGGCCAGGGCAAATCGACGCTGATCAAGACGCTGGCCGGCACGCTCGCGCCGCTGTCGGGCCACGTGCGCGACGGCAAGGGGCTGACGATCGGCTATTTCGCGCAGCACCAGCTCGAAACGCTGCGCGAAGACGATTCGCCGCTCGCGCATCTCGCACGGCTCGCCCCCGACACGCGCGAGCAGGAACTGCGCGACTTCCTCGGCGGCTTCAATTTCTCGGGCGACATGGCGACGAGCCCGGTCGGCCCGTTCTCCGGCGGCGAGAAAGCGCGGCTCGCGCTCGCGCTGATCATCTGGCAGAAGCCGAACCTGCTGCTGCTCGACGAACCGACCAATCACCTCGACCTCGAAACGCGTCACGCGCTGACGATGGCGCTCGCGCAGTTCGAAGGCACGCTGATCCTCGTCTCGCACGACCGCCACCTGCTGCGCGCGACCACCGACCAGTTCATGCTCGTCGCGAAGCACCGGCTGCAGCCGTTCGACGGCGACCTCGACGACTACCGCGACTGGCTGCTGCAGCATGCGGCCGAGCAGCGCGCGGCCGCGAAGGCCGACAGCACGGCGGCGGGAGCAGATCCAGGCGTCAACCGCAAGGATCAGAAGCGCCAGGCGGCCGAGGAGCGCCAGCGGCTGTCGCAGCTGAAGAAGCCGCTGCAGAACCGCATCACGAAGCTCGAAAAGGAAATGGAAACGCTGCACGCGGAGAAGGCGCGCCTCGACGCGTTCGTCGCCGATCCGGCGAGCTACGAGGCCGCGCGCAAGACGGAACTGACCGAAGCGATCCGCAAGCTGGGCGAGGTCAATACGCGGCTCGAAACAGTCGAGACGGACTGGCTCGCCGTGCAGGAAGAACTCGAGCAGATCGGCTGAACGCGGCCCCGTCGCCGTCGGCCGTTCCCTTCAACGGCGGCGCGGCACCTTGGGGGCGCCGACGATCCACGAACCCGCCCGGCCGTGCCGGGCCTGGAAACGACGAGGCCGGGCGCCCAGGCCCGGCCTCTTTGTCATTGTCGCGTTGACGTCGGCCGTCGGCCGTCCGTCGGCCACGCTGCCCGCTCAACGCCGCGGCAACGTATCACGCGGCATCTGCTCGTCATCGCCCATCAGGTGACGCCGCCCTTCGGTCGGCCGGCGGATCGCCGCGGCGACCTCCGCTTCCGTCACGTCCTCGGACATGACCCGGCGCGCGAGACGCCCTTCGTCGTCGATCCACTCGACGATCCGGCATCCACCGCCCCACGGCTGAACGATCGGCTCCGACACACGGCAGCCGCGCAGGTTGTAACTGCGTCCGCTCGGCGTTTCCCCATACTGTTTAAACATAGGTTCCCTTCGCATTGCGCGGTTCGACAATCCGGCAAAGGATAGGGAAAAGCAATGTCCGGCGGGTTACAGAAGCCTACATAATCTTTACAGCGAATTACGCGACAGATCGCGGCCGGCCGACACGCGCGGGTGCCGGCCGCGCATGATCATTCGAGATCGCGCACGCGATCGATCGCCTGCTCGATCCGCTCGACGGCCATCACGTTCAGTCCTTCGATCGGCTGTTTCGGCGCATTCGCCTTCGGGATCAGCGCGGCGGTAAAACCGAGCTTCGCCGCCTCGCGCAGCCGTTCCTGGCCGCGCGGAGACGGCCGGATCTCGCCCGCCAGCCCCACCTCGCCGAACACGATCAGGCCCTTCGGCAGCGCCTTGTTGCGCATCGACGAATGAATCGCGAGCAGCACCGCGAGGTCGGCGGCCGGTTCGGTGATCTTCACGCCGCCCACCGCGTTCAGGAACACGTCCTGGTCGAAACACGCGATGCCCGCGTGCCGGTGCAGCACTGCGAGCAGCATCGCGAGCCGGTTCTGCTCGAGGCCGACCGCGAGCCGGCGCGGGTTCGGCACGTGGGCCGTATCGACGAGCGCCTGGATTTCGACGAGCAGCGGGCGCGTGCCCTCCTGCGTGACGAGCACGCAGGAGCCCGGCACGACCTGCTCGTGCTGCGACAGGAACAGCGCGGACGGGTTCGCGACGCCGCGCAGCCCACGCTCGGTCATCGCGAACACGCCGAGTTCGTTGACCGCGCCGAAGCGGTTCTTGAACGCGCGCACGAGCCGGAACGACGAATGGGTGTCGCCCTCGAAGTACAGCACCGTGTCGACGATGTGCTCGAGCACGCGCGGGCCGGCGAGGTTGCCTTCCTTCGTCACGTGCCCGACCATGATGATCGCGGTGCCGGACTGCTTCGCGATGCGCGTGAGCTGCGCCGCGCATTCGCGCACCTGCGCGACCGAGCCGGGCGCCGACGTCAACGCTTCGGAATAGACGGTCTGGATCGAGTCGATGACGGCGACGTCCGGCCGCTCCGCGTCGATCGCGGCCTGGATTTTCTCGAGCTGGATCTCGGCGAGCAGCTTCAACTCGGCCGCCGGTGCGCCGCCATCGAGCAGCGCAAGCCGTTGCGCGCGCAACGCGATCTGCGCGGCCGACTCCTCGCCGCTGATATAGAGTGCGCGCCGCTCGCTCGCGATGTCCGCGAGCGACTGCAGCAACAGCGTCGACTTGCCGATGCCCGGATCGCCACCGATCAGCACGACGCCGCCCGGGACCAGCCCGCCACCCAGCACGCGATCGAATTCGCCGATGCCGGTGGAGAAGCGCGGCACGTCGGCCGCCTCGATGTCGACGAGGCGCTGCACGGGCGCCCGCTTCGCGAGCGACTGGAAGCGATGGGCGGCCGGCGATTCGGCGACCGATTCGACGAGGGTATTCCAGGCCTGGCACGACGGGCATTGCCCTTGCCACTTCGGGGTTTGTCCGCCGCACTCGCTGCAGACGTAGACGGTTTTCTGTTTGGCCACGCGTGCTGCCCTTATTCCGCACGCACCGGTACGCGGCTGGCAACCGCGCACATCAATTCATAGCCGATGGTCCCGCAATGGCGTGCGACGTCGTCGATCGGCAGCACGTTGCCCCACAGCTCGACCCGCGCGCCGACGCCGGCCTGCGGGCACGGAGTCAGGTCGACGGTGATCATGTCCATCGACACGCGGCCGACGATCCGCGTGCGGATGCCGTCGACGATCACCGGCGTGCCTTCGGGCGCGACGCGCGGATAGCCGTCCGCGTAGCCGCACGCGACGACGCCGACGCGCATCTGCGCTTGCGCGGAGAACGTCGAGCCGTAGCCGATCGCCTGCCCCTTCGCGATCGTCTGCACCGCGATCAACTCGGACGCGAGCGTCATCGCGGGCTTCAGCCCAGTGTCGGCGATGTCGGCCGACAGCCCCGACGGCGATGCGCCGTAAAGTACGATCCCCGGCCGCACCCAGTCGAAGTGCGTATCCGGATGCCACAACACGGCCGCCGAATTCGCAAGGCTGCGCGCGCCGGCGATGTTTGCGGCGCCGCGCTCGAACGTCGCAAGCTGCTCGGCGACGCCGCGCTCGTTGTCGGCGTCCGAAAAATGGGTCATCAACGTGATCTGGCCGATGCCGGGGCACGCGCGGGCGCGCTCCCACGCGGCGCGGTATTTCTCCGGCACGTAGCCGAGCCGGTTCATCCCGCTGTTCATCTTAAGCTGCACGTTGACGGGCTTCGACAGCCGCGCCGTCTCCAGCATCCGCATCTGCTCGTCGTTGTGGACGGTGGTCGTCAGGCTGTAGCGGTCGATCACGTCGATGTCGGTCGAGCGGAAGAACCCTTCGAGCAGCAGGACCGGGCCGGCCCAGCCAAGCTCGCGCAGCTTCACGGCCTCGTCGAGGTCGAGCAGGCCAAAGCCGTCGGTGCCGCGCAGGCCGGGAAACACGCGCGCGAGACCGTGGCCGTACGCGTTGGCCTTGACGACCGCCCAGACCTTGGACGGGCCGGCAAATCGGCGGACGACGGAGAGATTGTTCGCGAGAGCGGCGGTATGAATGGTGGCGGAGATCGGGCGCGGCATGGGAAATTTACGTAAAGACGCTTGCGAATCATCAGCTTACCGCGCCTTTTGAGCACCGAAGCCGACAATTTGCGGAACGATCGGGGAATCTTGCTAGTCCGAATTGCTGTATTTTCGTGTTATAAAGCCGTGCGCACAACCCATTTCGAACGGAATAAGCCGATCGCATACCAGGCGGCCTACGCGGCCCTGCCGCAGCGACGAAAGCATCGCATCAGATGAAAAAAGGTTTTTACACCATCATGGCCGCGCAGTTTTTCTCGTCGTTGGCCGACAATGCGCTTCTCATCGCCGCCATCGCCCTGCTGAAAGACCTCCACGCCCCCAACTGGATGACACCGCTGCTCAAGCTGTTCTTCGTGTTGTCCTATGTGGTGCTGGCGGCGTACGTCGGTGCGTTCGCCGACTCGCGCCCGAAGGGCCGCGTGATGTTCATCACCAATTCGATCAAGGTGGTCGGCTGCCTGATCATGCTGTTCGGCGCCCACCCGCTGATCGCGTACGGGATCGTCGGATTCGGCGCCGCGGCCTACTCGCCCGCGAAATACGGCATTCTGACCGAGTTGCTGCCGGCCGACCGGCTCGTCGCCGCGAACGGCTGGATCGAAGGCACGACCGTCAGCTCGATCATCCTCGGCACCGTGCTAGGCGGCGCGTTGATCAGCCCGCACATCGCGTCGCACGTGATCGCGCACACGCCAGCCTGGATCGCCACGCCCGCGGAAGCGGCGATGGTGATCATCATGGCGATCTACGTGATCGCCGCCATCTTCAACCTGCGGATCCCCGATACGGGCGCGCGCTATCCGAAGCAGGAGCGCGGCCCGGTCAAGCTCCTCACCGACTTCGCCGACTGCTTCATGGTGCTCTGGCGCGACAAGCTCGGCCAGATCTCGCTCGCGGTCACGACGCTGTTCTGGGGCGCGGGCGCGACGCTGCAGTTCATCGTGCTGAAGTGGGCCGAAGTCTCGCTCAACATGTCGCTGTCCGAAGGCGCGATTCTGCAGGCCGTGGTCGCGGTCGGCGTCGCGGGCGGCGCGATCGCCGCAGCCGCGCGGATCCCGCTGAAGAAGTCGCTTACGGTACTGCCCGTCGGCATCATCATGGGCATCGCGGTCATGCTGATGGCGTTCTATACGCGCGACCTGTTCCCGTCGCACTGGGCCGTGCACTTCGGCCACCTGCGCCTGCCGGTGTACCTGATCGTCGCGTACATCTTCCTGATCTGCGTCGGCGCGCTGTCCGGCTATTTCGTGGTTCCGATGAATGC
The DNA here is from genome assembly GCF_003853645.1 of Burkholderia sp. Bp9143. Classification (GTDB taxonomy): domain Bacteria; phylum Pseudomonadota; class Gammaproteobacteria; order Burkholderiales; family Burkholderiaceae; genus Burkholderia. The sequence goes on along the minus strand of NZ_QTPO01000012.1, from coordinate 15,283 downwards.
GCTGCTGCAGCATCGCGGTCACGTGTTGCTGTCGGCCGGCCACTCGATCGCGGTGCAGAACTTCAACGAGAACCTGTCGGTGCTCGTGATGCTGTGCCTGTACGCGGTGCTGGTCTGGCTCGACGTGCCGGTCGGCGTCGTGATCGTGCTGTTCGGCACGTTCGTCTGCCTGACGATGTGGCTCGTGATGCGCCGCCACCAGGCGAACCAGCGTCAGTTCGACTCGGTCGCACTGATCGGCGAATCGCGGCACTGACGCTACACTTCTCTTTCGTTCCGCTTCCGTCCGTCGGCGCCGGTCTTCGAACCGGCGCCTTGCCATCATGACGCACCCGATACCCAACGTCCTGACTATCGCCGGCTCCGACTCGGGCGGCGGCGCAGGCATCCAGGCCGACCTCAAGACCTTCTCCGCGCTCGGCGCGTACGGCGCGAGCGTAATCACCGCGCTGACCGCGCAGAACACGCGCGGCGTAACCGGCGTGCACGCGCCGGACGCCGCGTTCGTGACCGCGCAGCTCGACGCGGTGTTCGACGACATCCGCATCGACGCGGTCAAGATCGGCATGCTCGCGAACGCGGCGATCGTGCATGCGGTGGCCGACGCGCTGCGGCGTTACACGCCGCGCTTCGTCGTGCTCGACACGGTGATGATTTCGAAGAGCTCGCACGCGCTGCTCGCGCCCGACGCGGTCGACGCATTGCGCGACGCGCTGCTGCCGCTCGCGACCGTCGTCACGCCAAACCTGCCCGAAGCGGCCGCCCTGCTCGGCGACACGCCCGCGACGACCGAAGACGACATGGTCCGGCAGGGCCACGCGCTGCTGAAGAGCGGTGCGCGCGCCGTGCTGATGAAGGGCGGCCACCTGCCCGATGCTGCCGCGAGCCCCGACTGGCTCGTCGATGCTGCACATACGGTGCGGTTCGACGGCACGCGCGTGCCGGTCAGCAACACGCACGGCACGGGCTGCACATTGTCGTCGGCGATCGCCGCGCTGCTGCCGCAGCAACCCGATCTCGAGTGCGCGGTACGCGAAGCGAAGGCCTACCTGACCGGCGCGATCGCCGCGAGCGGCCAGCTCGACGTCGGCCGCGGCGTCGGCCCCGTCCACCACTTCCATCGCTGGTGGTGAGCGCCGGCTGACGCGGCGTCAGTGGTCCTGAGCAGCGAACGCCTGCGCACGCGCGGGCCAGTCGTCCGGCACGATGAAGCCGCGCGCCGTCTCCCGCCATACGCCGTTGCCGTCCTGTCGATGGACGCCGATCAGCACGGGCGCCTGGCGCGCCGTGAAACCGGACGGCAACGCAAGCGAATGCGCCAGCGGTTCGGGCGCGGCGTCGGCCGCCACCCGCCGCGGCGCGAGCCACGCCAGCCGCGGCAGCACGTTCCAAGCCGCACCGTCGGGCTGCGCGGCTGCCCAGGCCGGCCACTGCGCGTGCGTGAGCCAGAACCCGCGCGGATGATCGGCCGCGATTTCCGCGGCCACCGGCGGCAACGGCACGCCGTGCGGATAGAACAGCCAGCCCTTGATGAACATCTGCGCATCGGACGGCGCGCCGTAGCCGAGCAGCGCGAACCCGTGGCGATCGCTCAGCCGCAGCTGATGCTCGAGCAGCCGGCTGCGCTTGCGGTCGAGGCGGTCGACGAGATTCGGCCCGACGAAATCCGCCAGCGATGCGTCGCCGTCCACCGGTGCGCATAGATAGCACTTCACCGCGAGTTCCCAGTGCAGGCGCTGCCCGCCCGGCGCATCGACGAGGAAATCGACCTCGCCGAGCGTCTTGCCGTTGCTGCGCAGCGGCAGGTTGGCGGCGACGAGCCGCAGCGACGGCCCGTGCACGAGGAAGTACTCGAGCAGGCATTCGGCATAGCGGCCGAGTCGCACGGGCCGCAGCCCGTCGAGCGCGCGGTGCAGCGGCTCGGGCGCGGCATCGAGCGCGACGAGCCACGCTTCGACGGCCACCCGCTCGACCGCATCCGACCATGGATGCGCGAGCGGAGCGCCGGGCGCCGCGGTGAGCAGGCTCGGGCTCGCGAGGAGCCAGCCCAGATCGCGGACCGCGGCATCGTGCAGCGTATCGACGAACGTGAACGCCGCATCGCGCGTCATTGTCCGGCCGGCCCGTTCGCGTCGACGCCCTCCGCCCGCTGGAACGTATCGCGCGCCAGGCACAGGTCGGCCCACGCCTTCGACTTGTCCTGCAGGCTGCGCAGCAGGTACGCAGGGTGGTAGGTGACGATCACCGGCACGCCTTCATACGTGTGCACGCGGCCGCGCAGCGATGCGATGCTCGCGTCCGTCTTCAGCAGCGTCTGCGCGGCGAAGCGGCCGAGCGCGACGATCAGCTTCGGCTTCACGAGCGCGACCTGGCGCTGCAGGTACGGCTCGCAGCGCGCGACCTCGTCAGGTTCCGGATTGCGGTTGCCGGGCGGGCGGCACTTGATCACGTTCGCGATGTAGACGTTGTCGCCGCGCTTGAGCGCGAGCGACTGCAGCATGTTGTCGAGCAGCTTGCCGGCCTGGCCGACGAACGGCTCGCCCTGCTTGTCCTCGTTCTCGCCTGGCGCTTCGCCGATCAGCATCCAGTCCGCTTCACGATCGCCGACACCGAACACGGTATTGGTGCGCTTCTCGCACAGGCGGCAGCTCGTGCAGCCGGCGACGCGTGCGGCGAGCGCATCCCAGTCGAGCATCGCGACCGGCGTCGCGGCAGGACGCGATTCGGCCGGCGGCAGCGGATCACCAGGCGGCGCCGCGTCGAACCAGGCGAAATCGTCTTCGGTGAGCGGCGGCACGTCGTCCGCGGCAGCGGCCGGCACGGGCTTGACGGACGCGCGATCGTCGCCGATCGCGGCACGCGGAGCGCTGCCCGCTTCGCCGGCCGGCGTCGCATCGCGCACGGCTCCGTCAACCGGCGGCGTATCGTCACGTGCGAACGCATGCGTCGCACGCGGCTGCGTATCGCGAGGCCGCTCTGCCGCCGTCCGCGGCGTTGCCGCGACGGTTGCGGCCGCAACGGCGGGTACGTCGTCGGCCGCGCCTGGCGACGCAGCCGGCGCTCCACCCGCTCCACCCGCTTCCCCGCTTTCCGCACGTTGCCCGCGCCGCACCCAGATCTGCGCGAGCCCCATTTCCTCGAGCGCTGCTTCAGCCCACGCCATGCGCGTCCCCTTCGTCCTTGTTCAGCGTCAGACGCATCACGATCGCGTCCTCCCGGCTGCGATGCCGCGCCGGATAGTAGTTCTTGCGCCGGCCGATCGTCGCGAAGCCGAAACGCTCGTACAGATGGATCGCGCGCGGATTGGACGGCCGCACCTCGAGCAACATGCCGTCGAGCCGCTCCGCTCGCGAGATGCGCACGGCTTCGCGCAGCAGCGCGAGGCCCGCGCCCGACTGCTGGGCGGCCGGGGCGACGCACAGGTTCAGCAGGTGCATTTCGTCGACCACCGGCATCAGCACGCAATAGCCGACGAGCGCGCCCGTCACGTGCCGCAGGCACACGCCGAAATAGCCGTTGCGCAGCGAATCCTCGAAATTGCCGCGGCTCCACGGGAATTCGTACGCGGCCTGCTCGATCGCGACGACCTCGTCGAGATCGGTGTCGGTCATCGGCGACAAATAGCGGTCGCTCAACAATACGCCTGTCATCCCTTCGCTCCGCCCGTCTGCGCGGCGCGGGCCGCGATGCGCTCGGCGGTGGTCTGCGCGACCTTGTCGCGTACGTACTCCGGCGCAGCCTGGTCGGCCGGCACCGTACGGCCGGCGCGGAACGCCCGCAGCGCGGCATGCGCGACCGCCAGCGCATGCGGCAGCGCGTCGCCGTCGATCACGGCCGCGGCCGCCGCGGCCGGCAGCTGTGCACCGAACGCGGCTGCCGCGTTGCCCGCGAGCGTGAACGGCGCATCGGGCACGCCGACGGCACCCGGCGCATCGAGCGACGCCGGATGCAGCGTGCGCCAGTCGCCCGCCTGATCGTCCCACGCGAAGTCGGCCCAGTACGCTTCGTCCATCCGCGCATCGAGCGCGGCCAGCACGCGCGTCGTGCCGGGCGCGCGCAATCGCGCGTACTCGGCGCATGCGAGCAGCGTGCTGACCGGCACGACCGGCAGCCCGCGGCCGAACGCGAGACCCTGGGTAATGCCGGTGGCGGTGCGCAGCCCGGTGAACGAGCCGGGGCCCGCGCCGAACGCGATCGCATCGCAGTCGGCGAACGTGAGGCCCGATTCGGCGAAAAGCTCCTGGATGGCCGGCAGCACGCGCGTGCTCGACACGGCGCCCGTCAGCTCGTGGCGGACCCAGGTTTGCGGGGTGGAAACGGCGTCATCGGCCGGAGCCGAGCGCAGCAGCGCGACCGAGCAGTATTCGGTCGACGTATCGATGGCGAGGAGCACTGTTTGCGTCATGGCCGACATTGTAATGCGGCGCCCCGTTCCCACGGGCGATCGGACCCGATCGCGATGCGTGCGCCGCGCGGCCGGCGGTTTGGAAGGATCGCTCGACCCCGCGCGGCGCGGCGCTTGTTAAGATCGCCCGACTTGAAACCCTTACGGAGACACACGATGAGCGAACTCACCGCCCAATTCGACCAGGCCCAGGTCGACGTCAAGCAACTGACCGAGCGACCGGGCAACCTGACGCTGCTGCGCCTGTACGCGCTCTTCAAGCAAGCGACCGACGGCGACGCGCACGGCGACAAGCCGGGCTTCACCGACATCGTCGGCAAGTACAAGTACGACGCGTGGGAAGCGCTGAAAGGCACGACCCAGGATGCGGCGAAACAGCAATACATCGAGCTCGTCGAATCGCTGAAGAACGGCACGGCGTCCTGACCTGACCCTCCCGCCGCAATAGACAGTCCGCAATAGGCAATCAAATCAGTGGCGCAGCGCAGCAAATTTCTTTATAATGCGGCCTGCGTCACCTCCCGCGCTCGGCTCGCAAGCCGTTCCGGCCCGACGCCTCGTAGCGTTAAGCTCCAATCCGGTTTAGAACCTGTCCCCTCCTGCTTCGACCCTCGCGGTCGTCAACTAGGCTGGCGGCCTCGCTCCAGAAGCGCGCCGCACCCAAAACAGCTTCTAATGCCTCATCCGCCGAAGGTTCGGCGGATTGCACCCGTTTCCCGATTTGCTCGCTGAATCCGACGACTTGGGTATGCGCGATTGGCGCCGACGTTTCACCCACTGTGTTTCAAGGATTGTTATGACTTCGAGCATCAACTCCAGCCCGCTCAACGCGATCGCCGACCAGGCGCTCGGTCTCGACAACGCCGCCGCACCGGCCGCGGTCGAACCGGCGTCGGACGAGCCGACTTTCGCGTCGCTCGGGTTGTCGCCGGAGATCGTCTCCGCGCTGCAGGCCGCCGGCTACGCCAAGCCGACGCCGGTCCAGCAGCGCGCGATTCCGGCCGGCATCGCCGGTCGGGACCTGCTGGTGTCGAGCCCGACCGGTTCGGGCAAGACGGCCGCATTCATGCTGCCCGCGATCGAACGTTTCGCGCAGCTCCAGAAGGCGCAGGCGCAGCAACCGCGCGCGCCGCGTGAACCGAACCAGGGCGACCGCCGTGCGCGCCGCCCGCAGCCCGTCGCCCGCCCGGGCCTGCTCGTGCTGACGCCGACCCGTGAACTCGCGATGCAGGTCACCACGGCCGCGTCGACCTACGGCAAGCACCTGAAGCGCCTGCGCACGGTCAGCATCCTCGGCGGCGTCGCCTACGGCCAGCAGCTGATGCTGCTCGCGAAGAACCCCGAGATCCTGGTCGCCACGCCGGGCCGCCTGCTCGACCACCTCGAGCGGGGCCGCATCGACCTGTCCGAACTGAAGATGCTCGTGCTCGACGAAGCCGACCGCATGCTCGACATGGGCTTCATCGACGACATCGAGACGATCGTCGCCGCCACGCCCGAGTCGCGCCAGACGATGCTGTTCTCGGCCACCCTGGACGGCAAGATCGGCTCGCTGACGAGCCGCCTGCTGAAGGATCCGGAACGCATCGAAATCCAGCAGCGCCTCGAATCGCGCGCGAACATCGCGCAGACCGTTCATTACGTCGACGACCGCGACCACAAGGATCGCCTGCTCGATCACCTGCTGCGCGACGACGCGCTCGACCAGGCGATCATCTTCACGGCGACCAAGATCGATGCCGACCAGCTCGCCGGCCGTCTCGCCGACGCCGGCTTCGAATCGGCCGCGCTGCATGGCGACCTGCCGCAGGGCGCACGCAACCGCACGATCCGTGCGCTGCGCGAGCGCCGCGTGCGCGTGCTGGTCGCGACCGACGTCGCGGCCCGCGGCATCGACATCCCGGGCATCACGCACGTGTTCAACTACGATTTGCCGAAGTTCGCGGAAGACTACGTGCATCGTATCGGCCGTACGGGCCGGGCCGGCCGTTCGGGCACCGCGGTGAGCCTCGTGCACCACGCCGAACAGGGCGCGCTCAAGCGCATCGAGCGCTTCGTGCGCTCGCCGCTGCCGGTCAACGTGATCGAAGGCTTCGAGCCGCGCAAGGCGCCCCCGCGCAACGATCGCGGCACCGGCGGCCGCGGCCGTCCGGGCGGCGGTAACGGCGGTCGTCGTTTCGGCGGCAAGCCGGGCGGCGGTCATGGCGGCAACGGCCGCAGCTACGGCGGCGGCAATGGCGGCGGCTGGAGCGGCAAGCCGGGCGGCAGCCGTGACGGCGGCCCGCGTCGCGACGGCCAGCGCAGCGGCGGCCCGCGTCGCAGCAATTCGGCGTCGTAAGCATGCCCCGGCGGCCCCACGGCCGCCACGCCCATCCGGCAGACCGGCGCACCCGCGCCGGTTTTTTTTCGTCTCGCGCCAGATTTCACGATGCGGAAAATTTTTTTGCGTCGTAAAAAATCATGCTGCGCGGCACAACCTTACAATTGCGAGATGGAAAAAATCGTTTCTTATTGCGAAATGAAAATCACAAGCCATTGATTAGTAAAGATTAAAAAGTTTATAAGTTCCTGAGATGGCCCCTGTTTCACCTCGATCGGTTTGCCTAGACTCTTATACAAGACCTCGCGAAACGGCACGCATCCCACCCCGCTTCGAGAACAGCATCAGCACCGTCGGATTCGACCGATCTGGCAACACACCGCATCAAGGAGCTCATCATGTCGCGACAGCAACAGGCACAGGAACTGCAAAAGCAATGGGAAACCGATCCCCGCTGGAAGGGTATCAAGCGCAGCTACACGGCTGAGGACGTGGTGCGCCTGCGCGGCTCGATCGCCGTCGAGCACACGCTGGCCAAGCGCGGCGCGGAAAAACTGTGGCGCCTCATCAACGAAGAGCCGTTCGTCAACGCACTCGGCGCGCTGACCGGCAACCAGGCGATGCAGCAGGTGAAGGCCGGCCTGAAGGCGATCTACCTGTCCGGCTGGCAAGTGGCCGGCGACGCGAACGTCGCGGGCGAAATGTACCCGGACCAGTCGCTGTACCCGGCGAACTCGGTGCCGCTCGTGGTCAAGCGCATCAACAACACGCTGACGCGCGCCGACCAGATCCAGTGGTCGGAAGGCAAGAACCCGGGCGACGAAGGCTATGTCGATTTTTTCGCGCCGATCGTCGCGGACGCTGAAGCCGGCTTCGGCGGCGTGCTGAACGCGTTCGAACTGATGAAGGCGATGATCGAGGCAGGCGCATCGGGCGTCCACTTCGAGGACCAGCTCGCGTCGGTGAAAAAGTGCGGCCACATGGGCGGCAAGGTGCTCGTGCCGACGCGCGAAGCGGTCGCGAAGCTGTCGGCGGCGCGGCTCGCGGCCGATGTGATGGGCACACCCACCGTGCTGGTCGCGCGGACCGACGCGGAAGCGGCGGACCTGATCACGTCCGACATCGACGACAACGACAAGCCGTTCCTGACGGGCGAGCGCACGGTCGAAGGCTTCTTCCGCACGAAGCCGGGCATCGAGCAGGCGATCTCGCGCGGCGTCGCGTATGCGCCACACGCCGATCTCGTCTGGTGCGAAACGGGCAAGCCGGATCTCGAGTACGCGAAGAAGTTCGCGGAAGCGATCCACAAGCAATTCCCGGGCAAGATGCTGTCGTACAACTGCTCGCCGTCGTTCAACTGGAAGAAGAACCTCGACGACGCGACGATCGCAAAGTTCCAGAAGGAACTCGGCGCGATGGGCTACAAGTTCCAGTTCATCACGCTGGCCGGCTTCCATGCGCTGAACTACTCGATGTTCAACCTCGCGCACGGCTATGCGCGCACGCAGATGAGCGCGTTCGTCGAACTGCAGCAGGCCGAGTTCGCGGCGGCCGACAAGGGCTTCACGGCCGTCAAGCACCAGCGCGAAGTCGGCACCGGCTACTTCGACGCCGTCACGCAGACGGTCGAGCGCGAAGCCTCGACGACCGCGCTGCACGGCTCAACCGAAGACGAACAGTTCTTCGACGGCAAGAAGGTCGCGTAACGCGCGAAAGCGCCATGCCGATGCCCGCCCGTCACGCGACGGCGCGGCATCGGCTGCACGGAACAACAATCAGGGAGGAGACGGCGGGCGCGTGGTGATCCGCGCGACCCGCCGCGCGGCTGCGGCCGCCAGCAACGACGCGCGCCGGCTTCGTCCGGCGCGCCTTTTTTCAGCGGCGCTCCCGTGCGGCCGCCCGCGCGGCCACACAGCGCCGCATCTACCGATAGACGATCACCGGAATTTTCGTATGGGTCAGCACGCGCTGCGTTTCGCTGCCGATCAACAGGCTGCCGAGCCCGCGGCGTCCGTGGGACGCCATGAAGATCACGTCGCAGCCGCCGCGTTCGGCCGCCTCGATGATGCCGAGGTACGGCGACGGATGCACGCTCGTCCAGCTGTCGCAGACGACGCCGGCCGCCTTCGCGGCCGCCTGCACGTCGTCCAGATGCGCGCGCGCCTCGCGCTCGCTGCGCGCCCGGAAATCGGCGGGCGGCTCGATGATCACTTCGGAAAACGGCGAGTACGGATACTGCGGCAGGCACGCATAGGCCGTGACCCGCGCGCCGACCGCGCGCGCCAGATCGATCGCGCCGTCGATCGCCTTCTGCGACAGCTCGGAACCATCGGTTGGAACGAGGATGTGCCGGAACATCGCGCCCTCCTGCGTCAGACGCACCGCGCGCGCCGCGAACCCATGCGGGCCGGCCCGGGCGCGTCGCGCATGCCAGTTTCGATTGTAGTGCGCGAAACCGGGCGACCGGCGCCGGCAGCGGGTTCGCCCTCATATCGGAAACGCGCGGGCGGGCGCGCCCTACTCGCCCCAATACCCGGGCCGTTCGTAAGTATGTTTCAGGTAATCGAGAAACAGGCGCACGCGCAGCGGCAGGTGGCGGCGCTGCGGAAACACCGCATGGATGCCGATCGGCGGCGCCGCGAACGCGTCGAGCACGCTGACGAGGCGGCCGGCCGCGATGTCGTTGCCGACCTCCCACCACGATCGCCATGCCAGGCCGTAGCCTGCAAGACACCACTCGTGCAGCACCGCGCCGTCCGAGCATTCCATCGTGCCGTTCACCCGGATCGACACGACCTTGTCGCCCTCCTGGAACACCCAGCCGCGTTGCTGGTTCGCGTTCGCGGCCAGCGCGAGGCAGTTGTGGCGCGCGAGTTCCGCGAGCGTGGCCGGCGTGCCGCGCCGCGCGAGATACGCGGGGGACGCGACGCACACGCGCCGGTTCTCGCCGAGCTTCAGCGACACCAGCGACGAATCGGGCAGCTCGCCGAGCCGCACCGCGCAATCGAACCCTTCGTTGACGAGGTCGACCATCCGGTCGGACAGGTCAAGCGTGACCGACACGTCCGGATGCGCGCCGCTGAACTCGGGCACGAGCGGCGCGACGTGGCGCCGCCCGAAGCCGGCCGGCGCGGAAATGCGCAGGTGGCCGCTCGCCTTCACGCCGCCGGCGGACACGCTCGCCTCCGCGTTCTGCATGTCGTTGATGATCCGCTGGCAATCCTCGAGGAAGGCCGAACCCTCGAAGGTCAGCGTGAGCTTGCGCGTCGTGCGCACCAGCAGCTTGACGCCGAGCCGCTCCTCGAGCGCGTCGAGGCGGCGACCAATGATGGCCGGCGCGACGCCTTCCGCGTGCGCGGCCGCCGACAGGCTGCCCTTCGCCGCGACCGCGGCGAACGTTTCGATCTGTTTGAACCGGTCCATGACTCGCAAGGGCGGCGCTCTCGCCCTTCAAATAGCTTAAGCGGTCAAGATTAGGTATATGAAAGTAAAAGATCAAGTGATGATTAACGTCTTTTTTAGCACCTGTTATCACGAATAGAATCGACCCGACCTCTGAAACTGGAGCGCAAGGCTATGTCGGCCACAACGACACTCTCCTCTCCCGACGCAATCCTCTTCGACGCATTCGGCACGTTGTTCGACGTGCATGCGGTCGTGGCCGCGGCAGAGCAGATGTTTCCTGGTCACGGGGACCGGTTGTCGCAGCTGTGGCGACGCAAGCAAATCGAATACTCGCAGTTGCGCACGCTCGCCGATCCGTCCGGCGCCCGCTATCGCCCGTTCCGCGACATCACGCTCGACGCGCTGCGGTTCGCCGCGCGCCTGCTCGGCCTCGCGCTGAATAGCGCGGCCGAGAAGCGGCTGATGGACGAATACGCGTGCCTGTCCACCTATCCAGACACGGTGCCCGCGCTGCGCAAGCTCCGCGCGCTCGAACCGCGCCCGCCGCTCGCGATCCTGTCGAACGGCAACCCGGAAATGCTCGACATCGCGATCAAGAGCGCCGGCATGACCGGCCTGTTCGATCGCGTGCTGTCGGCCGACGCGGTGCGCGCGTACAAGCCGAGCCCGGTCGCGTACGCACTCGGCACCGCCGCGTTCGGCGCGAACCCGCGTGACATCGTGTTCGTGTCGTCGAACGCCTGGGACGTCGCGGGGGCCGCATGGTTCGGCTACACGACGTTCTGGCTCAACCGCACGGGCGCGCCCGCCGAGGAACTCGGCGTGCCTCCCGACGGCACCGGCAGCGGCATGGCCGACCTGCTCGAATTCCTCGCCACCCCGGCTCCGTCCGGCAGACCCGCAAACCGCGCGCGCCCCGGCCCGGGCGCATGACGTTCGCGGCGCTGCCGCCTTCCCCCTTCACCGAAACCGCAACTGACCGACCAAGGAGATGAGACTCATGAGCACCCCGATCACGCTGCCACAAGGCATGGCGATCACCGGCGAAATCAAGCCGGGTTACGAAGCGATCCTGACGCCTGACGCGCTCGCACTCGTCGCGGCGCTGCACCGCACGTTCGAGCCGCGCCGCCAGGCGCTTCTGCAGGCCCGCGTCGAGCGCACCAAGCGCCTCGACGCCGGCGAACGCCCCGATTTCCTGGCCGACACGAAGGCGATCCGCGAAGGCGACTGGAAGGTCGCGCCGCTGCCGGCCGACCTGCAATGCCGCCGTGTCGAGATCACCGGACCCGTCGAGCGCAAGATGATCATCAACGCGCTGAACTCGGGCGCCGATTCGTACATGACGGACTTCGAGGATTCGAACGCGCCGAGCTGGACGAACCAGATCGACGGCCAGATCAACCTGAAGGACGCAGTGCGCCGCACGATCTCGCTCGAGCAGAACGGCAAGTCGTACCAGCTCAACGACAAGGTCGCGACGCTGATCGTGCGTCCGCGCGGCTGGCACCTCGACGAGAAGCACGTGACGGTCGACGGCCAGCGCGTGTCCGGCGGCGTCTTCGATTTCGCGCTGTTCCTGTTCCACAACGCGAAGGAACTGATCGCGCGCGGCTCGGGCCCGTACTTCTACCTGCCGAAGATGGAAAGCCATCTCGAGGCGCGCCTGTGGAACGACATCTTCGTCGCGGCACAGGAGGCAATCGGCGTGCCGCGCGGCACGATCCGCGCGACGGTGCTGATCGAGACGATCCTCGCCGCGTTCGAGATGGACGAGATCCTGTACGAACTGCGCGAACACAGCTCGGGCCTGAACGCCGGCCGCTGGGACTACATCTTCTCGGCGATCAAGAAGTTCAAGAACGACCGCGACTTCTGCCTGGCCGACCGCTCGAAGATCACGATGACGGTGCCGTTCATGCGCGCATACGCGCTGCTGTTGCTGAAGACCTGCCACAAGCGCAATGCGCCGGCGATCGGCGGGATGAGCGCGCTGATTCCGATCAAGAACGATCCGGAAGCGAATGACAAGGCGATGGGCGGCGTGCGCTCCGACAAGCAGCGCGACGCGACCGACGGCTACGACGGTGGCTGGGTCGCGCACCCGGGCCTCGTGCCGATCGCGATGGAAGAATTCGTCAAGGTGCTCGGCGACAAGCCGAACCAGATCGCGAAGCAGCGCGACGACGTACAGATTGAAGGCAAGAACCTGCTCGACTTCCAGCCTGAAGCACCGATCACCGAAGCCGGCCTGCGCAACAACATCAACGTCGGCATCCACTATCTCGGCGCCTGGCTCGACGGCAACGGCTGCGTGCCGATCCACAACCTGATGGAAGACGCGGCGACCGCCGAGATTTCCCGCTCTCAGGTGTGGCAGTGGATCCGCTCGCCGAAGGGCGTGCTCGACGACGGCCGCAAGGTCACCGCGGAACTCGTGCGCGAATTCGCGAACGCCGAGCTCGACAACGTGAAGCGTTCGGTCGGCGGCAACACGCAGCCGTACGAGCGCGCCGCGACGATCTTCGAACAGATGTCGACGTCGGAAGGCTTCACCGAATTCCTGACGCTGCCGCTGTACGAGGAAATCTGACGGCCCAGACCGGGTCGCCCCCGTCCCGCCCGCCGCCGGTCGCACGACACGGCGGCATGAAAAAAGCGCCCCGTGGGGCGCTTTTCCTTTTGCGGCGCAGCGGTTCGCTATGCGGACGCGCCGGCGGCTTCCCGCTCGCGCCGGTGCTGAACCCAGTCGCCCGACGCGATGCGCGGACGGTCGGCTGCCGCATGTGCGGCGACCGGATAGTAGACGCACGCATACGTACGGCCGCCGAGTTCGACGGTCACCGGCTCCTGCCGGAACAGCGTGTCGACACCCGGATAGACGCGCTCGATCTCGTCGAGCACGGGCACCAGTTGCTCGTCGATCTCGTAGACGTCGCCCCACACGAGCGACTGGCCGGCCGTCCCGGCGAGCATGCCCGGATACGTGCCGAAATCGTACAGTTCGCCCGGCAGCGCGGCCGCACCGAGCAGCGTCGGCGCGGCGATCCCGTGCCGCGCGGCCGCATGGCCGATGTCGTTGGCTTCTCCCGCTCTCAACGTGCCGTAGACGAATACGTAGCGCATTGTGGTTCTCCTCTTCGATTCAGATGTTGCCGTGCCGGGCCGTCGCGGCCGCGCCGCGGGCGCCGGCGTCGCCGGGGCCCTGCTCGCGCGAAGACGCGCCCGCATCGATAGACCGCGCCGGCGGCACGATGGTTCTTTTCGGCAGGACGCGTCGCGCTGGCCCGGGCCCGGGCTTGCACCGGCCGGAACGCGTGCGGCCCCATACAAAGTTCATTTGAACGGTGCATTATCGGCCGAAAAACCGCCGCATGCGCCTGCGCGGCGCCTTCTAAAATAACGGCATCGCCGCCGCGCCGACCGAATCGTCCATGAATCCGCCTGCCCAAGCCGACGCATCGAACTCCTACGACGTCATCGACATCCCGCCCGAGTTCGCGCCGACCCGCGTCCACCCGATGCGTGTCCGGGCGCGCCAGGTGGATGCCGGCCGCCGGATCCCGCTGCACACGCACGCGTGGGCGCAACTTGCGTATGCGTCGCGCGGCGTGCTGCGCGTTGCGACGACCGGGACGACGTGGATGGTGCCGCCTTCCCGTGCGATCTGGGTGCCGCCGCATGTCACGCACGAGGTCGTGATCGTCGAGGAAGCGTACTTGCGCACGCTGTATATCGACGAGTCGGCCGTGCCGGACGGGCTCGACGCCTGCCGGGTGGTCGAGGTGACGGGCTTGCTGCGCGAACTGATCGTCGCGCTCGACGCCCGCGACCTGAGCGGTACCCGCGAACGGCTGCTGTGCGGGCTGGTGCTCGACGAGCTGAGCCGCGCCCAACCGTTGCCGCTCGCGGTGCCGATGCCCGACGAGAAGCGGCTGCGCATGCTGTGCGAGTCGGTGCTCGCGCAACCGGCGCATGCGGAATCGCTCGAACACTGGGCGAGCGAGGTCGGCGCGAGCACGCGCACGATCTCGCGGCTGTTCAAGCAGGAACTGGGCGTGAGTTTTTCGCAGTGGCGGCAGCAGGCGCTGCTCGCGCGCGCGATTCCGCTGTTGAACCAGGGGCGTCCGCTGTCGCATATCGCGCGCGAACTCGGCTACCAGAGCCAGAGCGCCTTTTCGGCGATGTTCCGGCGCGCGTTCGGTGAAAGCCCGCGCGCGTTCATGCTGCGCGGCTACGAGCATCGTGGCGCGGAAGACAGCATCGCAACCGACGACGCCCCCGACGACGACGCGATCGGCACTGCACGCTGACCGTCGCGGCATCGCACCCCGCGTTGTACCGTCACGTGCTCAAACCGGGCGCACCATGTGGCGAATCGATCCGAGCTGGGCCAGCTTCGGCCCGGTGACGCGGTAGCCCATGCGCAGGTAAAGACGCGCGGCCGGATTGTCGACGAACACGCGCAACTGCAGTTCGTGCAGCCCGCGGGCGCGCGCCCAGCGATGCGACATGTCGAGCATGTAGGTGCCGGCGCCCTGCCCGCGATGACCGGCTGCGATCTGCACGTCGCGGATGTGCAGCGAATCGCCCTCCTCGGTCACGCGCAGCACGCCGATACGTTCGCCGTCGGCTTCCAGGATGAAGTTTTCGGATTCGCGCCAGCTCGCATAAAACAGGTCGCTGCGCCAGACGAGCCCATGGCGCTTGTAATAGCCGCCCATGTTGCCGTGCGTCAGCGCCTCGGCAAACGGAAAATCGCCAGGCTCCGCGGGCCGGAGCTGATACAGCAATCGCAGGTCGGTCGGATCGAGCATCGCGCAGGGGTCAAGAACGCACCCCGCCACGATAGCGCAGTCGCGGGCGGATGCAATCGCGAATTTCTCGTAGCGGCGCCGGATCGGCGATGCAAATGAAAAAGCCCGCACGAGGCGGGCTTTTTCATTTTTGGCGGAGCGGACGGGACTCGAACCCGCGACCCCCGGCGTGACAGGCCGGTATTCTAACCGACTGAACTACCGCTCCAGCTTTCTGCACCGTCACCTGCAGGACGTCGGTTACGTTCCTGCAAGCCTCGCGACACTTCTACTACGAAACGCCGCTGAATCCTGGCGTCCCCTAGGGGATTCGAACCCCTGTACTCACCGTGAAAG